>CAMHOE010000026.1 GCA_946186665.1 uncultured Clostridia bacterium | reverse complement strand
TATGATACTTCTTTTTCTGCTTTTGTGCAATCTTTATTTTTCAAACAAGCCCTAAGGAAGTGCCCTTGGGGTACGAACGCCGCCGCAAATCGGGAGCGCAGGCTCTGCACGTCAATCTAATTCAGACATCAAAATGATACAAAGATTAATAAGATGTCATTTTGAGCGTTAAGCGAATAATCTTTGAGTGACTTATGCACACTTTACTATGCCTGTCAGGTTTAATTAATTAGAAAAAACGCACTTTAAGCCCTTTCGGCAAGCTCAAGAAAGAAGGTTGATTCTGAAAAGTAACAAAATAATTTCCAAATTAGATTGACGTGCAGGCTCTGCGCTGCCGGTTGCCAAAAAGGGGAATGTGTGATAGAATAGGGGTGTAAGTTAAAAAATGGGATCTGAGACTTTCGGAGGTATGCTATGAAGGCTATTGTTACCGGCGCAAGCTCCGGTATTGGAAGAGATATCGCAAGAGAACTTGTCGTGAGAGGATGGGATGTTATCCTCGTTGCAAGAAGAACAGACAGATTGATGGAACTTAAAAAAGAACTTGGTAAACACGCTAAGTGCGTGCGATGTGATTTGTCTCATATAGAGGAATGTAAAAAGCTGCATGAGGTGCTGCAAAAAGAAGATGTTGAATTGCTTGTTAACTGCGCAGGCTTCGGTCTGTGCGGCTCCTTTGATGAAACCGACCTTGATAAGGAGCTTCAGATGATAGATACTAATGTTGTCGCTGTTCATGTTCTGACTAAGCTCTTCCTGAAGGACTTTATAGACAAGGATAAGGGCTATATCCTGAATGTGGCGTCAATAGCAGGATTTTTCTCGGGACCTCTTATGGCTACTTATTATGCTACCAAAAACTATGTGACAAGCCTGACAGGGGCAATATATGAGGAACTTAAACGCAGGAAAAGCAATGTCAAAATTACCGCTCTCTGTCCCGGTCCTGTGGATACGGAGTTTAACAGTGTGGCAAATGTGAAATTTTCATCAGCACCTATAGACAGCCGGACGGCTGCGTCTCAGGCACTGGACGGCCTTATGAAGGGCAAACTCTTTGTGGTGCCTTCACCGAAAATAAAGTGTCTGAAGTTCGTTAAGAGACTTCTGCCGGATACAGTGACAACACATTTTTGCTACAGCTTCCAGAAAAAGAAAAAGTGATAGGGGTTAATTTATATGCTTAGTGTGAAAAATGCTGAGGTCATGAACCTCAACAATGCTATGAGGGGAGCAAGGAACCCTCTTAACAGCTGGGCTCGTTCAGACAGCTATTTTGACGAGGACGGAAATTATGTTCTTGGAGAAAATGACCTTTCACTCGCTGTGCGCCTGCGCAAGGCAGGAAGCGACCATAGAAAATTTCTCCGTCAGGTCTTTGTGTCGGTGGATATCACCGCACCTATATATTGGTGGAAAGAGTTTGATACATATAAAGTGGGTACGGTGGCAAATTCTACAAGCACTATGCATAAGATAACCTCTGCGCCTTTTGAACTGTCTCAGTTCAGCTGCGACCATATGAATGAGTCTACTCTTGAAGTTATGCGGACAGTTATAGAGCATCTTGAAAAACTCAGGCTTGAATATATAGAGACAAAGGACAAGGATATATGGTACAATATCATTCAGCTGCTGCCCTCAAACTACGAGCAGATGAGAACCTGTACCATGAACTATGAAAACCTTATCGGGATATACCATGCAAGAAAAGCACATAAGCTTGATGAATGGCATACCTTCTGTGATTTTATCAGGACCCTGCCATATGCACAGGAACTCATTATTTGTGAATGATACAGAGACTCAGATGGAATGTGGAAAGTGGAAAGTGGAAAGTGGAAAGTGGAATGGCGGTATGTTTTCGTACCCACAAGGCACTTCCTACGGGCGCCGGAGAAAACAATTATAGTGAGTTGTTTAAAATTCCGGAATGTGTGAAGCGGAATGTGGAATTATATAAATTGAAGTGAAAAGTCTGAGTGTCAGTGATTTGGGTTTTGAACTTTGAGTTTTGAGCTAATATAAGGGGTTCTCTAAAAACCGGAACACGAGCGAGTTTGTGTACATGGATTTTTTCGTAGACGAGGCGGAAAGCCGCATTAATACTTTGTGTATTAAAAGGCTTGATAACGAAGTATACGGAAAAAGACATAGCAAAATCGCCGTGAGGGAGGTTTTTAGAGGTTCCCATAATATGGAATATTAATTTGTGTGGCTATTGCCGCCGGAAGGAGAGAAAATCGTGTCGGAGTTTATAAGAAAACAGATTTGTGAGGGTGTGGGCTTCAGCAGTGTTGTCGATACCAGATTTAAAAAGGGACGGATAGGCGCGACCCTTATTACTCCCCTGACAAGAAAGACCGCTGCGGCAAATGCCCTGCTGTCATGCGTTCTGACAAGGGCGTGTAAGGCTTATCCTGACCATACAGCTCTTAACAGAAAGCTTAATGAGCTTTATGGTGCAGCGTTGTATCCTTCTGTTTACAGAAAAGGCGACTTCCAGATGATAAGCTTTGCGGCTGCCGGACTGGATGACAGATATTCGCTGAACGGGGAGGCTGTATCATCTGAGCTTGCAGAACTGCTTTGCTCTATTCTCTTTGACCCGAAGCTTATTAACGGCTGCTTTGATGAAACAGATGTGGAACAGGAAAGACGTCAGCTGATAGAAAATATTGATGCTGAATATAACGAAAAACGTACCTATGCTATTAATCGCTGTATAGAAAATATGTGCCGTGACGAACCCTTCGCCATAGGCAGAAACGGCAGCCGTGAGGATGTTGCGGCTCTGACACAGGAGAGTCTCTATACCGCATGGAAGGAGCTTATTGATAATTCCCGTGTGGAGCTTATCATGCTTGGCAGCGCTGACCCTCAGAATGCGCTTGACCGCTTTGAAAGCTTTTTCGCCAAAAAGCCGAGAAAGGCAGGAGGACGTACGACCGTAGTAAGCAATGTGGGAGAAGTAAAGCATATTGCGGAAACGGATGAAATAGTACAGTCAAAGCTTGTTATGGGTTACAGATGCGCCGCTCCCGAAGATTTTAAAGGACGTATAGCAAATTCACTTATGTCTGCGATGCTGGGCGGAACTCCTACCTCTAAGCTGTTTGCTAATGTCCGTGAAAAACAAAGCCTTTGCTATTACTGCGCAAGTATGGCTGATAACGATAAGGGTATACTTCTTATTGACAGCGGCGTTGAAACTGAGAACATCGAGAAAACCGAAAAGGCTGTAGGTGAACAGCTGGAGCTTCTGCAAAACGGAAATATTACAGATGAAGAGCTTACCGCTGCAAAGCTTGCTGTGAAGAATTCCTTTATTGCGTCTATGGACAGCCTTGCTTCACTGCAAAGCTTCTATATGGGAATGATAATCCGCAATGAAATATATTCGCCGATACAGGCCGCTGCTATGACGGACGATATCTCTAAAGAACAGATAGTGGCTCTTGCAAAGCAGATAAAGCCGGATACGGTATTTTCACTGGTGGGAAATTAAGGAAAAGAGGTGCAGACCGCTGTTGCGGGAATAATATGAGTTTTACGGAAATTAAAAATGAACGCTTCGGGGAAAAATACTATACGATGAAGCACAGCTCAGGGCTGAGGATAATGGTAAGCCCGAAGGAAGGGTTCAAGTCGACCTATGCAGTGATAGGAACGCATTTCGGTTCCATTAACTCTGAGTTTATCCATAACGGAAAGAAAGTTAAGGTGCCGGACGGAACGGCACATTATCTGGAGCATAAGCTCTTTGAAAGTGAAGAGGGAGACGCTTTTAAGCTCTACGCAAAAACAGGCGCTTCTGCAAATGCGTATACGAGCTTTGATGTGACCTGCTACCTGTTTTTGTGTACTGATAAGTTTGAGGAGTCATTGGAGATACTCTTTGATCTGATACAGTCGCCTTACTTCACCCCTGAGACAGTTGCAAAGGAACAGGGAATAATCGGTCAGGAGATAAAAATGTATCAGGACAATCCTGACTGGCGGTCTATGATGAATCTCTTACAGGCTATGTACAGCGAACACCCGGTAAACAAGGATATAGCAGGAAGTGTTGAGTCCATAGCAGAGATAACCCCTGAGATACTTTATGAGTGCTACAACAGCTATTACAATCTTAACAACATGGTGTTGTGTGTGGCTGGTGATGTTGATCCGGATACGGTACTGAAAATTGCGGACAAAAAGCTCAAAAAGAATGAGCCGGTACAGACGGAAAGCATTATCCCGAAGGAACCCTATGAAGTTCGGGAAAAATATGTTGAACAGAAGCTGCCTGTTGCAGTACCTATGTTTACACTGGGCTTCAAGGAGGATGCACCTGAGGAGTTCATAAGCACAAAAGAAGCTCTTTGTACCAATATCATTCTTGAAGCTTTTGCAGGCGCAGGTTCTGCTCTGTACAGGAAGCTGATGGATGAGGGACTGATAAATTCAAGCTTCGGCACAGAATATTTTGAGGGCAGAGGCTACAGGGCTGTACTTTTTGACGGCGAGACAAAAGACCCCGAAAGGACAGCCGAAATAATTAAGGATGCAGTAAGAGAGCTTCATAAAACCGGCATAAGCAAAGAGGATTTTGAAAACGCTAAAATGGCGGCTTACGGCAAGATAGCGTATGGCTTTGACAGCACATATGCAATAGCTTCTGAAATGATAAGCGCGGAGTTTACGGGCAGGGGAGCTTTTGAGTCTGCTGATATCATATCGGAGCTGACCCTTGAGGATGTCAATGAAAGACTGAAATCCCAGCTTGACCCGGATAACTGCGCTCTGTCAGTTATAAAGGGAATCGACGGCGCGGCGGAGGAATAAGGATGTATAATGTGCAATTTCCCGGCTTGGGGATAGATCTGGACATTAACCCTGTTGCGTTATCTGTCGGGAATTTTCAGATCTACTGGTACGGTGTTATCATCGGGGTGGGCTTCATGCTTGCTCTGATATTTGCACTCAGGAACCTCAGACGCTTTGGAATAGATCAGAACGGCTTTATCGACTGTGTACTGGTGGGGCTGATATGCGGTATACTGGGAGCAAGACTATATTATGTGGCTTTCAGGTGGGATTATTATTCTCAAAATCTTGGTGAACTGTTCGCTATCCATAATGGAGGACTTGCCATATACGGAGGTGTAATAGGCGCACTGGCAGGAGGCTGTACAGTTGCAAGGATAAAGAAACTGCCGATACCTGCTATATTGGATATTACCATGATGGGTTTCCTTATCGGACAGGGACTTGGACGCTGGGGCAACTTTTTCAATCAGGAAGCATTCGGTACAGAAACAGACCTTCCGTGGAGGATGGTGAGTGAGAATACCGGCGGTGTCGGTGTGCATCCGTGCTTCCTGTATGAGTCGCTCTGGTGCCTGATAGGGTTCGTGCTGCTGTATCTGTTCAGCCGGAAATTCAGGAAATATGACGGACAGATATTTCTTATGTACCTTGTATGGTACGGGTCAGAACGAATGATAGTTGAAGGTCTTCGTACAGACAGTCTGTATATACCCTTTCTGGGCTTGCGTGTGTCGCAGATACTGGCGGCAGCAACCGTTGTTGCAGGTGTGGTGCTTCTGATAGTGTTCAGAAAGCGTACCTATAAGGCTGTTGAGACTTTGAGCAGCGGCGCGGCGAACAGCTCTGATATTGACAGCGGCGAAGCCGAAGCTGAAGTTTCAGAGGATAAAGCCGCAGAAGCTGAAGCATCGGAGAAAAACTCAGACGGTAAAGAAGCGGCTGATAAATCATCGGAGAAAAACTCAGACGACAAAAAAGCAGAGGACAATAAAGGCTCCGATACAAAAGAAGCAAGCGGTAACTAAGCTGAAAAGCAGTTTGAAATTCTTTTGTGATATTTAATGCGAAGAAACTGTATTGAAAGTAAAAGACGGGTGCAGGGGCTGCGCCAATGTCATTAACTTAATAATATTAAAAGTTTCGCCAGCCTTTTCAAAGGCTGCGAGGTCCATGGGGCAGAGCCCCTGGTCAGGGGCTTGGGGGCGAAGCCACCAACATAATGGAGAAGGAGTGTTTTTGTAAATGGCAAAGGTTATAAGCGGAAAGGAAGTGTCTGCTAAGGTAAGAGCAGACGTTAAGGAAGAGTGTGAGAGACTTAAAGAGAAGGGAGTTACTCCCGGATTGGCTGTTATTATAGTGGGCGATGACCCAGCTTCAAGAGTTTATGTGAACAATAAGAAAAAGGCGTGCGCTGAAGTGGGTTTTGTGTCGGAGGAATATGCACTGCCGGCAGAAACTACTCAGGAGGAACTGCTTGACCTGATAGATAAGCTTAACAATAAAAAAGAAATAAACGGTATCCTTTGTCAGCTGCCCCTTCCAAAGCATCTGGACGAAAAGGCAGTGATAAACGCTATTTCACCCTATAAGGATGTGGATGCCTTCCATCCTTCCAATGTGGGTAAAATTATGATAGGCGATTATCATTTCCTGCCGTGTACGCCGGCAGGTGTTATGGAGCTGATACACTTTGCAGGTATAGATGTCAGCGGTAAGAATTGTGTTGTTATCGGCAGAAGCAATATCGTAGGCAAGCCTATGTCTATGCTCCTTCTGCATGAGAACGGTACGGTAACAGTGTGTCACAGCAAAACAAAGAACCTTAAAGAAATATGCAGCAGTGCGGATATCCTCGTTGCGGCTGTCGGCAGAGCAAAGTTCGTCAAGGCTGATATGGTCAAGGAGGGCGCTGTAGTGCTGGATGTGGGCATAAACCGTGATGAAAACGGAAAGCTCTGCGGAGATGTGGACTATGCTGAGGTTGAGCCTAAGGCATCCTATATTACACCTGTGCCGGGCGGCGTGGGTCCTATGACTATAGCTATGCTTATGAAAAATACACTTAAAGCGGCAAAGCTTCAGAACGGTATGGATGATTGATTTTTTGTCCGTATGCGGATGAATGCGTTTGTGAATGATGACCTGTGAGGGAGGAACAAGTAATGATGAAGATACCGTTTTCGCCGCCTGATGTCGGCGATGAGGAAATAGCTGAGGTGACGGATACACTTCGGAGCGGATGGATAACAACAGGTCCGAAAACAAAAAAATTTGAAAATCAGATCACTTCTTACTGTATGAGCGAAAAAACGGTATGCCTTGATTCCTGTACCGCTGCGCTGGAGATGACACTCAGGATTCTGGGAGTGACAAAGGGTGATGAGGTGATAGTCCCTGCTTATACATATACGGCAACTGCCAGTGCTGTATGCCATGTGGGGGCAAAGCCTGTTATGATAGACTGTGCGCCTAATTCCGTACAGATGGATTATGACAGACTGCCGTACCTTATCAATACCCATACTAAAGCGGTGATACCTGTAGATCTGGGCGGCGTTCCCTGTGACTATGACAGGATATATGATGCCGTTATGGGTAAACGTGCATTGTTTGTTCCGAACAGCCCTCTTCAGGAGGTGTTCGGCAGAGTTGTTGTGCTGGCTGATGCGGCACATTCCTTCGGGGCAAGGCGGAATTATCAGAAAACAGGCGCACTGGCAGACTTCACAGCTTTTTCGTTCCATGCGGTAAAGAACCTGACGACCGGTGAGGGCGGCGCTGTAACATGGAAAAAACATGACGGCCTTGACAGTGATGACCTTTACAGGCAGTTTATGCTTCTGTCGCTGCACGGACAGTCTAAGGATGCGCTTTCAAAAACTCAGCTGGGAGCGTGGGAGTACGATATCATAGGTCCGTACTTCAAGTGCAATATGACCGATATTATGGCTTCCATAGGTATTGCACAGCTGAGAAGATTTTCTGCAATGCTTAAGCGCAGAAAAAAGCTTATAGAGTTTTATAACCGTGAGCTGTCAGACCAGAGTGTGTCTGTGCTTCAGCATTTTTCGGAGAAGGATAAGTTTTTCTCAAGCGGCCATCTCTATCTTGTGAAGCTTATGTGGCAGGATGAGGAGTACCGCAATGAGGTAATAAAAAAACTTGCAGGCTTTGGTGTGGCAGCTAATGTTCACTATAAGCCGCTGCCTATGATGACGGCTTACAAGCGGATGGGATTTGATATAGACGATTATCCTAATGCGTTTGATATGTATAAAAATGAGATAACTCTTCCGCTTTATTCCAAGCTTACGGATGAGGAAGCTCAGTATGTTATGGATTGCTTTAAAAAAGCGATAAAATAATTTTGAGGACACAGCCGCAGATGGTTTTCAAAGTCCGGCTGTGGGAAATACTATGGGTCAATGGAGGAAGGAACTTGCCTACGGATAACAAAGAACTGATAGAAAAAAGAAGAACCTTTGCAATAATCTCGCACCCCGATGCGGGTAAAACAACGCTTACCGAAAAGCTGCTTCTCTATACCGGAACAATTCAGCTTGCAGGTTCGGTAAAGGGTAAAAAGACGGATAAACACGCTGTATCGGACTGGATGGAAATAGAAAAACAGAGAGGTATCTCTGTTACCTCGTCTGTTATGCAGTTCAATTATGACGGCTACTGCGTAAATATCATAGACACACCCGGACATCAGGATTTTTCGGAGGATACCTACAGAACGCTTATGGCTGCGGACTCTGCCGTGATGGTGATTGATGCGTCAAAGGGCGTTGAGGCTCAGACAAGAAAGCTCTTCAAGGTTTGTCTGCTTCGTGATATACCGATATTTACCTTTATCAACAAAATGGACAGAGAAGCTAAAAGTCCGTATGAACTGCTTGAGGACATAGAAGAGGTGCTTGGTATACATACCTGTCCTATGAACTGGCCTATCGGATGCGGCAGGGATTTTAAGGGCGTGTATGAATTTGCAAGCAAGGAGATACTTGCGTTTACAGCTAACAACGGACAGCGTGAGGTGGATACCGACAAGCTGACTCTGGACGACCCTGAGCTGGACGACAGGCTTGGCGATACGTTAGCGCAAACTCTCAGAGATGACGTGGAGCTGCTCGAAGGCGCAGGAGATGAGCTTGACCTTGAACAGGTGCGTCATGGTAAGCTTACACCGGTGTTCTTTGGGTCGGCATTGACAAACTTTGGTGTGGAGCCGTTCCTTGCAGACTTTCTTAAGATGACAACGCCCCCTCTGCCGAGAAATACAGTGGACGGAGAAGTGGACCCATTTGATGATAAATTCTCTGCCTTTGTGTTCAAGATACAGGCAAACATGAACAAGGCTCACCGTGACAGGATAGCGTTTATGCGTATATGCTCCGGCAGATATGAGAAGTCTATGGAAGTATATCATGTTCAGGGTGACAAGAAAATGCGTCTGTCCCAGCCGCAGCAGCTCATGGCGCAGGACAGAGAGGTAATAGAAGAAGCATATGCAGGAGATATTATCGGAGTATTTGACCCCGGTATTTTCTCCATAGGAGACACTGTATGTTCTCCGTCAAAGAAAGTGCGTTTTGAGGGAATACCCACCTTTGCACCGGAGCATTTTGCACAGGTGCGTTTGAAGGATACCATGAAGCGCAAGCAGTTTGTAAAAGGAATTACGCAGATAGCACAAGAGGGCGCAATACAGATCTTCCAGAATCTTGGAGGCGGAATGGAAGAAGTAATCGTAGGCGTTGTAGGTGTGCTTCAGTTTGAGGTGCTCGAATACAGACTTAAAAACGAATACAACGTAGATATCATATTAGAGCATATGTCTTATGAGCTGATACGCTGGATAGACAACGAGGGCATTGACCCGAAGAAGCTTAATCTTACATCTGACACAAAGCGCATACAGGATTTAAAGGGCAAGCACCTGCTTCTCTTCACAAGCGAGTGGAATATCACTTGGGCGCTTGAACACAACAAAGACCTGCTCCTCACCGACTTCAGCAAAAACTAACTTTGCATCCGGACAGTCACATGGGGAATAACCCTTTCCTAAAACCGCAGAATTTTTTGTTTTGTGGACAAAAGCTCCCAGAAAACTTTTAGGGAGAAATAATTTAGGCACAAAAAAACAGGCGCATTATCTTTGAAAGGATAATGTGCCTGAATATTTTATGAAACAGCCGCATGCGCAGGCTCTGCACTAGCGAGCGTATTCGATGGCGCGGCTTTCGCGGATGATGTTGACTTTTATCTGACCTGGATACTCTACTTCGTTTTCTATCTTGCGGCAGATGTCACGGGCAAGAAGTACCATCTGCTCATCCTTGATGGCATCTGGCTTTACTATAATGCGTATCTCTCGTCCGGCTTGTATCGCAAAGCTGCGCTCAACACCTTCAAATGATGACGCCACTTCTTCAAGCTTCTCTAAACGCTTTATGTAGTTTTCAAGATTCTCTCGCCTTGCTCCCGGACGCGCTGCGGATATTGCATCGGCAGCCTGTACAAGACACGCGATTATTGTCTTGGCTTCAACGTCTCCGTGATGTGCATGAATTGCGTGAACTACTATCTCGCTCTCCTTATACTTGCGCGCTACGTCAACGCCAATCTCGATGTGCGAACCTTCAATCTCATGGTCAAGGGCTTTGCCGATGTCGTGTAGAAGTCCTGCACGGCGTGCCATTGTAGGCTCCAGTCCAAGCTCGGATGCCATGATGCCGGCAAGATAGGCAACTTCAAGAGAATGATCCAGAACGTTCTGTCCGTAGCTTGTGCGGAAGTGGAGTCTGCCGAGAAGCTTTACAAGCTCCGGATGTATACTGTTGATACCTGCTTCGATTATCGCACGCTCACCTTCGGACTTGATCATGAACTCTACCTCACGGCGTGCTTTCTCGTACATCTCTTCGATGCGTGCAGGATGAATTCTTCCGTCTGCGATGAGCTTTTCAAGAGTGACACGTGCGATTTCTCGTTTGACAGGCTCAAAGCACGAAAGTGTGATGGCTTCGGGCGTATCGTCAATGATAAGATCTACGCCTGTCAGAGTTTCAATGGCTCTGATGTTGCGGCCCTCTCTGCCTATGATACGTCCCTTCATTTCGTCACCCGGAAGGGGAACTACTGAAACGGTGGACTCGCTGACATGATCAGCAGCAACACGCTGGATGGCAAGCGAGATTATTTCTCTTGCTCGTTTTTCAGACTGTTCTTTTGTTCTCTGCTCATAGTCCATGATCTTGACAGCCTTTTCGTGTACGAGCTGATCGTCAAGATCGTTCAAAATGTAAGCCTTTGCTTCTTCCTGAGTGAGTCCGGAAATCTTTTCAAGCATTTCAAATTCGCTCTGTTTGATCTTTTCTGCTTCTTCAAGACGCTGCTCAGCGGCTTTGATCTTCTGGTTGACAGTTTCTTCCTTCTTCTCCAGATTTTCAAGCTTTTTCTCTACAGACTCTTCCTTCTGCTGGATACGTCTTTCCTGACGCTGCATATCCTTGCGGCGGTCTGAGATCTCTCTTTCGGCATCTGTTATAAGCTTGTGAGCTTCGTCCTTGCCTGCGATAACAGCTTCCTTTTTAGTGGATTCGGCTTCACGATTGGCTTCCTCAACTATGCGCTTGGCTTCAGTCTCAGCGGAGCCTATCTGTGTTTCGCCGACCTTTTTCCTGTACTGGATACCTCCGAAGAAAGCACCTGTGCCTGCAACAGCGGCAGCGACAACAATCAGGATGACTGCGATTATCGGATCCATTTTGAATTGACACCTCCTAAGTTAGTTTTTTGATTTCTTGAATTCAGATATGGTCAGTTATATCAGCTCAAAGGTGCCGTATGATTTATTCAATTTTTCATTTTTTTACTTATTAAATCGCCCCAACGTAAATTAAAATATTCCGGCACAGGCATGGTCAATTAATATGATATGTGCCGGATTGCGCCGGATGATGACCGGCAAATGGTACGCAAATGCTCCGATGACCTGTAGGGCTCAATCCGCAGTACGGGTTGGATGCGCTGCAGGTACACAAAATGTATTTACAAAAAAACGGGAAAATAAGCTTCCATAAAAAATGCTCCGAATCGGAGACATATGGAATATCTAAAAATAAAAATTATTATAAAAATCAACGGCGTGATTGAGATGAAAACAAAAACCGTTAACGGCAAAATATACGAACATTTCGCCTATGATATATTTTATACTAATCGTCATTATTTTGTCAAGAAATTTATGCAATTTTATAAATCTTTTATTTTTTCGACATAGGCGGGTGACCCCACAGGACAAGCGGGTGACCCCACAGGACAAGCGGGTGACCCCGCAGGACGATTTTGAACGCATATGCTTTTGTTTGAACCGTCCGCGTCGTGCTCCATAGAGGAGCACTTTGGCTATTGTTGTGCACGTCTATAGTTTTGTCGCAGAACATTGAACATTGTACATTGTACATTGCACCTTACATTGCACCTATGAATTATAGTTGGCGTAATGATAGAATCCGAACTGTACAGCCGCATAAAGTTGAAGATGGAGAGAGACTTTATGTTCGGATGAAACAGCCGAAACAGCAGCCCCAGGCTGCGCCGGCGGATGGGGAATATTGTCATACAAGTCTGCGCCGTCAATCGCGGATAGGAAGATGTTCGGTTATACTATCAGAGTGAGCTTTAGCGAACGAGAGCGTGAATTGGGAGTGCAGGCTCTGCACCGTGAATCGGGAGTGCAGGCTCTGCACCGTGAATCGACACCGGAGGCACTCCGGGGAATATTTTGTCGTGGACATTGGGGGGATTTTGCGGTAAAATGTATTTGGAATTATTTTTTGATAGTAACATATTGTTAAAGGGGAAGAAATTATTATGAATAATATTCGTGTGGAAGATATTGTTAAGGCAAGAAGAAAAATTATTGAGAATGAGTTTTCATCATTGAATGATATGCAGAGGATGGCGGCACTTACCGTTAAAGGTCCGCTGCTTCTTCTTGCAGGTGCCGGAAGCGGTAAAACTACTGTGTTGGTTAACCGTGTGGCTAATATCCTGCGGTGGGGTGAGGCAGCTGAAAGCGACAGAGTATTCGGTGAATACAGCGATGAAGAAGTATCCGAGATACTCAGTGCCGCTGAAAATAATACGCCGCTGTCGGATGAACTGGCGGACAGACTTTCGGTGTCCAAGGTGTCGCCCTGGAGAATACTTGCAATAACCTTTACAAATAAGGCGGCAAATGAACTGAAGGAAAGAATTTGCAGAAGAGTAGGCACTGTGGAAAATGATATCTGGGCTTCTACATTCCATGCCTGCTGTACAAGAATACTGAGACGCTATGGCGAATATCTGGGCTATACAAGTCATTTTACCATATATGATACGGATGACCAGAAAAGACTTATCAAGGACTGTATCAAGGCACTTAATATCGACGAAAAAATGATACCTGTAAAAAGCGCTGCGGCGGAAATATCAAATGCTAAGGATAGTATGACAGACACAGAAGCCTATAAGGCAAATGCAGGTGTGGACAGCAGACTGATATCTATATCCAAAATATATACGCTGTATCAGAACAGACTGCTTAAAGCAGATGCTATGGATTTTGACGATATCATATTCAATACTGTGAAGCTCTTTAAAAAGTATCCTGATGTGCTTGAAAAGTATCAGGAACAGTTCAGGTACATAATGGTGGACGAGTATCAGGATACAAATAAAATACAATATGAGCTTGTGCATATGCTTGCAGGAAAATATAAGAATATCTGCGTTGTGGGTGACGATGACCAGAGTATCTATAAATTCAGAGGGGCAACTGTAAGGAATATCCTGTACTTTGAGGATGACTATGATAATGCCCGTGCTATCAAGCTTGAACAGAATTACCGCTCTACAAAAAATATTCTGACAGCGGCAAACAGCGTTATAAAAAATAATGAGCAGAGAAAGGATAAGGCTCTCTGGACCCAGAATGAGGTTGGTGAAAAAATAGTTTGCTACAAGGCGTTGGACGAAAGAGACGAAGGTTCCTTTATCGCTGAAAAGATAAAAGAATGTGTGAAAAACGGCGGAAGGTATTCTGACTGCGCTGTGCTGTACCGTATGAATTCGCAGTCGCAGAATATAGAGCGTGTTCTTGTAAGGGAAAGTGTGCCGTATAAGATAATCGGCGGTCACAGGTTCTATGAGCGCAGGGAAATAAAAGATATGATGGCATACCTCAGTGTGATAAGCAATCCGAGTGATAACATCAGACTTAAAAGAATACTGAATGTTCCCAAAAGAGGTATCGGTGAAAAAACTATAAGCAGTCTTGAAGAAATAAGCGGTACGCTCGGACAGAGTATGTTTGAGACAATGCGTCAGGCAGATGAGTTTGAGGCTCTTGTGAAGAGCAGCGCAAAGCTTAACGAATTCTGCGACATGATAGAAGAGATGGCAGAAATGCTTGAAGATATGCCCGTTTCCGATATGTACGAGAAACTGGTGGAAAAACTGGACTATGAAGCTTTTATCCTGAAAGCAAGCGACCACGGTGAAGCCGCTGTGGACAACGTGCATGAGCTGACTTCCAGTATCGTACACTACGAAGAAGAAAATGAGGAACCTACATTACAGGGCTTTCTGGAGGAGACAGCACTTATGACGGATGTTGACTCATATGACGAGTCTGATGACAAGGCGGTTCTGATGACACTGCACTCTGCAAAGGGTCTTGAGTTTGAAAATGTTTTCATTCCGGGTATGGAAGAAAATGTATTTCCCGGATATCAGTCTACGCTGAGCGAAGAGGATATGCAGGAGGAACGGAGACTTGCCTATGTTGGTATAACAAGGGCTAAGAAAAAGCTGTACCTTATCAGTGCGGACAGCCGTCTGGTATACGGAAGAACCAACAGAAACAGAGAGTCGAGATTTATACAGGAAATATCTGACGATATAAAAGAGTATAAAAGAAAAAAGATAGAGGTAGACCCGAACTTTGTTATGCCAACGCCTAAGGCGGCAAGGAGAGCGGATATTGCCATGAGCAGAACAATAACTTCTGCCGGGGCGAAAAAATCTGATGCTGTATATACTACCGGTATGAGGGTAAAGCATAAGGCCTTTGGTGAAGGAATGATAATCAGCGCAAAGCCTATGGCTTCTGACTATATGTTGGAGATAGCGTTTGATACCGTTGGCACAAAAAAGCTTATGGCAGGCTTTGCCAAACTGACGGTCATAGAATAAATGATTTAATCAATACTGAAAACTTATAACTTATAAAAAAGTGGGGAGAAGCTTGGGGTACAATCTGAACTTTTTATCTGACCACTAACCACTGACCACTATTTTGATTACTATGGGAATCTGTATTTACTATTATTTCCGGACGTGCCGCTGAAGGAGTGTGTTGGAGATGCCTGCTGTAATTTCACATTATTTGCTTGCGGAAAGAGTGTGCTCTGCTTTGATTGATATAAGACCGCAGCTGAGAATAAATCATACGGCGTTTTTGTGGGGAGCGTCAGGTCCGGATATCTTGTTCTGCCATAGTATGCTCCCGTTTCAGAAACAGAGAAGCCTGAGAGAATACGGTACAAAAATGCACAATGAGCCTGCGGATGTTCTGCTGAATTATCTCGTCAGCTATGCTGAATTGACAAGAGATGATATCGCTATGAGCTATGCGCTTGGGTTTGTTACGCACTATGCCTTCGATTCTTTGGCGCATCCCTTTGTGCTGTATTTTTCGGAACAGATGGCGTATCGGCAGAAAGGAAAGCATGAGTCTGTATGCCACAATGAAATAGAGGCAAACCTTGATTCTCTATTCCTGCGTATGGAGCAAAGAGGAAAAATATCACGTTTCAGACTGTCAGATGCGGCGCCTCTCGACAAGGCGGTCAACGAAACCATTGCGAGGGCATTGCAGGGATATTTCCTTTGGCATTACAAAAAAAGAGTGGTCGAGTCGGACTTTATTCAGGTTCAGAAGGACTGGCACATGGGACTTGCGCTGCTCAACGACAGAACGGGTATAAAGTACAGGTTCGTAAAATCGTGCGAAAGGGCGCTGGGTATAAGTCCGATAGCTTCCACGTTATTCAGGAGGGACTATCCGGATATACAGAATGATTATGCGAACATGAAACATAAAGAGTGGTTCTCTGCCGTTGACGGCAGAGAACACACCGAAAGCTTTTTTGATATTGCTGACAGAGCGGAGGAGTTTTCTATCGAGCTTATCGCAGACATTCTTTCCGGCAAAAAACTGACCTCTCATCAATGCAAAAACAAATTCAGCGGTGGTGCGTGACCGCACCGGACGACTTAGAACGCATATACTTTTACCTGAACCGTTCGCGGCGGGTGACCCCGCAGGACGACTTAGAACGCATATACTTTTACTTGAACCGTCCGCGGCGGGTGACCCCGCAGGACGACTTAGAACGCATATACTTTTACTTGAACCGTCCGCGTCGCGCTCTTTAGAGAGCACTTTGGCTATTGCTGTTCACGTCTATAGTTTTAATGTGTAATGATGGTACGTTTTTGCTCACGCAAAAACGAAATATAGTAAGTATAATAAAAACTATGACTTAATACCGTACAGGCGCATAAAGTTGAGTAGGGAAAGAGACTGTATATCCGAATGGAACAGCCGAAACAGCAGGCTCTTAGCCTGCGCCGGCGGATGGGGAATATTATCTGACGAGTCTGCGCCGTCAATCGCGGACGCAAACCTACCCTATCATTTAAAAGTCGTAACGCGAATCGGGAGCGCAAGCCTTGCGCCGCGAATCGGGAGTGCAGGCTTTGCGCCGCGAATCGGGAGTGCAGGCTTTGCGCCGCGAATCGGGAGTGCAGGCTTTGCGCCGCGAATCGGGAGCGGCAGCTTGCCGCTTGAAAACTTAGGAAACCTATGGTATAATGGGGTAAAGTTTTTTAAGGATGTGTTTTCATGAAAATATCAACAAAAGGCAGGTACTCTTTGAGAATGCTGCTTGACCTTGCACAACATAAGGATGATGGGTATGTCTCTTTGAAGGATATCTCGAACAGACAACAGATATCTAAAAAATACCTTGAACAAATAGTGCCGCTTCTGAGTAAGTCGGGACTTCTCAGGGCAAACAGGGGATATCAGGGCGGATATATGCTCGCTAAACCCGCTGACCAGTATACAGTGGGGGAAATCCTCAGACTTACTGAGGGCAGCCTCGCTCCTGTTGCTTGTCTTGAATTTGAAGAGAATACCTGCCCCAGAATAGAAGAGTGTATCACTCTGCCGGTGTGGAAGGGCCTTAATGAGGTGATACAGAATTATCTTGACGGGATAACTTTGACGGATATCCTCGATAACTTCTACGGCGCATCAGGAGATGACTATTGTATCTGATTTACTGTGAGTTTAAATCCTGCTTGGGATATGCGTGTGCGATACCGCTTTGCGGAGGGAAATGGATATGAAAAAAATATTGTGCTTCGGCGATTCAAATACATATGGATATGTTCCGGCTTTGGGTGAACGCTTCGATGAAAATACCAGATGGACGGGACGCCTTAAAAAATTGCTCCTGACGGATGGATATGAACTGATAGAAGGCGGAGTTAACGGAAGAACTACTGTCTTTGATGATGATGTGTCTCCGGACAGAAACGGCAGCAAGATGCTTGGAGGAATACTGAAAGAAAACTATCCGATAGATATCGCTGTGGTAATGCTCGGTACAAACGATTGTAAGATAAAATTCGGCGCTGATGCTGAAACGATAACTCAGGGGCTTGAAGTAATCGTATCTCAGATAAAGCTTTTTGACAGCAGAACAAGGATATTGCTCATGTGCCCTGCATACGTTGAAGAGGGTGTAAAGAGCGGAAGATTTGCGGAAAACTTTGATGACGAAAGTATACTGAAATCAAGGCGTCTCAGGGATAATTACAGGGAGCTTGCAAGAAAGCTTGGGTGTGAATATTTCGCCGCCTGCGATATTGTGAAATGTGACGCTTCTGACGGTATACACCTTAATGCTGAGTCTCATAAGCTGCTCGCGGAAGCTGTGTATGAGGAGCTGAAAAAAATAATTAATACTGAAGACTGAAGACTTAAAAACGAATAATAGTTGTTCGTTTTCGTACCTCAAGGGTACTTCATGCGGGTGCTGGCGAAAACATATCTATTTACGTTGTGTTATAAAGTGGAATGTTCATTCTCTGAGCTTTGGAATTAAAATAAAGGGGTTCTCTAAAAACCGGGACACGAGACAGTTTGCGTCCGTGAATTTTTTCGCAGACAAGGCGGCGGAATGCTTCCGCTTTCAATTTAAGTTTTGATAATAAATATACCTCATAAAGTATTTATTCTATCAAAACAAATTCGGGTCCGGCGGCTCGCCGGCCGCATTAATACTCTGTGTATTAAAAGGCTTGACAACGCAGTATGCGGGAAAATTCACAGCAAAATGTCCGTGAAGGAGGTTTTTAGAGGTTCCCTAAAGTAACATAAGATACTGCGTGTTCATATAATGAAACTGTAAGGACGATTTAAGGTTATAACGCACAGAGATAGTGCTGCATATGTGGTGATAAGCCGTAAGGCGGTCTATGTGCGGCGTTGCTTCAAGGATGTCCTTACAAAAAACAAAGAATATGAAATGTGGTGTATTTATGAACAACATGTATGAGCCTTATCCTGACAGACCTGAGGATGACAAGGATTGTAAAAAAGAGTGTAAAAAAGATGTGAAGCATTATGTGGATATAAATGTCCCTGTGGATATTACTCCAAAGGCGGAAATCGGAAGAATAGAAGCAGAGTGCTGTTCGGCACCTGAAGTAGTGTGCGCTGACGGCGGTAAGCCGGATGAGTGCCATCTTATCATCGTTCAGAGAGTCTGCATTAAAATACCCGTGAAGTATGCTTTCAGCTACAAGGTCGGCAAAAGCATGACCGAGTGCTGTAAGGGCTGCGATTGATGCGTGGTTCCCCCACCCCGACGGGTGGGGGAAGTGATTTGCAGAAACAGTCAAAGCGCTCCCTGTGCAGCGCTTTGATTGTTTAATCAGAAAGTAAATATTATTCTCTCCTCGGCTTTATGTGCCTGTGCGGTATTAAGCCGCAGTTTTTATCACACTTACTATAATTCATTTTCGCTGCGCGAAAATGTACCACAACTATTCACTGTTCATTATTCACTATTCACTTTCTCCTTCCTGACGGGTGGGGGAAGTGGTTTAAACAAAACTATTTATGTGAGAATAATGATTTTATTTTGCAGAAAAGGAATAATTGTGTAATTTGCAAAAAAATAAAACTTAAATTTCGTGCAAGATTTTTATAAAAAATGCAAAAAAATATTGAATGTCAGGCTGAAATTTAGTATAATATTTATGTAGTTACTATTGACCTTCGATAATCAGAAGATTTTAAGGTGTTTTTTATTAAATTCGGGTCATTCCGTTTTTTTAAAGACATCTTTTTTTGACCGTACTTTATGGACTGATGAAGAAATGGACTGTGTATTGCTGTACAGCATGAGTTGAGGAGCAGCTTTTTTGTGTCTGTTCTGAAAACGGAGATAGCTGCGCCGCTATACACTGCCGGCAGATGTGTCCGTGATTTTCCTGAGGGAGGTCCGGACATGATGCGTTTTGGTGGTAAATTATGAACACTTGGTAAAATATATAAAAACAAATTATTTACTATTGAAATTTCATTGAAAATTTAGTATAGTTAGAATAGTAATCTTACTCAGAGAGGGATTTTTAAATCATGATTTGTTCATTGAAAGTGGAAATTCCACAAAAGGCGGTGATATACAATGCAGTGTAAAAAGTGCGGCAGTGAGTGGAAAACAAATGCTCGTGCCAGCCTTATTATCCGGTGTCCTTTCTGCGGAGCTGAGCTTGAAGAAGAAAAAAAGGATAAGCTGACGTTCCAGAATGCAAAGGAGGCATTGCGGTATATCGTTAAGACCTATGGAGTGGATGTGATGATCGACGGGATCCAGCTGAGGGCCCTGCTCGATGAGTTTATTCCTGATCTTAAACAGGAGAGAAAGGTTTTTCTCGATGCGTATGAGCAGGGTGTGTGCAACGCTCTGTATCTTGCACATGAGGAGACTGAGATCGACAGATGTATTGCAATACTTCAATCCATTAAGGTGCTTACGACAGATGCGTGCATGGCGGAAAAATGGGCGAGCTATGTAGTGGAGAGCTTCGTGTATGCACTAGGTTGGAGTGTGCCTATGTTCGGTATCACACCGAATATACATATGCACCAGATGCCTGAGAATATCAATGAGACCGGTACACAAAGACTTATCGGTCTGGGTGAAACAAGCAGCGGAAGAAATTGGAGTGACGATAATTACGATCCTCTTGGGGACGGAAGCTCTGATGGATCCGATACTCCGGCGCCGGAGCAGAGAACCTCGGTGTTCAATTTCTTTAATGGCGGTGAGGGTGAGACTCCCGATGAAGCTGAAAGAGCAAAAGCATCCGGTATCGATACAAATGTGACACCGGATGCGGACACAGCTGAAAAGCCGGAAGAAACTGAGGCTAAAGCTCAGGAGGATAAGCCTGAGGAAACTCCGCAGCGACCGGTATTTGACTTTACAAACGAAGCTGAGGAGACACAGCCTGAGGAAAAACAGGAGGAGACTCCGCAGCGACCGGTATTCGACTTTACAAACGAGGCTGAGGAAACAAAGCCTGAGGAAAAACAGGAGGAAGCTCCGCAGCGACCGGTATTCGACTTTACAAACGAGGCTGAGGAAACAAAGTCTGAGGACAAGCCCGAAGGAAAATTCAGGGGTCCGGTATTTGACTTTACAAACGAAGCTGAGGAGACACAGCCTGAGGAAAAACAGGAGGAAGCTCCGCAGCGACCGGTATTCGACTTTACAAACGAGGCTGAGGAAACAAAGTCTGAGGACAAGCCCGAAGGAAAGTTCAGGGGTCCGGTATTCGACTTTACAAATGAGGCTGAGGAAACACAGCCTGAGGAAAAGCCGGAGGAGACTCCGCAGCGACCGGTATTTGACTTCACCGGTGAGACCGAGCAGAAGGAGCCGGAAGTAAAAGAAGAAACAGAAAAAACTGAAGATAAAAAAGAAGAAAAACAGGACCAGATGTCGCCTATGCAAAATCCGCAGAATCCGTGGATGCAGCAGATGCCGCAGAATGGAGATATGTCACAGCAGCAGATGCCATGGGGCTTCAATCCGTGGATGCAGCAGATGCCGCAGAACGGAGATATGTCACAGCAGCAGATGCCGTGGGGCTTCAACCCGTGGATGCAGCAAATGCCGCAGAATGGGGATATGTCACAGCAGCAGATGCCGTGGGGCTTCAATCCGTGGATGCAGCAGATGCCGCAGAATGGAGATATGTCACAGCAGCAGATGCCGTGGGGATACAATCCGTGGATGCAGCAGATGCCGCAGAACGGGGATATGTCACAGCAGCAGATGCCATGGGGATACAACCAGCAGATGCCGATGCCAAACGGTGCAAACGTTGGTCAGCAGAATATGGATGCACATGGGCAGGAAGCTGTAAACGCTCAGCCTGAAAAGCCAGAGCCGCCTGTACAGCCGACACTGCCTGAACCGCCGGCACAGCCTTATATGGATGAGCCTTCGGTGCAGCCTACAGTGCCTGAAATGCCTGTGCAGCCTGCAATATCTGAGTCTCCGGTACAGCAGCCTGCTGAGCCTGAAATACCGGCACAGCCTGAGATACCTGAGCCGCCGGCACAGCCCGCAGTTCCTGAAACACCTGTACAGCCTGCGCCTGCTGAAACAGCAACTCCGGGCGGCACTTATACAAACGCAAACGGTGATGTTGTCATCCCGATGCCTGCAAATGCAAAGGTATATACCGCAGGAGACGCTGCAAATGAGAACGGCTCAAGAGTTGCTATTCCTGAGGGATATCAGATAATTGATGATGCGGCATTCTCCGGCAAGCCTAACCTTGAAGCTGTAGAGCTTCCCTCTACACTGCTTAAGATCGGAGAAAAGGCCTTTGAAAATTGCGCAAGACTTATAACTGTAAATCTTCCTGAAGGACTGCTGGATATCGGCAGAGGTGCATTTGCAGGATGTGTAAGCCTTTCTAAAATAACACTGCCATCCACTCTGATAAGAATAAGACAGAGTACATTCAGCGGCTGTGAAAAGCTTAAAGAGTTTACGATACCGTCAAATATACAAAGCTTCGGCAAGCATGCGTTCCTTAACTGTGAGTCGCTGACTGAGGTAGTTGTTCCTGACGGAGTAGAGGAACTGCCTGAGAACGTATTCAGCGGATGCCGTTCACTGGTAAAGGTAACAGTTCCTGAGTCTGTGAAGTATATAAGAAAGAGTGTATTCAGCTGGTGCGAAGCACTTACTACAGTAAACATTCCTGAGGCTGTAAGAGACATCGGTGATGGCGCGTTTACAGGCTGCGGTTCTCTTAAGACCGTCAACATCCCGACTAATCTGGAAACTATAGGATATGGTTCCTTCAGCAAGTGCGGTACTTTGAAATCGCTTATACTGCCTGATACTGTTACGAGTATAGGTGAGAACGCATTTAATGGTTCCAACAGAACTCTTGTTGTTCGCTGCTCACACAACAATAACTATATAAGACGTTATTGCAGAATGAACAGAGTCAAGTGTAAAGACCTTGAGTAATGATAAACAGATAAAGCCATTGAAGCGGCAGGAGAGTTCCTGTCGCTTTTGCGTGTTTTAAGAGAACGGAGATGAGACAATGAGATATTTTACAGATGAAAAAATACAGGAGATGAAAGAAAGCATCAAAGCATCATATGACCCGAAGGACAGTGCGATATATCTGGCATATGTGACGAAGATAGAAATGCTTGACAAGCGCAACGACCAATTGGGAGACTGCAAGGACGAGCTTATGCAAGCTATCCTTGAACTGGAAAATGTTTCCAAGAGGTATATTCATCGTGGCAGGGCTGACCCGAACGATGAAGATGCGGATGCCTTTGAATATGAAAACTACGACTTTCAATGACTAATGATATATATGGGCGGTGCATATCATGCGCCGCCTGACTTTTTATACAAAAGGGAACCTCTAAAAACCTCCTTCACGGCGATTTTGCTATGTCTTTTTCCGCATACATCGTTGTCAAGCCTTTTAATACACAAAGTATTAATGCGGCCGGCGAGCCGCCGGACCCGAATTTGTTTTGATAGAATAAATACTTTATGAGGTATATTTATTATCAAAACTTAAATTGAAAGCGGAAGCATTCCGCCGCCTTGTCTGCGAAAAAATCCATGAACGCAAACTCGCTCGTGTCCCGGTCTTTAGAGAACCCCAAAATATTGTTATCAAATTCTATTATAGAATTGTTTTTTTTGGTGGAAATGTGGTATAATCAAAGTGGCGCGTGGATGGATGCGCTATTTGTGAAAGAGATGGTGATGTTGAAATGACTATGGGTAAAATACTTGTTGTTGATGATGATATTAATATTTGTGAGCTTCTGAGACTCTATATCGAAAAAGAAGGCTATGAGGTGGTTATCGCTAATGACGGCGGACAGGCTGTAACTAAATTCAAGACGGAAAAGCCTGACCTCGTTATGCTCGATATCATGCTTCCGGTACTGGACGGCTGGCAGGTGTGCAGGGAAATAAGAAAAACTTCGCAATGCCCTATAATTATGCTGACCGCTAAGGGTGAGGTATTTGATAAGGTATTGGGTCTTGAGCTGGGCGCTGATGACTATGTTGTAAAGCCCTTTGAGACTAAGGAAATAGTTGCAAGAATAAAGGCGGTGCTGAGACGTATGGGTACCGGTGTGCCGGTAGGGGATGTGCCTGACGATACCAAAAAAGAAGTCCGCTATGAAGGCCTGGTGATAAACCTTACTAACTATGAACTGAGAGTGAATGGCGAACAGATAGACACTCCGCCTAAGGAAATGGAGCTTATATATCATCTGGCAAGTAATCCTAACAGGGTGTTTACAAGAGATCAGCTGCTTGATGAGGTGTGGGGGTTCGATTATTACGGTGATTCCAGAACAGTGGATGTTCATGTAAAGCGACTCAGAGAAAAGCTTGAAGGTGTGTCTGACAAGTGGGCACTGAAAACTGTATGGGGAGTAGGGTATAAGTTTGAAACTAAAGAATAAGTTTTTTTCGGGAAAGTCCCTGTTTTTGAAATATATGAATGTCAGCGTGCTGATAGTGTTTTTCAGTTTTCTTGTGCTTGGAATTATCCTTACGATGACTATATCAAGCTATTGGCTTGGAGAGAGGAAGATAATCCTTGACAAGCGTGCTGAGAATATAGCAGAATATGTGGGTTCTAATGTTCGTGTCGGTTCTGTGTTCAGAGAGAATGATGACGAGTTCAGATGGCTCAGCGATGAACACGCGGAATATATGGCAATGTTTCTGAATATGTTTGCGGATGACTCCGATGCCGATATTTTTATTACGGATAAACACGGCAGAGTTGTCATGTTTGCGCCCTTCACGTCTGCTGATTATTTTCCGGAATATCTTCCTCAGAATATTATGACGTCGGTAGCTTCGGACGGTTCGTATTTTGTCAAAGATGATATGAATGGTATATACGAAACGGAAAGGTATATTTCTGCCCGTCCTATAAATAACCTCAGCTCGGCAAGTGTAGTGGGATATGTTGTGATAACTACGGATACAAGTGATATTGAGGAATTTACGGATATGGTGCTGAGGATATTCCTGCTTTCGGCTATCGCAACGCTGGCAATGTCTATACTGGCAATAGGATTGTTCTCTTACAATATGATGAAGCCTTTAAGACAGATGTCACAGGCGGCTAAACAATTCGGTAAGGGCGATTTTAATATCAGAGTCAGCTATTCAGGAGATGACGAGATAGGAGAGCTTGCTGTGGCTTTCAATAATATGGCGGAGTCGCTCTCGGCTTCTGAAGTGACAAGAAAGAGCTTTATCGCAAATGTGTCTCATGAACTGAAAACACCTATGACAACTATTGCGGGATTTATCGACGGTATTCTTGACGGCACTATACCGGCGGAAAAGCAGAATTATTATTTACATATCGTATCCGATGAAGTAAAGAGACTGTCAAGACTGGTGCGCTCTATGCTTGACCTTTCAAGAATAGACAGCGGTGAACTAAAACTGAATTATCAGAGCTTCGATCTTCTTGATACTCTTGTGACAATAATCATCACATTTGAAAAGGAGATAGAAAACAAGAAAATTGATATCAGAGGTCTTGATACCATTACGCCAAAAACTGTATACGGGGATAAAGATCTTCTTCATCAGGTGGTATATAACCTTATTGAAAATGCCGTGAAGTTTACCAATGTTGGCGGATATATCGAGTTCAATATCATAGAGAGTCTGGAGCAGTTTGACTTTGTTATAAAGAACAGCGGTATGGGTATAAAGGACTCTGAAATAGATCTGGTCTTTGGCAGGTTCTATAAAACAGATAAATCCCGAAGCAAGGATAAAAAAGGACTTGGACTTGGACTGTACCTTGTAAGAAGTATTATCAGACTTCATGGAGGAGATATCTCTGCAAAGAGCTTCTATGGTGAGTATACTGAGTTCGACTTCTACATACCCAAAAAATCCGTGGCAAAAAAGCCTGAAAAGAAGCCGGACAGGAAACAGGAGAAAAAACAGGACAGGTCAGCCGACGATAACACAAAGCAAAATGAAAATCAAGAGTAAGACATTTGCTAACACGGAAATCAGTTTTGTAGGGGCGGATACATGGGGAAACCCTTTTCCGGCGGAAAAAGGGTTATTCCCCCACATCCCCCTTTCCTGAAACCGCTGAATATTTAATAATTTATTTCCGCTAAACTTATGCAAGGGAGGAAATGAAAGTATGCCCGATGAATTTGACAGACCTTCCGGTCAGGATACAGCAAATCAGACGGGGTCTGAGATGCCGCAGTTTACTGAATATACACAGAATAATGTTTCTGCGCAGGGTGTGGATGTAAAACCTCAGGGGTCAGCCGGAGCTTATGCACAGCATGATGTATCCCCGTTAACATATGAGAGCGTACAGCATAATAATAATTACTCAGCGCAGGTTACGGGTGTGAGTGCAGGCGGCAATTATGTTTATGGAAATGCTTACGGCAGTTCCGGCGCAGGAGAAGGCTTCGGCACTTCACCATATAACAGGTTTCTTGGAGATGAGGAGTTTATTCCGGATTTTTCTAAGATGGAAAAGAGGAGAAAAAGAAGAGGGCTGCGGGTGGCACTCTGGATAATTATTGTTCTTCTCTTGTCTCTTACCGCTGTTGTAGTTGCTTATATAATCAGCGGCAAAAACCTGGGCAGCGAGAAAAAGGGCGATGACAGGATACCGTATAATACCGTGTCCGGTGTGTCCTATGCGGAGGAAGCTTCACTGACGGACGCACCTCAGGTATCTGCTGACCCTGACGGACCGCAGATATCCATGCAGGAGGCTTCTGCTGATGTGAACGTAAATACTGCAAACGCGGCGTTCAATAATGTCTCGCCTTCTATAGTTTGCATAACATCATACTCCGGAAGTGACTATACACTGTCTGAGACAGGTGAAGGCTCAGGTATTATTATTTCTGATGACGGGTATATCGCCACAAACAGCCATGTTGTTTCGGACAGCACAAGTACCGGAGTTATGGTAACGCTGAGTGACGGAACACAGTATCTGGGAACGATAGTAGGTGTTGATAAAAAGACTGACCTTGCGGTTCTGAAGATAGACGCAAAGGAGCTTACTGTTGCGGAGTTTTCGGATTCTGACAACCTTTATGTGGGTCAGGATGTTTATGCCATAGGCAATCCCGGAGGTTCGTCTTTTTCAAATTCCCTGACAAAAGGCACGATATCCGCGCTTAACAGGATATTGTCCAACAGCGGATATGTGAAGTATATCCAGACAGACGCCGCCATAAATCCCGGAAATTCCGGCGGTGCGCTGATAAATGAAAGCGGTCAGGTAATAGGAATGAATACATCAAAGCTTGTGGCAACGGATTATGAGGGTATGAGCTTTGCTATACCGAGCAATAAGGTTGCAGAGATAATCAACAAGCTGATAAAATTTGGTTACGTAAATGACAGAGGTACTCTGAAGATATCCGGCACGACCTGTACGCTGTATGAGTCCAAGCTGAAAAATGTTCCGCAGGGAATGGTCATAACCGCTATAGAG
This sequence comes from uncultured Clostridia bacterium, assembly GCA_946186665.1. GTDB lineage: Bacteria > Bacillota > Clostridia > Oscillospirales > Acutalibacteraceae > UBA1213. Next base: position 5,441 of record CAMHOE010000026.1, on the reverse strand, counting down.
ACAGACAGTCCGCTTGCGTCTACACAGGCGAGCAAAAAGGATATAATAACTGCAATAGACGGCAAAACCATTAAAACAGCAAACGAGTTCATTGAAGAACTGAGTAACTATAAGCCCGGAGATACAGTAACCCTGACGCTATTCAGAGCGGCTGTTACATCTGACGGACAGTCATATACTTTTGATGTTAATGTTGTCCTTATAGACGACAGCTCATCGTAACACGGAATTCAATTTTGTAGTGGCAGCTGCATTGGGAAAACCCTTTTCCGGTGCGTGACCGCACTGGACAACTTAGAACGCATCAACTTATAACAGAACCGTCCGCGTCGTGCTCCTCAAGGAGCGCTTTGGCTATTTCAGTGTACGTCTACAGCTTTTGCCGCAGAAAGCGGAAAAAGGGTTATTTCCAATACCACTTTCCTAAAACCGCTGAATATTTTATGTTGTTTATAAAAAATAAAATTGAAATTTGAAAACGGATGTGTTATAATAGTGTTGTGGAAAATCATGCTGACTTTGTAGTTGGCTTGAGATTATTGTGTGTGAGCTTATTGCCGTTTTTCGGTTTGTATATTTTTATATTTTTTGATTATCCCCTTTTTTGTTTTTTCATTATCCCTTCCTTTTGCACAAAGAGCGACCCTTTTCAGGGTCGCTCTTTGTGCGTTTATTGGATTGTTCCGGTTTTATAGTTTTAAGTAATCCGGCCGTGAACTTTATTGGCTTATTTCAAGATGCAGAGAGGAAATTATTCTGGATATGACTTCGGCACGGTTGAAGGGCGTTATAAAGTAAAATCCGTCCGCATGAGACTTCAGCATACGCGCAAGCTCAACGGCTATCTCTATGCCGACTTCTGTGGATTCTTCTCTTGTCATGTCAGGTCGGAAACGATGTACAAGCTCGTCCGGTATCGTCATGCCGGGGACTTCGTTCTTCATGAAGCTTGCGTTCCTGTAGCTTACCATAGGCATTATGCCAACAAGTACCTTTGCGCCTGTCTCTCTTGCGCGGTCTATTGACTCTATTGCGGCTTCGGAAAAAACAGGCTGTGTAAGTACAAAGCTTGCTCCTTTTTTCATCTTTTTGTCAAGACGTTTAAGGGAGTATTCCGCTTTGCGCGGGGCAGGGTCGAAAGCGCCGCCTATCACTATGGGAGAGTCTGAAAAGACATCCTCGTTCAGGCTGTTTATCAACTCCATCAGCCTTGTTGAGTCGATATTGAAAACGGGCTTTATCACGCCTCTGTCTATCTCGGAAACAGGGTCGCCGGTCACAGCTAAAACGGCTCTTATCCCATCGCTGTGTGCGCCTAATAACGATGAACGAAGCGCATTGATATTTTTGTCACGGCAGCAAATGTGGGGAAGCGTTTCTATATTTACCTCTCTCTTTATTCTTGATGAACACAGAACGGAGTCCATCTTTGCGTGCCCCAGTGGAGAGTCTGATACAGTAATGATATTCACACCGCTTTCTTTCAGAGTCTTTGCGGCGCTTATAAGTCTGGTAATGTCTGAAGTGTTGGGCGGGTCAAGCTCTGCGGCGAGGATGAATTTATTTTCCGAAAGCTGTGAAGATGCGGAGGGCGTTTTATTCTGTTTTGGTGTGGGGTAGATAATACTCTTTTGATGTGTATTTCCTTCAGAGGATAGTTCAATGGCAAGCTGACGTATATGTTCCGGATTTGTACCGCAGCATCCGCCGATTGCTGATACACCGTATGCTTTAAAGACAGCGGTCTGTTCTGCGAAGTATTCCGGAGTTGAGGTGAAAACTGTTCTTTGGTTTTCTATAGAAGGATAACCGGCATTGGGCATTACCATAGTAAACAGGTCAGTATTTTCATGTATATAGGACAGGAATGGCGCAGCGTTGCGGAACATCTGAACAGCACCGCTGCCGCAGTTAAGACCTATCATTGTGAGTTTGTGTTTGTTTTGCAGGATATCTGCAAGCAGACTTTTTGCGGACAGACCTGAACGTGTATGGTTGTCGGGCATAAGTGTAAAAGAAGTTATTATCTCTGCATCAGGTTTTTGTGAGAGGATATAGTCTATTGCAGGAAGCACAGTCTGAAGTGAGGGCAGAGTTTCAAAAATGAAAGTCTCCGCATTACATGACAGGAAGGTATCAACAATGAATTTGTATTCATCAAGTACTTGAGATGAGGAAAGGGAGTTACCATAAACGGCGCTGACATCAGCGCAGACTATAGCCTTTCCGCCGGCGCACTCTGAGGCGATATTATATCCGTTTATAATAATACTTTTCAGTTCATCACGGGATATTCCGAGTGCGTAGGAATTTGCAAAAAAAGTATTGGTTCGCAGGAGTGTTGAACCTGCTTTGATATATCCGTTATGTATGTGTCGTATAACATCGGGAGAGGTGACATTATATTTTTCGCAGAGCTTGACATCCATTCCGGTAAGCTCAGAAAAGTATGTGCCTGTTGCGCCGTCTGTTATTATTATTTTATTCTGCGACAGAAATGATCTGACATTCATATTTTCACCAACTGACAAATAGAATTGAACATGATATAAAAGCCTGATAAAGCTCATGAGAATAGATGTTATTCTCATATCTGAGCTGTTCGGTGATCATGTTGTTTTCAGCTCGTTGAAACAGACGCTGCATATTGCCTGCCCTTTGTATGTGATGATGTCATCCGGCGAATTGCAGAAGATACATGAGGGTCGGTACTTTTTGATAATGACGCTGTCGCCGTCAATGAAAAACTCTACAGAGTCAGTGCCGTCGGTAATGTTGAGTGTACGCCTTATGTCAGACGGCAACACCAGTCTTCCAAGCTTATCTATCTGTCGAACACAGCCTATTGCTCTCATTTCTATAACCTCCTTTTTTGAATCGATGTTCATAAAAACGTACAGTGACTTAATAATATGGTACTATCTGAAGAGGAAAATGTCAAGTATTATTTGTGATTTTTTGACGTTTTTTCTGACTTATTGTGTTAATATGTTTGAAGGGAAAAATACATCACTAAAAATAAATATCAACTGAAAATATAGTCAGGATGCCTGTTATTTACAATTTTCGACAAAATTTGTGTTCATAATATAATGATACGATAGTGATGTCTGAAACGTTTTAATCTGCGTAATATGAAAATGTTAAAAAATATAAGTATACAGCAGCATTTGGGATATATTATCGTTTTAGTCTGAGTTGAAAGATCAAGCTATAAAGGATAGGCGGCGTGATGGGGATATGCTTAGTCATATATGGTTCGGAATGATCATTATCAGTGTGATATGCGGCTTTTGCACCGGCAGGGCAGAGGAGCTTTCGGCTGCTGCTGCCGGTGGGGCGGATAAGGCGGTACAGGTGCTGATCTCTATGGCAGGTGTGATGTGCCTGTGGACAGGTATCATGAAAATTGCAGACAAAAGCGGCTTGACTGCTGTGACCGCGAGACTGCTGTCGCCTGTACTTTCAAGGCTTATGCCGGAATACAAAAAGGACAGTCCGGCGATGAAAGCGGTAAGCGCAAATGTAACTGCGAATATTTTCGGGCTTGGAAATGCAGCTACTCCGCTTGGTATTGCGGCAATGAAGGAAATGCAGAAAACTAACAGGCTCGGTTCGGCTCCAAACAACAGTATGGTCATGTTTGTCGTGATAAATACGGCTTCGGTACAGCTTATTCCCACGACTATTGCGGCATTGAGACAAGCAGCTGGCAGCTTGCAGCCATATGCTGTTGTGCCGTATGTGTGGGCGGCGTCACTTTTAGCTTTGCTTTCAGGTTTGGGGATAGCAGGTGTACTATCGCTTAAAAAAGAGAAGCTGTCTGCGGGGTGAGGTTACGGAAAGTGTCGGAATATATGCTGTACCGGCGGTCATTGCTTTTGTGGTGGTTTTTGGTGCAATAAAGAAAGTTGACCTGTTTGAGACTTTTAAAGACGGCGCAAAGGAGGGCGTTACGGGGCTGCTGTCAATAGCGCCGTCGCTGATAGGGCTTATCGTTGCTGTGACGATGCTTCAGGCGTCCGGTTTCTTTGATGTTGTTACAGTTGTACTGGGACCTGTGTGCGGTTTTATAGGTGTGCCGCCGGAGGTATTGCCGCTCGGACTTATGCGTCCGGTAAGCGGCAGCGGCTCTTTTGCATTGCTCAGCTCGCTGCTTGATAAATATGGTGCGGACAGTTATATCGGAAGAGTGGCGTCTGTTATGGCAGGTTCTACAGAAACTACTTTCTATGCTATTGCTGTGTATTACGGTTCAGTGGGAATAAAGAAAACAAGACATACTATACCTGCTGCACTGACGGCGGATATGCTTGGAATGGTCTTTTCGGCGTTGTGCTGTAAAATGCTCTGAGCTGATAGATTAAAACCTATAGATGAGTATAGAATGGGCAGTTTATGTGTTGCTTGCGGCGGCTTGCGTGGAAGTGGTATAATAAAAAACAGGAGGTGGGACTATGCTGACGGAAAAAGAAAAAATGCAGAGAGCAAAGCTATATCTGCTGAAGCTGTGCGACGGAACAGACCCCATAACGGATAAAAGTATCGGCGAGGACTCCGTGCTTAAAAACGAGAGAATTATTAGGTGCTTTCGCTATATCTGTGAGGTACTTGATGAAAATATAAAAAACGAAAGCAGAGAAACCGGCGGAAAATCAACAAGGAAAAGTGCAAGGGTGGATTTTTATATAACGGAAGAGGAAATCGGGAAAATAGAAGTTATTACAGGAGACTGCGTTATATCTGAGCTTACTGCACAGGTGAATAAGGCAATCAGCGATGACGGAAGAAAAAAGCTTCAGGCAAAGAAAGTCAATGACTGGCTTGTATATAAGGGCTATCTGATAGACACGGAAGGCGCTGACGGAAAGAACAGAAGAGGGCTGACGGAGCTTTCCGGAGATATCGGAATTACTTCAACAATGGGAATTGGCGCGTTTGGTGAATATACTATCATTAAGTATTCCGAGAAGGCACAGCGTTTCATTATAGACAATCTAATGGAAATATCCAAGTATAAAAAAGAAGAAAGGGAAGAGTGAGGATGTACAAAGTTATTGATATTATTGAACCGGACTTCGGATGCGAAGGAGTGCCTGAAGGACAGGAGCCGTGCTGCGAGGTGGTTCTGAAAAATGAGAGTGGAGAAATAAAAAATGTTTCTGTGCCGGATGCGGAATTGTACAGGAAGGATATCCTGCCGGGAAGTGTTGTTTCTTTTGAAAACGGAATTATTGAAAAAATATAATACTATTTGTAGATTATACGAATTGTATATTAATTGTAGTGCTTAAGAGCGAATCAGTGCAGAGGGTTGAGGAATAATAACTGTAACTACGTTATGTGATTTAGAAATTCTACAGAACGTAATATTTCTAAGCTCATTTTATATTTCCAAAGAAGAAAAATATACAATTTGTAGAGAAAGAAAATTTTTTTAA
>CAMHOE010000025.1 GCA_946186665.1 uncultured Clostridia bacterium | reverse complement strand
TTTCATACGAATATTATATCACATTTTCTACTTTTTTGAAAATTGATTTCCGTGGCTCGAAGTGCCGAAGGGGTTTCCGCTCGGCAGTTGTGGACGTGAACAGTATTAGCCAAAGTGCTCCATAAGGAGCGCGACGCGGATGGCTCAATTAAGACGCAAATGCGTTGTTAAATTGTCCAGTGCGGTCACGCACCACCACTATTATTCATGCTTAAGTTTTCAGTACTCATTATTTATATCAGATGCTTCCTTCAGCGGCGGTGAACATTGTTCCTATTTGTTCACCGTCAATAAGCCTGTAGATATTTTTAGGTTCGTTACCGCTCATAACGCAGCAGTTTATACCAGCGCTTGTAGCAGCTGCGGCAGCGATGATTTTTGTTGCCATTCCGCCGGTACCTCTGTTAGATCCGGAGCCGCCTGCCATTTCTTTGATTTTGTCATCGATATGGTCAACGACAGGTATTCTGACGGCATCGGGATTTTTTCTCGGGTCAGAGTCATACAGACCGTCGATATCCGTAAGTATCACCAGCAGGTCAGCCCCTACAAGGTCAGCTACGATAGCGGAGAGATTATCATTATCTCCGAAGTTAGCGCCGACAAGCTCATCAATAGCTACGGTATCATTTTCATTAACGATAGGTATTATACCCATTTCAAGAAGTGTCTGGAAGGTATTGACGACATTCTGTCTGGAATGGTCGTTAACAACTACATTTTTAGTAAGCAGTATCTGAGCCACGGAGTTATTATATTCCCCGAAGAATTTATCATAGAGGAACATAAGCTCACACTGACCAACAGCGGCGAGAGCCTGTTTATAGCGTGTTTCAGCAGGGCGTTCTTTAAGCTTGAGTTTACCCACGCCAACACCTATTGCGCCGGAGCTTACGAGGATTATTTGTTTACCGCTGTTATGCAGATCGCTCAGCACCTTACAGAGCATTTCCAATCTGCGAAGATTGACCTTTCCGTTTTCATAGGTAAGTGTAGAAGTGCCTACCTTCACAACAATTCTTCTTGTCTGAAAAATATCCATTTCCTATTTCCCCACATCATTTAATAATACCCAGATTATACCACATCTCCCCCCATCGGTCAACCCGGCGCAAGGCTTGCGCACCCGATTCGCGTTGGCGTTCGCTAAAGCTCACTCTGACAATATGACCGAAACTTTTCCTGCCCGCGATTGACGGCGCAGAACCGTCAGACATCCGTCCCCATCCGCCGGCGCAGGCTAATAGCCTGCTGTTTCGGCTATTCTTTCTGGATTATAGTTTATTCTCCTACTCAACTTTATGCGCCTGTACAGTATAAATTAATAATTAATAGTTTTTATTATACTTACTATGATTGTTTTCGTACCCCAAGGGCACTTACTACGGGTGCCCCAGCGAAAACGTACCATACCTCACTCCTAACTCTTCACTCTCCATTCCGCATTAAAACCATAAACGTGTATGAAAATAGCCAAAGTGCTCTTTAAAGAGCACGACGCGGACGGTTCAATCAGAAGTCGCTGCGTTCTAAGTTGTCCAGTGCGGTCACGCACCTTGTACTTTTCGTGAAAATATGTATAATTGTAAATGAAGGGGAATAGTGTCCTTTTGAAAAAATGACAAGGAGGGCTTGTTTGTGGCTTTTATTAAAAACGGTTATCAGGAAACGATAGAGAAGGGTATACTGGCTTTGAAGAAGTATGGCACAGAGACATCTGAGGGTATTTATACAAGAGCAGAGTCTCTTGCAAGATTGAAACTGGAGCTTGACAGGGCAGAAGCTGTTGTTATAGGCGCAGGTGCAGGATTGTCGACCTCTGCCGGCTTTACATACAGCGGCGAGAGGTTCAGAAAGTATTTTGGAGATTTTTCTGAAAAATACGGATTTAAGGATATGTATTCCGGCGGCTTCTATCCATATCCGTCTAAGGAAGAGTTCTGGGCATACTGGGCAAGATATATTTATATAAACCGCTATATGGATCCGCCGAAGTCTGTCTATAGTGACTTATATGAGCTTGTGAAAGAAAAAGATTATTTTGTCATAACAACAAATGTTGATCACTGTTTCCAGAAAGCAGGCTTTGACAAGGGAAGATTATTTTATACGCAGGGGGACTATGGATTGTTCCAGAGTGTAAACCCTGATATCCGTAAGACTTTCGACAATGAGGAATGGGTGATAAGAGCAATTAAAGCACAGGGCTTTGAGAAAAATAATGACGGTATATACGATATCCCGTATGATAAACGTTTGTCAATGAGGATTCCTTCAGAGCTTATACCGGTATGTCCTGTTGACGGCAGTGAAATGACAATGAACCTGAGATCTGACGATAGCTTTGTGGAGGATGAAGGCTGGCATAGAGCGTCGGCGGCGTATGCTGATTTTCTGCACAGCCATAAAAATAAACACATTCTGTTTATGGAATTGGGGGTAGGCTCCAACACTCCTGTTATAATAAAGCTTCCTTTTTGGCAGATGACAAATGATTATCCTGATGCAGTGTATGCCTGCCTGAATTATGATGACGCGTATTGTCCGAAGCATATCGAAAGCCGTTCGATATGTATAGACGGAGACTGCGGAGAAGTCATAGCCGCTCTTAAATAAGATGAAAATAGTTGTAGATATGCGTGTCTGTATGTGTTATAATGTTTTAGCGGGTATGTTTTTTCGGGATAAGAACTGAGGGATAAGAACTGAAATAAATGCGTCGAAAGCTCAGAATGAATTTGATAATAACGGAGAGATAATATGGAATTTCATACATTCGGAAACAAAAACAATAAGGCTGTTGTTCTGATACACGGTGTACTTACTCCGTGGCAGATATGGGAAAGACAGATCACAGCGCTTAAAGAAGAATATTATATTATCGTTCCGGCTTTGGACGGTCATATCGAGGCGCATGAGAGTGAGTTTGTTTCAGTTGAAAACGAAGCTCAGCAGATAGAGTCTTACATCAGCAAGGAAAATATCTCATCAGTCTTTGCGCTTTGCGGTTTATCTATGGGCGGTGTTATCGCCTATAAGATTTTTGAAAGAAATAAGCTGCACATAGAAAACCTGATACTTGATGGCGCACCTCTTGTGAAGATGCCGTTTATTGCGGAAAAGGCAATGACAAGCGCATATAAAGGTATTATCCATAAATCGAAAAAGAGAGACAGCAAAACTCTTGAAAATTTCAAAAGGTTTTTTCTGCCTGAAAGGTATCTTGAAAGCTACCTGAAATTTGCCGATACAATGAGTGACAGTACTGTAAAGAATATGCTTCACTCTGTGTGTGCCGGTGAGTTTATACCTGTTGAAAACCGGAACAATACAAGAATACTCTATATGCACGGAACAAAAGGAAATGAAGTATACTCGATAAAATCGGCAAAAAAACTGAAAAAGCATTATCCGGAAGCAGAGATAAAATGCTTTGATGGTTACAAGCACGCCGAGCCTGCAGTATACGAACCGGATAAATGGCTTGATGCCGTGTCTTCTTTTCTCAGTTGATGAACCTGAAGTCCGGAAGAAAAAACAGAATAAAATAATACAAAATAAAAAGGATGATATAATATGAAGTTTCACAAATACGGAAAACCCAATCGTCCTGTAATCATTATGCTCACAGGTTCATTTTGTCCTGCGGCAGCACTGGAATACTTGTATGGACCGCTTTCAAAGGACTATTATGTGGTTGTACCGGAATACAACGGTCACTATGAAGGTTCGCCGGCGTTTACCACAAGGAAAAACGAAGCGGCAACGATAGTAGAATTCATAAAAAAACATAATATCTCTTCTGTAGCAATGGTGTATGGTCAGTCTATGGGAAGCGAGGTAGGTCTTGAACTTTTGCGCCAGCTTACGAAATTTGGTGTAAATGTAAAGCACGCTATGTTTGACGGTGCACCGTGTATCCGGCTTTCAAAGCCTTACAAGAGTTTTATGTATTTCAAGTTCAAAACTATGATCAATATGATGCGTGATAAGTCGGTAGATGATGTCATCAACTGGAAGTTCCTTAACAAATTTACAAACGGCGATACAGAATCACTGCGCCCGATGATAGAGTCGCTGAAAGTGATCTCGCCATATCTGACAAAGAAAACCATCCGCAACGAAACGGAATGCTGCTATACATTTGATTTTCCGGAGTTTTCTGAAGAAATGCAGAAACGTATACATTTTCTTTACGGCAGCGGTGAGAAGGCATATAAGACTTGCCATAAGCTGGTAGAAAAGGAATACCCCCATGCGAAGATGACGGTATTTGACAACTACGCTCACATGACATATTCGGCAAAGCATACAGAGGAATATCTTGATATGATGAGAGCCGAGTTGAGCTGAGTTAATCGATGATTTGGAGTGAAAATAATATGATGTCTGAACAGGAACTTAGAAGTGCTTTAGTTGATTATTGTTTGCCCCATCGGTTGATACCGGTAAAATCAAAACAGGAAAATCGTCTGGATAGTTTTTTTAATAACGGTTACGGTCCGATGATCTTGGATGATTTTGCGGTTTCCGCAAGGGCGTTCAGTGATCATATGGTTGTTGGCAGGAATTTTCTTATCTTAAAGGAACTTGGAGTGATAATGTATTCTGAGATCATTTCCATGCTCTTTAAAGAGGGAAGCCCTGTTCAGCAGGCGGATCATCCGGCAGGAGGCGTACCTGCAAACTGGGTGATCAGATACAGGGATTGTACAAATAACAATGAGGAAGATAAAACTGTGATCTATCTTGATACAAAACCTTCCTCAATTCTGTTCCCTCCCAAAGATCCTGAAATGGAAAGTATCCTCAAAAACTGCAAGGGGCTTTTTGAGAAAAGCTCTGCGAAACAAGGCGTTTTGTTAGAGAGGGTGAGAAGGGAACACCTTGAGTTTGCCCGATACATAAGAAGCAGTGGCATCGGGCTTGATGATTATATTGTGAGAGATCTGGAAGCTGAAAAATGGATACCGACCTATCTGAATTACAAACCATATTATCTGGAATGACAGCAATATATTCAAAAGTATAGCATATAGCTGTTTTTTCAGCATTATGTCAGGTAAACAGAATACTATATCTGAAGCGTACATTACATCATTTGATAATTATTAAGTGATGTAATGTGTTTTTTTATTCTATACTATAGTAATATCTTTAATATATTTTATACATAGGTGCTTGTAATTACCAACAAAATAGGTTATAATATGTACCAAATATATAAATCACAAGGAGGATCATACAATGCAAAACTTTGATTATATGACACCTACAAGGCTGATTTTTGGAAAGGGAGTTATTGAAAAGCTCCCCGAAGTAATGGGCAGCTACGGCAAAAAGGTGCTTCTTACTTATGGCGGCGGAAGTATCAAAAAGCTTGGTCTTTACGATAAGGTAAAGGAACTGCTTGAGGGATTTGAGATCTTTGAGCTTTCGGGTATCCAGCCTAATCCGAAATATGACCCCAGTGTACTGGACGGCGTTAAGCTGTGTAAAGAAAACAATATTGATGTTATCCTTGCTGTCGGCGGCGGAAGTGTACTTGACTGTTCAAAGGCTATTGCTGCCGGAGCGCTTTATGATGGCGACCCCTGGGATCTTATTACCTACAAGGCTGTCGGCAAGGCATCACTTCCGATCGTGGATATACTTACACTTGCCGCAACGGGCAGTGAGTATGATCCCGGTGCGGTGATCTCAAGAACAGAAACAAACGACAAGATCGGTTATATGGACAACAATAATTATCCTGCCGTTTCCATTCTTGATCCTACTTACACCTTTACTGTATCTAAAAAGCAGACTGCCGCAGGCTGTGCCGATGCAATGAACCATATTATGGAGCAGTATTTCTGTGAGGATTCAACGCTGCTGAATGACGGCTTCATGGAAGCAGGACTAAAGAGCCTTATGATAAACACAAGAAAGTGTCTTGATGATCCGGAGGATTATACCGCAAGAGCGGAAATGATGCTGGACTGCACCTACGGCTGCAATGGTATCTATTCTCTTGGCAGCAGCTATTCCGGTTGGCCATGTCACGGAATGGAGCACGCTCTTTCTGCTTACTATGATATAACTCACGGAGAGGGTCTTGCGATAATCACCCCAAGATGGATGAAGCATATTCTTTCCGAAAAGACTGTTGACCGATTTGTAAAGTATGGTATTAATGTTTTCGGAATTGACAGCAGCCTTGATAAATTTGAAATTGCAGAAAAAGCAATAGATGAAACATACAAATTCTTTGAGTCCATAAATATCCCCATGCACCTTAAGGATGTCGGAATAGACGAAAGCCGTATAGGTGAGATGGCAAATCATGTTGCCGTAAACGAGGGTCTTGAAAAAGCATGGGCGCCCCTGAGTGAAAGGGATATAGCAGAAATATTTACAGCTTCTTTGTAATGGGAGGAAACGATAATGTCAAATGCAGCGAAAGTTAATGAATTTTTAGACAAGGCGAAGGTTTTTTATTTTCTGACAACAGATGGTATGCAGCCTAAGGGCAGACCGTTCAGCTTTCATTTGCTGGATGGTGATAAGCTGTACTTTGGCTGCGGCACATTCAAAAAGGTCTATGCACAGCTTACATCAAATTCGAATGTTGAAGTGTTAGCCGTCAGCGGCAGTGATTTCATGCGATATGACGGCAAGGTACACTTTGTAAAGGATGACGCACTAATGGATAAGGTACGTGCCGCTATGCCGCAGATCATGGCGATGTACGATAAGAACGGCTGGGAGATGGCATTGTTCTATCTTGATGACGGTCATGCCGAGATCAGAGGAATGATGGATCTGAAGGAGGAATTTGACGTATGAAGGTACTGCTCGTCAATGGCAGCCCTAATGAACACGGATGTACGTATACCGCACTAAGCGAGGTTGCAGAAACGCTGAAAAAGAATGATGTTGACGCAGAGATCCTGTGGCTCGGGAAAAAGGCTATGCCGGACTGTATCGCCTGTTTTCAGTGCAGAACAAAGGGCGAGTGTGTGTTCGGGGATATTGTCAATGAAACATCTGCACGTATGGATGAGTTCGATGCACTTGTTGTGGGTTCGCCTGTATATTACGGCGGTCCGAACGGTCGGCTGACATCCTTCCTTGACAGACTGATGTTCAGCACTCCCAATTCAAAGCTCAGGGGAAAGTTAGCAGCGTCAGTTGTATCCTGTCGCAGAGGCGGTGCAACAGCAGCATTTGAAAGGCTAAATATGTATTTCTCCATGCTGAATATGCACATTGTCAGCTCACAGTACTGGAATCAGGTGCATGGATATACTCCTGATGATGTGCGAAAGGATGAAGAGGGTCTACAGACTATGCGTACCCTCGGACAAAATATTGCATATCTTCTTAAAGCACAGAAGGCGGCATCCGACAGCGGTGTCGAAAAGCCTGAATATGAAGAAACTATTTATACCAATTTTATATGAAACACATCTGATTTTTACAGCAGTATGAGGCAGATTATATGTTGATAAAAACGCAGCTCCGGAATTAACTTCGGAAGCTGCGTTTTGTGATGTTATTCAAAAACAGATCAGTTATAGCTGATAATAAGTGGGTTTTCCATAAAAAACAGTCGTCCGCAGATCCGGAGGACTGCTTTTTGTGTATGATACTTACAGAAGCTTTTTTGTACTCATCAGACCGATGCCTATAGTTGAAGCGTTATGTATCGTAGCGGTGAGCGTGGGTGGTGCAATTCCTGTTACTCCAAGAGCAATCAGACCACCATTTATAGCAAGGATGGAGCGGTAATTCTGATTTATACGCTTCATCATAGCTGTGCTCAGTTTTCTGATGGTAATGATCCCATGCAGATCGTCTTCCGAAATTGTAATGTCGGCTATCTCTCTTGCAATAGCTGCACCGTCAGATATTGCAATACCCACATCGGCAGACGATAGGGCAGGAGAATCGTTGATGCCGTCTCCGACCATCACGACTGTATTGCCCTTTGCTTTTTCATTCAGTATAAATCCTGCTTTATCCTCTGGTAATGTCTCCGCATAAAAGGAATCAACCCCGACTTTTGCAGCTATTGAGCTTGCTGTGTGCTTGCTGTCGCCTGTCATCATCACGATGTTTGTAAATCCGCAGCCCCTTAGCTCATTTACGATTTCTGAGGCTTCCTCACGCAAAGGATCCTCGATGCAGATCACCGCCGCAAGATAGCCGTCTATTGCCATATATAGTCTGGAATACTCCATTGAAATGGAGAGCAGCTTCTTTTCCTCACCCAGAGGAACAGCAGCGCCCATATCCTCAAATATGAAGTGATAGCTGCCTATAAGTACAGTCTTGCCGTCAATGGTGGATCTTATGCCATGCGCAACAACATACTCGACATTCGTGTGCATTTCTTCATGAATAAGTTTTTTATCCTTTGCAGCCTTGACAACTGCATTTGCAATAGAATGGGGGAAATGCTCTTCCAGACACGCTGCAATCCTCAACAGCTCATCATCGCTCAGATCACAGAATGAAACGACCTTCCTGACCGTAGGAACTGCCTTTGTCAGTGTTCCGGTTTTATCAAATACTATCGTATTGGCGAGCGCCAGCTTCTCTATAAACTTTCCGCCCTTGATGGTGATTCCATAATTGTTGGCTTCCCTTATAGCCGACAATACCGTAACAGGCATTGCAAGCTTTAATGCACAGGAAAAATCCACCATCAGAACAGATAATGCCTTTGTTATATTTCTTGTGATCAGCCAGACAAGCAGAGTGCCGAAGAAGGTATACGGCACCAGCCTGTCCGCAAGATGCTCCGCTTTGCTTTCTACTTCGGACTTCAGCTTTTCTGTATCCTCGATCATAGATACGATCTTTTCGTATCTGGTAGATCCTACAGCATTCTTTACACAGACAGTCAGCTCACCTTCTTCAATAACTGTCCCTGCATACACCGTGCTTTCAGCATTTTTATGAACGGGTGTGCTTTCTCCCGTCAGGGACGCCTGATTTACCATAGCGTCACCTGATGTAACGACACCGTCAAAGGGGATCATACTTCCGGTGCGTATCATGATCTCATTGCCTTCTTTAACATCAGAGGCATCGATAAGAACGGACTGCTCTCCTGTTTTCAGCCATACCTTACCCACGTTCAGCGACATACTGCCTGCCAGATCACTGACTGATTTTTTGTGCGTCCAGTCCTCAAGTATTTCTCCGATATCGAGTAAGAACATTACAGAGCCTGCTGTATTATAGTCCCGTCTGAGCATAGAAACAAAAATTGCCGTTGCATCTAAAACAGGGACCTCTAATCTTCCTTTAGCAAGACACCTGAGAGCCTTCCATACAAAGCGTACTGTTTTTGCTGCTAAAATGATAATACGAAGCTTAAGCGGCAGTACTATTTTGTTTACTGCATGAGCTGCAGCTTTCCGAAGAAGCTTACTTTTATATTCGGCGTTCAGTTCTCTTGAAGCTGTTACTGCTGCAAGAGAGCTTTCTGAAACAGTAATATCATCTGTACGCAAATCTGTTAAAAGCTTCAGAACTTTTTTTCTGTCGCAGGTGTATTCTAGCATTAGGTCATTAGTGGGAGCATACACCTTACATCGTCTGATAAATTTCCTTTCAGACAAACTGCAATAAAGCTTATCAAGCTCTGTCAGGCTAAGCTTTTGAATAAAATGCAGCCGTATACGACCTTTGAGTTCATGTTTGATCTTATATTTCATATTGGTTCACCACAACAAACGTGGATGTTTAGTCCTCGCTATTGTCATCCTCTTCAGAGGAGTCTTCCTCAGCTTCTTCCGGGATAGTGTCTTCTTCTTCCGCTTCACGTTCTGCATTGATCTGCTTTGCTTCTGCCAGAATATCCTCTGCATTTTCCTGAATCGTTGTGGCGGTTTTTACGACACTGTCCTTCGCTCTGAGAGTAGCCGCTGTGCATTGTGTGTAAAGCTTTTTGGCATCCTTGCTTGAAAGCAGCTTGATACCTGCTGTTCCGAATGCTACTCCTCCTAAAAATGCCAGAAGTGTTTTGCTGATTGGTTTCATGGTTAATAACCTCCTATTATTTTTTCTCATAACCTGTGATAATTGTCATCAACATACATACAAGGGCAGCGATCGCCCAGAATTTATGGTGTTTCATCCGGTATCATCTCTATTCCTGCTGAATTTGTTAGACATAACTAATCACAGTTAAAATTATATAACTGTTATCGACAAATGTCAACAGAAAACCAACACTTATAATAATTGACTTATAACAATTACCGATACAGATGATTCCGAAAATTGTCATATCTGTCCGCAGTGAAAACAGGGATGTAAAGGGCAGGAATATTAAAAAAATTTTTCAGTTTGTAGCAATTTGCTTCAAACATGAAAAAATAGGCGTTGAAAGAATTTGGCGGATTGCATAAAAAATAGTTTAATAAGTCTAACTGTCTGTTTGACTTGTATATTTTGATTACTTCTTGTCACAATTCAAATAACAACGAGTTCACCATTTTGTAGCAAATTGCTACAAACTAAATCTTGACAAAAGGTATTTCTTGTGTTATTATACAAAATGTTAAGGTTAAATCTGTTTAACCGGTTCTGATTTTACCTGATACACCATCTGCCAAAAGGCGGATAAAAGCTCTTCGGAGCTTAGATAATCAGTCAATAGTGTTATCTCAAAAAAGAGGAGTGTACAATGGAACAGCTTGAAGCCTTGGATATGCAGGTGCTTTTAGGTTTGCTGAATAACGACCCGAAGGACCGCACGGTAACAGGAATCGCCCGTGCTTTGAAAACGGAAAAGTACAAGATCAGCAGAGTTATCGCAGTCCTTGAGGGTGCAGGTCTTGTTGACCGCAGCGAACCCCGTCACCCGAAGCTCACAGACAAGGGTCTGACGGAAGCAAAACGCATACAGGAACGAGCCGATGTCAGTCTGAGTCATTTGCTTTACGAAGGCATGAGCATGGAAAACGCGCAGCATGATACTTATGCTTGGGCGAGGGACTGCACTGACGAATATATAGAGATCGTCCGCAAGAGCGTTGAACGCTGCCGTATCAAATATGAGCTTCGGAACAAAAAGACCTTTAGCGGCGGTGAGCTTTGCCGTCTGATGAAGGACAGCCGCACACAGCTTCCGTTTTTGTTTTATCGTGAGAATGTGCAGAACAGCAGCAACATTCTTTCTATGGCAAACGAGGGCTTTGAGTATCCGTGTACGCTGATAGTCAAGGACGGTGTAGGAGAGATCAGGCTCCGTGTCACGCCCATGTCCGCAAAATCAAAGATCAACGATCAGTTCCTGTCCGGTCATGTCACGAACCTGAAATACTATATTGCAGGGCAGTTTGCCAATGCGGCATGGGACGGCGAATGTTACACCATTCCGGCAGATGCCATCAGCTTTGTCAATATCGGTGACAGCATGGGGCAAATTTTGCACGGCACGGTTTGTGTGCAGATGGACTGCACCGTTGGTGTTCAGCATATGCCCACTTCAAGGGCTATGTTTACACTACTGATTTAGGCAGCAAAAAGCCCCGCCGTAGCGAGGCTTTCGTATCAGATTTGTGCGGTGTAATCGCTGCGGCCGTCAAAAATTCGCTGAATTTTCACGGTATCACCCTCAACGGTGAAGAAAGCAAGATAGTAGTTTATCACAAGATAGTGATAGCCCAATTTGGCATACTTCTCGTTTTTTGCCGGCGGGCAGCGCAGCGGAAATTCTGCGAGAGAACGAAACTTTTCGGCGAAAAGCTTATGGTAGTACCTTGCGGTATAACCAGAGATGCCTAAGAGGTATTTCAGTATCGCCCTTTCATCATCTTTTGCCGCAGGAAGGACTATAACTTTATACCGCTTCATTAACAAGCATCTCCATTTCTTTCAAGAAATCTTCGAGAGGTACGCCCTCAGCATCCTTGTTGATACGCTCGGCTTCGTCGAGCAGCTTACCGATGCGATCCCAATCAAGTTTATCTGGGTCAATGGCGGGAGCAGGGGCGGTGATCTCAAAGGGGATCTTGCGGTCACGGAGGGCACGTTTAGCGTAAATGGTGAAGAAAGTCGTAAGGCTCATACCCATTTCGCTGCACATCTGTTCGAGGTCGCGCTTTAAATCGTCATCAAGACGCAGGCTAATTGTTGTCATGGAAAATCATCTCCTTTCTGCTTCTATTATATATCAAAATGAAGCAAATTGCAATATAAATGATAGAATTTGACAATAATTGTATGTGTCAATATCGGCGACAGCATGGGGCAGGTTTTGCACGGCACGGTTTGTTTGCAGATGGACTGCACCGTTGGGGTTCAGCATATGCCCACCTCAAAGGCGATGTTTACACTACTGATTTAGGCAGCAAAAAGCCCCGCCGTGGGGCGAGGCTGAGATGTCACAGGCTTTTGAGAACCATGGACGGATCGTTGATCGCATTGTCGAGCAATCGACTGAGAAAACCGGTGTAGCCCTTTCCCGTAGCTTTCGCTTTTTCCAGCGTATCGGGAGAAATACGCAGCGAGATGACAGGTTTCACTGCATCTTCACGTTTTGCTCTTGCGAGTTCCGCCATTTCTGCGTACTGTTCCGGCGTAAGCTCCGGTGCATCGTCAAACGAGATAGGTTGCTTGGATGCAGCCTCAATTTCGGCTTTTTGAGCCTCGGTCGGCTGCTGACCGTCGTAGATTGTGGTTTTAATAGTTGCCATAGTACACTCTCCTTTCAGTGGGGGTTGCGAGTCTTGCAGAAATCAGCCTTGTTGCGTCCTCACGATCAGTATATACAACATAGAGGATTTTCTCCACCATGCAAGCACGATGTACCTGTCTTCCTCATCGCTGTGTAATCTGTCGTAGTATTCGATCCGCTCCTTATCGGCGAATACCAACGCAGCAGTTTCAAAGCTGATCCCATGCTTCTTCTTGTTGATTTCATTCTTGCGGTCGTCCCGTTCAACAGGAAGACCTTCTATCACGGTTTTCATACTTCAAGTATAACATTAAGTAATACGTTTTACAAATTTTTTATCAGTTAATTTATACTTGATTTTATCAGTCATATGCCCGCCTCAAAAGCGATGTTTACACTATTGATTTGAAACCTCAAAAAACAACATTTTACTCAAAAGGAAATCAAGGAGTGATTATTTATGAAGAGCAAACTGCTACGGCGTATATGTGCCATTGCCCTTGCAGTTACGGTAATCGGCGGTGCGTCAATTCCGACAGGTTTACTTTCAATACAGGCAGATGCGGCTGTTCAGGTACTCAGTCTTGAAGAAACAACAGCATCTTTACAGTCAAAACCCGAAACTCGTCCTACTGCATCAAATCCCACAGATTTGCGTTTAACCGATAATAATGGTGGAGATAAGTATGAAGATGATATTTATACAGTTCCGGTTTATATCTATTCACGCTATGCAGCAGATGAAAATACAATGTCAATGGCTAACGGTGCTGTAAAGCATACAGCAAAAATACAGATAAAAGACGGAAACGCTTATTTGATACTCGGTTTTAATGCTATCACTCTTGATTTTGGTGAAGCAGGAGCGTTGATAGGTCATCTTCAAAATTTATGGTACTATGACGAGAACGGTCATAAACAGGACACAATCAATAAGAAACTCGATTATGTTTATGCGTCGGCAGACTTATCAGATGTGTATTCCATTCTTGAAGAAACAACCATCCCGCTTTGGGATTTAGGTACAGGAAATAAGCCAGTTTATCCCACAGAAATTGTTTGCAGAGTAAAAGTTGATGCTATGGGCGATTCCGAACAGGATTGTAATTTGGTTATTGATTGGAACAATCTCAGATGCTCTGAATGGACAGAAAAAGTTGAACCAATGCTTGAAGAATGCAAGTCCATTATTGCAAATAATGATAAATACACACAAGAGAGTGTTAATAAACTTCAATCCTCTGTGACCTCTGTCGAAAATGCAAATAACCGTGACAAGTATTTTCCAATTTATGCTATGAGAGATTACGCTATACTGGTTAAGGCAAAGAGCGGACTTGTTGAAAAAGATAAGATTCTTGCTGATGGCGTATATAAGGCAAAGGTTAAGTTCTATGAAACAAGTTGGAATACGCCGACCTATGACAGTGGCTCTGGAAGATATACACAAGATGGTCTGTTGACCGATAAAGAGATACCATTCTTTAATGAGTATTTTGGAGATACTGTAGAAATAACAGCTCAGAACGGAAATTATACCTTGAAAATAGTTCCTGTGGATAATTATTCTGATACAGGATATTATGTTGGCAGTATTAGTGCATACGCCTCAACTTACTCCGTATGGGGATTTCAGAGTGAACTTGAGTTCCTTTCCCGTACCAATGTCGATTATTTTGGAGATAAACTCCCGATACTTACTGATCAAGATAGCACAGAAGGTACAATCGCCAATCAATATAGTGCTGAAAGCCTGATTACAAGAATAGCGAGATTCAAAATAGACGAAAAAACATTACCGGGCGAATTCATTGATGCAGCAATGGATATTGATTGGGAAAATATCGAATATGTCGGAGAACTGAAAATAGACAAATCAGATCTTGAACTTCAGATAGGTGCAACTAAAGCACTTATTGAAAGCAATGCCATATCTGCTTATACAAGTGCTTCTGTTCAAAATCTAAAGGATGTACTTAGCAAAGCACAGCAGGTTTATGATGATGATACATCATCTCAAAAACTTGTTGACAATTCTGTAGAAGAATTGAAAGCTGCCCGTCAGGCATTGGAGAAAAAAGCAACAGACGAGCAAATGGAAACTATCAATACTCTGATGGCACAAGCACAGGCTATCAATAATGATGACGGAAAATATACAGAAGATAGCTTTGCCGGTTTACAGCAGTTCCTTTTCATTGCTAACTATGTATTATCTTCTTCAACTGATGTTTCCGAACAATCCGCAAATTTGATTATAAACGGTTTGCAGGCAGCTATTGACGGACTTGTACTGGAAAATAAACCTGTCCTTGCCGAAGGTACATACAACCTCTCCGTTAAGGCAATAACAGAAAGCACCTACGGAACTGACAGTGAAAATGAGTTTGCACTTTCCCGTCAGTTTGACCCGAATATCAAGCTCACCGTTGACAGCGACGGCAAAATGAAAGTCAGCCTGCTTTACAAGCCTTCTAAAATAGATATGCAGAAACTGGCTATGGACGGTGTTGAAGGTGTAAAAACAGAGTACGGCAAGGATTCTACAGGTACAGCGTATGAGTTTACTATGGACATTGCTGATATAACAAGTGACCACAAGCTTTCGTTCAGCTACAACACCGGAATCCCGTCTCTCGGCGATAACGGAGTAATGACTCACAGCGTATATCTTACAAATTATCAGACAAGCGAATGGAACGACTACGAATGGAAACCTGTTGAAGTTGATACTTCTGCTCTTGAAACAAAGATTGCCGAAGCCGAAGCAATCAGCAACACTGATGGCAAATATACAGAGGAAAGCTATGCCGCTCTGACAACTGCCGTAGAAAGTGCCAAGGCTGTACTGGCTGACGAGAGCAAGACACAAGAAAGTGTAGACAATGCGGTAACTGCTGTACAGACGGCTATTGAAGGACTGGTTGAAGCAGAGGTTGAGCCTGATGCCCTGACCAACACCTCTTCAATCGACAGCGATACCATCACACTCGGTACAAGACTGACAGTGAATATGAGCGCAGAAGGCGGAGCAGGTGACTACACTTATGCCGTAATGTACAGGAAAATGAACGGCACAAATTGGGTAGTAGCTCAGGACTATAAAGACAATACGGCTGTACATATCAAGCCTGCCAAAGCAACGCAGTATATTATATGTGTAAAGGCAAAGGACGCTGACGGTACAGTTGTAAAGAAGTACTTTACCGTAGATGTTAAAGACACCATAACAGATGATGAGGGCGCATTGAAAAATACTTCCACTATCCCCGAACAGACTATCAAGCTTGGTGATAGAATGACGATAAACGTATCGTCAGAGGACGGCAGCGGTGATCATACCTATGCCGTTTACTACAGGAAATTAGCCGGTACAAAATGGGTGAGAAGGCAGTATTTCTCCACAAATACAGATGTTTCTATTAAACCGGCAAAGGCAACTCAGTATTTGGTTTGCGTAAAAGTAAAGGACGACAGCGGTGTTGTTGAGAAAAAATACTTTGTTGTAAATGTAGAAGAATAAAACCATTCGAAAGCCGATGGAAAAACTCTGTCGGCTTTCGGCAATATATGAAAGGCGGGCGATTTTATGAAAATAAAAACCGCAAGATGTATCATAGCGGCAGTCCTTGCAATAGGAATGGCTGGAGCGCTTCCGGCAGCACCGGCGGTTTTTACAGGTATGACCGCAAGTGCGGCTGATATACAGACCGCTCCCGGAAAATATACCGTTAATATCCGGTTGGAGCAGTTTGGCAGTGACAGCCTTTCAATGGGCAATGCTTCAATGAAAAATCCTGCAACGCTTATTGTAGATGCTGACGGTACTTCCCGTATAGAGATAGATATGCAGTCGCTGAAGTATCTTGGCAGGGATGGTTATCTCGGACAGCTTCGCAAGGTAACAAAGGTAATTTCAGAGAATAAATATCATTATCCTACAGAGATCGAAACAGTGGATGCCGAAGTGCTCGAAGAATATGTAGGTGTATATGATGCCTTTAATGATCCTGACAGCACCGCCGCCGACAGTAATGTTGTCGGCAAGTGGTACCCGAAAAAGCTGTCGATCCCCGTTGAAAACGGTGAAGATGATATACTCGTGCAGGTATATGTACCTGTTATGGAGAGCATCATGACAGGCGGCGGCACAAAGTTTGCAAGACTTGTTATAGATTACAGCACACTTGAAAGAGTTGTTGAACCTCTTGAAATGAGCGCAGAGGTTTCGGATACAAGTATTGTTTTTGGACATTCGCTTACAGTCAGTGCTTCAGCACAAGGTGGTACAGGTGATTACACCTATGCTTTCTACTACAAAAAGACGACGGACAGATCATGGACTATCAAGCAGAGCTTCAACAGCAACTCAACGGTATCGATAACGCCTGTTAAAGCTGTGGAATATCGTGTGTGCGTAAAAGCAAAGGATTCCGCCGGAACGATCGTCAAAAAATATTTTAATGTAACGGTAAATCCTGCATTGAAGAATACCTCTGAGATCTTGTCGGATACGGTCAGGTACGGAGATAAGATCAATATCAAGGCCTCTGCTCAGGGCGGTACAGGCGGCTACACATTTGCAGTGCTGTACAAGAAAACGACTGATGCCAAATGGCTTGTAAAGCAGAATTACAGTTCAAACACAAATATTTCCATAAGACCTGCCAAAGCCGCAGATTATCAGATCTGTATCAAGGTCAAGGATACAAGCGGAAAAATCGCGAGGACATATTATGATGTAAAAGTCACTAAATAAGGGGAGTTTCTTTTGATGAAAAGCAAAACAATGAAATGTATATTTGCGGCAGCATTAGCCCTTGCCGTCACAGGAACGGCCGCATTGCCCTCATTTGTTCCTGTAAGCAGCAGTCTGACTGTTTCGGCGGCGTCTTATACGGTACAGAGCAAATATAAGATCAATATCAGCCTTATGCAGTTTGACAATGACGAGTATTCAATGGGCAACGGTTCAATGAAATCGCCTGCAACGCTTGTAACGGACAGCAGCGGCAATTCGCATATTGAAATTGAAATGCAGTCCATGACTTATCTCGGCATGGAAGGATATCTCGGACAGCTTCGAAAGGTAACAAAGGTAATTTCCGAGAATCTCGGCACATTGTCTTACTTCCTGACCGGCTACACCGAGAACGAATGTATGTTGAGCCGATGGGACGCTGGGTGATATGGTATATGTATGCCAGTGACTTCACAGAGGGCAACACTACAGATATGAACACTCTTATGGTCACTGAACCCTCTGTCAATACGCAGACAGAGCCTTCACAGGAGTCTGTCGAAATCAGTGTGGAAAGTGCAGCCGAAGCTCCGGTTGAGATAAGTGTTGAGGACAGTTTTGAAGAAACGTCTCAGATCGTCGAAGGCTCAATTCAGCAGAGCAGTACAGAATACGCTTCAACGGAAGAAACATCAACGGAAGAAGCCTCTCGCAACGAACCCTTACAAGAGGAAAGCCGTATACAGGAGTCGTCTGCACCGGAAAGCAGCAAGCCGGAGTCAGCCGCTGAGGAAAGTTCAGAGATATCCATGATGCCTTTGCCGGAAGCAGAGTCTGTATCGAAGTCGGAAGTTCAGACTCCGCAGACCTCACACAGTGAAGAATATGCTCCCGACAACACACGAGGACTGATATTGTCAACAGAAAAGGAGGTCGGGGAAGTCTCAGACAGCAGCGGAAAACCGAACAGCACCATATTATGGGTGATTGTCACATTTGTTATTTGTGCTGCCGTAACAGGCGTAATCGTCTTTATTGTAAAAACCAAAGCAAAGGTAAAGCTGAACAAAGAGGATGATATGGAAGAATATGACGAGGACGGTGATGATAATGACTAAAACAAGGCAGAAAGCAGTTCTTCTTTTGCTGACAATGCTGTTGTCTCTGTTCTGTGGCATACTGAGCGGATGTTCGGAAAATAGTGAAAGCACGGAAGCTTACGGCGGTGTGGATGCGCTTGGAAATATTGACCCAGAGGAAAAAGCAGCTGTGGATTTAGCAGTCGATAAGATAAAAAAACTCGGCAGAGATCCGAGAATTATCGCCACATCTCCTGCTATTGCCGATGTTTGCGACAAGCTGGAAATAGAGCTTGTCGGTGTATGCAGCAGCAATATTTCCAACATACCAGAGAGGTACAAGGATGTTCCGGTCGTAGGACTGGCAATGAGTCCCGATCTTGAAATAGTCGCTTCTTTGAAGCCCGACTGGATATTGAGTCCCGTATCTCTCCAAAGCGACTTACAGCCGAAGTATGATGCCATTGGCGCAGACTGGGCATTTCTGAATACCCGAAGCGTACAGGGGCTTTACCGCTCCATAATCGAGTTGGGAGATATGTTTGGCAAACAGGAGCAAGCCAAAGCTGCGGTAAAGGAATTTACAGATTTTTACGATACATACAAGTCAAAAAATGAGGGCAAACCGCATCCTAAGGTCATGATACTCATGGGTCTTCCGGGCAGCTATATTATTGCCACTGAAAACAGCTATGTCGGAAGTCTTGTAGAAATGGCAGGCGGCGAGAATGTCTATGCCGGAACCGGCGAAGAATTCCTGACAGTCAACACAGAGGATATGAAAACCAAAAAGCCGGATATTATCCTGCGGTGTGCTCATGCACTTCCCGACAGCGTGAAGGAAATGTTCAATAAAGAGTTTGCCGAGAACGATATATGGAAGCACTTTGAAGCCGTAAAAAACGGCAGAGTCTATGACCTCTCCTACGATAACTTCGGTATGAGTGCCAAATTCAACTATCCTGACGCTCTGAACGAGATCCAGCCGTTACTATATCCTGACTAAAAGGAGCGAGAATAACATGAGTGAAAAAACAAAAGCTGTCAATGAGGACGAGAAAAGACAGCGATTTAAAACCTTACGAACGGTTATCTCGTTTGTTATCACGGCTGTGTGCCTTTTGATACTATGCTTTGCGGCGATGAATATAGGTTCGCTGAAGGTCAGTGCCGGTGAACTGTTCGGCGGCTTGTTCAGCGGAAATCTGTCGGACAATGCCGCCACTGTCATTGACCTGCGTTTTCCGAGAATTATTATTTCGATGGTAGCAGGAGCGTCTATTGCCGTATCCGGAACATTGTTTCAGGCGGTGCTTAAAAACCCCCTTGCTGACCCCGGCATTATCGGTATATCAGGCGGTGCAAGTCTGGCGGCGGTATTGATAACAGCTTTTCTGCCGTCTATGTTCTTTCTGATGCCGATAGCGGCGTGCTGCGGCGGCATACTGGCGTTTGTGCTGGTGTATACCCTTTCATGGAAGGGCGGTCTGTCGCCGCTGCGTATTATTCTTGTAGGTGTGGCGGTCAGTGCCGTTTTTTCGGGACTATCGTCTGCATTCAATTCTATGAACGGCGGCAATATGCAGGGCGTGGCTGCCATCGTCAATGGCAATATTACCATGAAAACATGGGACGATGTTTATATGCTTCTTCCGTATGCCGGTATCGGTCTGGCGGCTTCGCTGTTCGTGACAGGCGGATGCAATATTCTGTCTCTTGAGGATAAGACCGCGAGAGGACTCGGCGTGAATGTCAGCCGACTCCGCATCGTGATCTCTGTAATTGCGGCGGCGCTTGTCAGCGTATCTACAGCCGTTGCCGGTGTTATCGGCTTTATCGGACTTATCGTTCCCCATATCGGAAGAATACTGGTCGGCAGCGACCATAAAAAGCTAATACCCTTTTCAGCGCTGTTCGGCGCGTTGGTGTTTCTCTGTGCTGATACAATTGGAAGAACGATTGCCGCACCATATGAGGTGTCTGCTTCTATTATTATGAATATTGCAGGAGGTCCGTTCTTTATTCTTCTTTTGAGGAGGTCGAAAAAATATGTCTGACATACAGCCAAAGAAAAAACGACCGGCAATGGAGGTACGAGGTGTCACCTTTGCATACGGCAAGAACGAGGTGCTGCGTGACATTTCCCTCAAGATAACAGAGGGTAAGATAACTACTGTGATCGGTGCGAACGGCTGCGGCAAATCGACCCTGTTCTCACTGATGACAAAAAATCTCTATCCCAAAAGCGGTCAGATATTTCTTCGCAGCAGGAACATCAATAACCTTGATCTGAAAGAATTTGCTCAGAAGGCAGCTATCGTTCATCAGTACAACACCGTTTGCGGTGATATCACCGTAGAACAGTTGGTGTCCTTCGGCAGAACACCACACAAAAAAATGATGTCAGCTTCTACTGAAGAAGATGAACGGTGCATTGAATGGGCGATGGAGGTCACCGATATCACAAAATACCGCCACAGAGAAGTCTCAAGACTGTCAGGCGGTCAGAAGCAGCGTGTATGGATCGCTGTGGCACTGGCACAGAACACTAAAATTCTTCTATTAGATGAACCGACAACCTATCTTGATGTGCGTTATCAGCTTGACATTCTCCGATTGATACGTCGCCTGAATAAAGAGTTTGGCATTACCATTATAATGGTGCTTCACGACATCAACCAGTCACTATACTACAGTGATGAGATCATTGCCATGAAGGACGGAAAGACCATTGCACAGGGCAGACCGGAGGAAGTCATCACAACGGAGCTTGTCAAAACGGTTTACGGAGTTGATCTCAATATCCGGCAAATAGACGGAAAGCCCTTTGTAATACCGGTATAGGCTCTCCTAAGTGTGATTTTTTGCAGCAGAGTATAACATCTGCTGCAAATGAAATATAATCACATTTATAATTTTGCATTTTGCCGGTTTTCTTCATCCATAGACATTGAATTAAAT
This sequence comes from uncultured Clostridia bacterium, assembly GCA_946186665.1. Classification (GTDB taxonomy): domain Bacteria; phylum Bacillota; class Clostridia; order Oscillospirales; family Acutalibacteraceae; genus UBA1213. The sequence continues at coordinate 11,264 of CAMHOE010000025.1, read as the reverse complement.
AAATGGTAAAATATATTTAATCAGTTATAATCAACCAAGAAAGAAGGAACGAAGAAAATGTTTGACAAACGACTGATGCAGATGTGTCCTGAAAGCCGCAAATATATTATAGGGAATATCATTCTGCAATTTTTAGAATTGTGTCTGAATGCGGTGATGATCGTTACCATTGCCGTATCGGTGCAAAGACTGTATGAAAAGGTGTGGACGCTAAGTGACCTGATTGTTCCGCTTATCATAATTGGCTGTACGATTTTCGCACGATTTTTTACCACAAAATATGCTACACGTATGAGCTATTTTGCCTCACGCACCGTCAAAAGAGTAATGCGTGAAAAAATCTACAGCAAGCTGCTGCGGCTGGGTACAAGCTACCGTGAACATTCTACAACTGCCGAACTGGTGCAGGAAAGTGTAGAGGGTGTCGATCAGCTTGAAAGTTATTTCGGACAGTATATGCCCCAGTTTTTCTATGCCTTTATTGCACCGATAGCCCTGTTTTTTCTCTTTGGTTTCGGTGGAAGCTGGCTTGTGGCAGCGATACTGCTGATCTGCGTTCCGCTTATCCCCGGTGCTATTATGATGGTACAGAAGATCGCAAAAAAGATACTCTCCAAATACTGGGGACAGTATACGAAGCTCGGCAGCACCTTCCTTGAGAATTTGCAGGGTATGACGACCCTCAAAACCTATCAGGCTGACGGTTACAAAAACGAAGAAATGAACCGTGAATCCGAGCATTTCCGCAAGGTGACAATGGCGGTGCTGACGATGCAGCTCAACTCCGTTACCATTATGGATTTTGTGGCTTACGGCGGTGCGGCTCTGGGTATTTTGCTGGCAACAAAATCCTTTGTTGATGGGAATATCGGACTTGCGAATTGTATATTTATGATACTGCTTTCCGCTGATTTTTTCCTGCCGATGCGGCGGCTCGGCAGCTATTTCCATGTTGCCATGAACGGTATGGCGGCAAGCGATAAGATCTTCAAATTTCTCAGTGAAGCAGAGCCTGACGAAAAAACAGAAAACGTCAGCGGCGGCGAAATTGCCCTGAAAGATGCCTGTTTCTCCTACACGGAGGACAGAGAGATTTTGCATAATGTCAGCATTACAATTCCGAAAAACGGCTTTGTCGGAATTGTCGGAGAATCCGGCAGCGGCAAATCTACTGTTGCTTCGCTGATAATGGGCAGAAATACCGTCGGCAGCGGCAGCCTGACAATTGACGGAAAAGAGATGAACACCATCTCCGAGCAAAGCCTGATGAAAGCTGTTACATATATCGGCTTTGGAAGTGTGTTCTTTAAGGGTACTGTGAGAGAAAATCTTCTCCTTGCCGACAAAAATGCAGATGATAAAAAGCTGTGGCAGGTGCTTGATGACTGTCAGCTTTCCGAGTTTCTAAAAGAAGAAAACGGACTTGACACCGAGCTTTTGGAAAATGCCGGAAATCTTTCCGGCGGTCAGAAGCAGAGGTTAGCCCTTGCCCGTGCTATCCTGCACGATTCGCCTGTCTATATCTTTGATGAAGCGACAAGTAACATCGACATTGAAAGCGAAGAAGCGATACTATCGCAGATACACAGACTCACAAAGAAAAAGACTGTTATCATGATCTCTCACCGTCTGGCGAATGTGGTGGACGCGGATAAGGTTTATGTAATGGATGGCGGCAAGGTAGCAGAAAACGGAACACATACGGAGCTGCTAAAGAAAAACGGAACTTATGCACGTCTGTGGGCAACCCAGTCGGCACTGGAAAGCTACGGAAAGGAGGCTGTTTGATATGAAAAAGCCAAGCAAGATCGGAACACTTCTCCGCATGGTAAAACTTGTAAAGCCTCTGACAGGCTTTATGATACTTGCTGTTACAATGGGAACGCTCGGTTTTTTATGCGCTCAGTTTATCCCGATACTCGGCGGCTTTGCGGTTCTGCATGGACTGAATTTTGACATACCACTGCCGATCACGGCGGTGTGGGTGATGCTCATCGTGTTTGCCCTGATCCGTGCCGTTCTGCGATATACCGAACAGAGAACGAACCATTATATCGCTTTTACACTGCTTGCTATCATACGGGATAAGGTTTTTGGCGCTCTTCGCCGTCTGTGCCCCGCAAAGCTGGAAGGGCGTGACAAGGGTGATCTTATCTCCCTGATTACCTCGGATGTTGAACTGCTCGAAGTGTTCTATGCACACACTATCTCACCAATATGTATAGCGTTTTTGGTGGAGCTTGTAATGGTGATTTTCATCGGTTCCTATCATTGGAGTCTTGGTCTTTTGGCACTTGCGGCTTTTGTCAGCGTAGGTGTGATTCTTCCGCTAATTATTTCAAAACGCAGCGGCACTCTCGGTGACGAGCTGAGAGGGGACGCAGGAAATCTGGCTGCTTTTATGCTGGAAAGCATCCGCGGTCTTGATGAAACCATCCAGTATGGCGGCGGTCAGGAGCATCTGCAAAAGCTCACGGACAAAACAAACGAGTTGTCTGCAAAGCAGGGGAGACTCAATAAGCTCACAGGCGTAAACCTTGCGCTTGCCAATACTTTTATTCTGTTTTTTGATGCTGCTATGCTGATACTCTGCACGTTGCTGTACAGCAAGGGTCTCATCAGCTTTGACGGCTTTCTGATACCGCTTATTGCTCTGATGTCATCCTTCGGTCCTGTGACGGCTCTTGCAAATCTTGGCACGACATTACAAGCGACTGTCGCATCGGGTGCAAGAGTGCTTGCGATAATTGATGGGCAGCCCGAAACGGAAGATATTACAGGCAAGGAAATGATCAGCTTCAGCGGTGCAAAAGCGGAGAATGTTACCTTCTCCTATGGCGGTGAAACGGTGCTGAAAGACCTGACAATAACCTTCCCCGAAAACAAGATAATCGGCATTGTAGGAAAAAGCGGCTGCGGAAAGTCCACACTTTTGAAGCTGCTGATGCGTTTCTGGAGTACAAACGAGGGTACAGTCAGCATTTCGGGTAAGAGTGTGGAGGAGATCAACACCGGAAATCTGCGTGAAATGGAAAGCTATATGACGCAGGAAACCCAGCTTTTCAAGGACACCGTTGCCGGAAACATCCGCATAGCAAAGTTAAATGCCACACAAGAGGAAATTGAAGCCGCCTGCAAAAAAGCATCTCTGCATGATTTTATTATGACGCTCCCGAACGGTTATGAAACAGAGGTGGGTGAGCTTGGCGAAACTCTTTCGGGCGGAGAGAGGCAGAGGATAGGGCTTGCAAGAGCCTTTCTGCATGATGCTCCCTTTATGCTTCTTGACGAGCCGACATCTAACCTTGACAGTTTGAATGAAGCGGTGATACTGAAATCGCTGAAAGGGGAATCCGCAGGCAAAACAGTAGTGCTTGTAACTCACCGCAGATCTACTGCAAGAATTGCTGATGAAATAATCTCTATGGAAAGCGGAAGGGTATCATGAAAGATCTGAGGTCAAAACGGAAAAAAGAAAAAGCTATGGTCAGCGAAATGATCGCTCTTTACTGCCGTAAAAAGCATAAAACAAAAAGAGATCAGCTCTGTACACAGTGTGCGGAGCTGACAGAATATGCAAGGCAGGGAAGCGAAAAATGTCCGTTTATGGAAAACAAAACCTTTTGCTCAAATTGTAGGGTGCATTGCTACAAGCCTGATATGCGTGAAAAGATACGGGCTGTCATGCGTTTTTCCGGTCCGAGAATGATTTTTTCTCATCCCATCACTGCTGTTTCCCATGTTATAGAACCGAAAAAAGAAAAGAAGAGGATGCAAAATGAAAATTAAACGAATTGTTTTTGCTGTGCTGGGAATGATTTTTCTCGGACTTGGCACAGTTGGCGTTTTTCTGCCGATCCTTCCGACAACGCCGTTTTATCTACTGACGCTGTTTTTCTTTGCGAACAGTTCGGAACGGCTTCATCGGTGGTTTCTCGGCACAAAGCTCTACAAAAAACATCTGGATTCCTTTGTAAAAAAGAAGGGAATGCTACTTTCTACTAAGATCTCTATTATCACAACCGTAACACTTTTAATGGGCTTCGGTTTCTTTATGATGGCAAGAAAAGCAATATGGATACCTTGTATCATTATAGCGGTAGTGTGGCTGGCACATATCCTTTATTTTGTTTTCAGAGTTAAAACTATCACGAAGGAAGAAGTGGAAGTTGATTTGCATCAATCTGAAAACATTGATAACCACTTTCTTTAAAAATATAAACAAAGAGAAAGCGTACCCAAAGGCAAGCTTTCTCTTTGTTTTCATTGTGCCTGTAGGAACTATTTATTCTTAATCTGTAATTATAGCATTAACAAAATCCCGATAAAACTATTTCTATTAAATATACTGTAACAAAAATGGTAATTATCAATTTGGCGGATTATTTGCCATTTGTCTTTGCATAAGCTTATTGCCGTAAGCAGTTCATACGTTACCGATTATCGGGGGACAGTAGGTGTTTTCAAATTGAGTGATATAACGAACCGCCATGTTTATCAGGCGGAAGAAATTATAATCGCTCAGATTGATAAAAGCCTTTCTGTCTGATCTGTAAGTGCCTGACTGACAGTAAGTACCGCCAACTCGTGTATGCTGTGCAATTCCAAAACCGTTTTCGGCTGTAATGCAACATGGATAATGGCGTACTTCTCCGTTCTTGTCAACGCCTGAACGGACAATACGAAGCTTTGTCATCTGACTGTAACCGTTCTGATCGGGCTGACCAAATATCTTTGTCTGTTCAAGCTCGAAATACTCCGTATGAGCTGTTAAAGTATTGTATATCCAAAAGACATCTTCGGTAGTGATATTGACAGATGAGTCAATCTTACAGCTAAACAAAAGGATGCTGTCATTCAGATGATGGATGGCTATGAATCAAAAGAACCACGAGCGTGCCATTTTATTAACAGTTCAGCAGTATGAGGAAACAGAAATCAAGCCGCATCTTCATTTATGTCAGTTGGAATGTGCAGCATGACTGAAAGATACATCAGATGTCATAAAACACCCGATACAGATGAGCTTATCAGACTGTCGCAAAAAATCATGGCAGTTGATATTTTCAAAAGATGAAGAAAACAATAATAACCCGACACCGCTTTCAGGCTGAAAACTTGATGGCAGTGCCGGGATTTTTTTGTCCTTATAGGCTTATTATCAGAAGAATAACACTCTCTTTTATTCATTTTATCGTTAGTAGTAAAACAGTATTAATGACTATCTGTAACTTCAAAGTATTGAAACATAATACCGCAGTTCAGCTGATAGTAAATCCTACCCTTGACTTCTGCCGTGGCAGATGAACATTACTTTTGTCATAGATTTTTCCTTTCGCGCGTGCTCGCGCTGAGTGTGCTCGTGCTGAGTGTGTTCGCGTTATAACTATCATAAAGGCTAACATTTATAACTCGCGGTTGGTAGTTTGTTACAATCGCGGCTTTAAAAGTCATGCCCTTTAGAACTCACAACGCGATTATGGATCCGGCGTCACGCTGGTCTTTGCAAATCGGGGCAAATCGCGGAAGTCGTTAGTAGTAAAATAGTAGTAAAAACTGGGAGGTTTTACTACTAAGGTTTTTTTGATTTGGTAAGGAAAATCAGAATATGCTGATTTCTTCTTCCAAATTTCTCAAGAATACACCTGCATGAGCACCATCCATTTGTGTATGATGAAACTGAAAAGAAATAGGCAATTTAGCTTTGTCACCATCAATTCTATATCTGCCCCATATCATAAACGGATTATTAAAAATACCGCTGTTCATTCCAACAGCACCATCAATCTCAGTTTCTACAATAGCAGATGTACCAATAACCATATATTCTTCTGATAAGTCATAATTAGAACAGGTATCATGAACTTGTTCAGTATATTTCAAATAATCTGCATTAAATCTATCAAGGTCATCAGTGTAGGCAATGTCACAAGAACTGATTTCGCTTTCCTTGTTTTTTACGATCGTGCTGACTGCGATTTTATCATACTGCATCAACTTATCGCCAACAGGTAAAATATAGAACTCTTTAACCGTACTTGCCGCTTTACATATACAATAATCAAGAAGCATATTAAACTTCATACCGGTTGTTTTGCTCATTTTTATAAGGGGCATAACATCAAATGTTTTAAAGAAAGTAACCATAGGGTTCGGTGCTTTCATCCATAATTCAAAAGCTGATGCTCTTGTTGTTTCATTAGGATTTATTTCTCTGACACTCATTTTCATATCTCCTATAAAATCTAACTAAAACCATTATACCACACTCACCCTGCCCACGACTACATTTTTCCGCATTTTGCAAAAGAAAAAGCCCCGCACGGGGCGAGGCTGTGATGTCAAAGCATTATGCCTTGTTAAATTTTTCTTTAGGCTGCTTGCATCTAGGACATTTCCAGTCGTCCGGCAGATCTTCAAAAGATTCTCCATCATGCTCTGCCGGGTCATAAACATATCCGCAAATCGAACAGACATAAACTCCCGTAGACTTACTTTCGGAGAAATCAACCTCAGCAAGTACTGTCGGAACAGGATTATCCAGGTCTATCACACGCTTTGCTTCAAGGTTTTCATAGCCCTGGGGCGTATGTGTGCCGCAATAAACTGTCGGATGATTGCGGACAAACTCACGCACCCTGTCCATCGTTTCACGGGCAGCAGCTTTATCATCAAACACAACGGAAAGTTTATTATCATACAATGCTTCGTCAACGTATGTAATATCTCCGTGCAGCATATAGAATAGTCCGTCTGACTCCACAATAATAATGCTGTTTCCGTTAGTATGACCCTTTGCTTTGATGAAATAGATACCCTCAGCTATTTTCTGGCTTTCGGGGAAATTGTAGTATGCACCGTCTGTGAACTTCACAGGAACGACATTCGGGATCCCCTGCAATTCATCCGCAACGAGTTCGTCTTCATTGACAAAAATCTGAGCGTTGGGGAAGGACTTAAGCTCTCCGGAATGATCGTTGTGTTTATGGGTAAGAAGTATCTTTGTGATCTGTTCTGGTTTATAACCGAGATTTGCAAAGGCTTCCAAATAGCTGCAAATGTCCTTGCCTGTGTAAAGAATACTGCTCTCATCAGGTGCTTCCTCCGGTGTGCCTTTGGGAAGTCCAGTATCTACAAGTATCACCTCGCTGCCTGTATCAATCAGATAATTTTGCAGGCTGCCACGATAACGGATATTCGGGTCAAACTTATCCGTTCCTTCTTCACCACCAAAAACAAAAGGCTGTGAATAAAAACCGTCTTTTCTGAATTTTACTGCTTTGATGATCATTAAAAATCCTCCTCATTCATTTGAATCTATAATATCTTTCAACGTGATATGCTCGTTTCGAAATCGTACCGAACTTTTTTCCGACTTCATGTGTATCGCGTTTTTGGGGCAATTATGCAGGCAGGCATAGCAGACCTCACACTGATCTGAGAAATTCACCTTGTCGGTAACAGTGATATTGTTTGCAGGACAAACCTTTGCACAAATGCCGCAGCGTATGCAGTCATCATTGACAATATAGCTTTTTGCCGTATCCTTCCTGAGAATACGTTTTGCCAGCATATTCTTATACATTGCCATTTGTGTCCTGTTGGCAGCAGTGATCTTTACCGGTTTCTCACGACGATTGGAAATATCCTCGCAAATGATCTGTAATTGACCTTCTACATTCTTTTTCGGCAATGTTTTGATCTGGTGCTGCATTTCAAAACCAGGTAAATAATTATCCACCATCTGAACGGCATTGATATATGACAGCTTTATACCTGCTTTCTGACAGGATAATTCCACATGAGCGAACGCTGAGGCATAACCCATTCCGTAAGTATAAATAAAGAAAAAATACGGTGTTATGATCCTGGCTTTTTCAAGAAATCCATTTACCATCATCGGCATTTCCACTGCATACACCGGGCATATGATCCCTACTGCTTCATCTTCTATCTTTATATTATCCTGTTTCATCAGCTGAGGTATAGAAAGCAGTGTTCCGCCGATTTTTCTTGCAGCATATAAGCAGTTACCGCTTGCCGTAAAATAGCAAACCGTCATTTTGTATCCTCCATCATTATCATCATCTTATTGAGCAAGCTTTTCAGCATTATTAGGTCTTCATCCGGTAATGAGATACAGCCGGACATTTCTTTGGGAACATGGAGTGCCTCTTCCTTTAGCTTTTCACCATGCTCAGTAAGGGCAATATAAAGCTTGTTTTCACTGCCTTCGGGGCGTGTCCTTGTAACTAGACCCTGTTTTTCCAGACGCTTAAGAAGCGGTGCAAGCGTGCCTGAATCAAGATGTACGATCATGCCCAGCTCCTTTTCTGTCATTCCGCCATGCTCCCAGAAAACCATCATCACGACATACTGAGTATAGGTCAGCCCTATTTTTTCAAGGGGCTTGCGGTAGAGCCGCACGATCTCCTTGGCACAGGCATAAAGCGGAAAACAAAGCTGATTTTTCAGGCGAATGGAGCTGTATTTATCTGATATGATTTCGTTTGTCATTCGCCATCATCTTCCGGTCTGAAAGCAGGGCAGCTTTCCGGTGCTTTGGGCATTTCCTCTCCTGTTATTGCCGCTTTGATAACATTGCGGTGAAGATAAAGCATGATAAGAAATACACCTGTGCATATTCCTCCGATAAAAGTTAAAAATGATCTCATGATTCTGTCCATCCTTTCATTATTTTATAAAACGACCGACATATCCCATTATAAAGAGGTATGCCGGTCAGCTTATTATTTATCAGCAGGTTCCCATTTGCAGCGGACAGGCGATACAATTGAACCGTCCTTTTTCATGGCGGTCATTGTTTTGTCAACAACCTTGCGGTCAAAGCCTGTGAGTTCAGCGATTTTGCCAGCATTCAGAGGCTCGCCGGCTTTTTTCATCGCTTCGAGAATCTGTTCTTTTTCACTCATCATCAATCACCCAGCATCTCAATCATATAATTTTCCATGCCGATTTGCTCGATCAGACAGAGATGACCCTTTACCCAGTTGTAGTGTTCCTGCTCGTCAAGGATAAACTCCTCGATCATGTGTCTTGTAACATAGTCGTCATCGAACATAGCAAGAGACTTTGACATCATCGGCAGAGCTTCAGCAGCATCCTTGCAGTCATATTCCAGCATTTCCTTGATGTCGGTGATAACAGGATAAGGTTCGATCTCAACAACAGGTGTTTCACCAAGCTCAATAAGTCTTGCATTGACCTTTTTAGCCTCTTCCCATTCCTCATCTGATTCAGCCATGATCTTGTCACCGAGCTTGTTCAGTCCACGAGCCTTCAAAAGCTGAGCGTGGATAGAGTGCTGCTGGGAGTTGCCGAACCAGCCCTTTGCGAATGCCTTCAACAGTTCAATTTTTGTCATAGTATGACCCTCCTGAAATATAATATTGTGTGCATTCCGGTTGTGCACAATCATTAATGTAATTATATCACATTTGATAATTATTTCAATGGTGGATTTTTAATATCACTGTACTTTTACAGCAATTTGCCAAACCCTGTACTTTTTTTATAGCAGGAAGGGTCTGAGCTTTTCCGGGATACATTCCACGCAATAGCGGATAAACTCATCTTCCGTGAGGTTATTATTACCGAAATTATAATCGAAAAAGCTGCTTGCAAGACCATTTGCATAAAATCTTTCCGCAAAGACTACATCGGCAGCTATTTCTGTAAGACCATTCTTTTTCTGTATGAAATCAAGCAGGGAACGACAAGCTTCCTCAGCGTGCATTTTTATATAGGAATCCGCACCCTGCGTGTTTTCAAAAGCATTTAAGAGAAAATGCTTGATTTTCCCATAGTATTCTATACCCTCTCTCAAATATTCCTGAAAGGTCAGATCACCATCTGACAGCTTTTCATGCAGTCGGTTGCTCTCTACCTGTTCAATATACAGCATCAGCGAATATTTGTCCGGAAAGTGGTTATAAAAGGTTTTCAGTGACAATCCGCTTTCCTCAATGATTCTTTTGACGGTGATTTTGTCTATCGGCAGTTCACGGCTCAGCTCAAGAAAGGTTTCTGCAAAAATCTGTTTGGATGTTCGTTTTTTCATAATGCTTCCCTCATATCCGCATCATATGTCTTATAATACATGATAACAGAAAATAAAGTTATTGTCTATAAAAAAAACAGCCCCGCTCAATGCGAGACTGGGAATCAAAATATTAAACTGATTTGAATAATAGCTGCTCCGGCGATGTGTACGGCTTTTTCTCTGTTTCCATCCATTTACCACCACCCCGGCAAGCTGAAATCCGGATGGTTTTTATTAAGGAGACACTGAATAAATCGATATATTCTAAGTTAAAATTGAGACTGCATAATTTTTTTCACAAGTATAGCACAAAACAGAGTGAAAACATCCTATATAAGGCATTTTTGATGGCTATTACCCTCAATAGGGTACACTTATCCCATTGCTTGTACAGAATGTTTTTTTGCATAAGCATACATAAGCAGATTTGTACAGGCAAACAGGACATTCTGTTTATGAAGATTTTTGGCAATACCACGATACCGAACTTTTGTAAATTTGAAGCGAACCTTATATTTTGTTGAACTCGGCGCATTGATGATTGTAGCATATAATCGTACCGCCCTTCATCATTGCTCCGCCTTGTTCAAGAACATAATTGATAGCCTTGAACATTTGCTCTCTCAGATGATTCTTTTCCAGAAGATGTCTGAATTTCAGAAGTGTTGTAGCATCCGGAACTTGTTCTTCTTTAAAATCAATACTCATGAATTTTCTGAGTGCATAGCTGTCGTATATAGCATCCTCTATTCCTTCATCAGAAAGATTAAACCATACATGAAGAAGATAACATTCTAAGCTTTTCTTCAATTCCTTTTGTGGGTCTGTCACGCTTTCCATTCGGATATAAAATACGTACATAATAACATCCCCTCCGTCGTGAGCAATTCGTAGCGGAGGGGATTTATCGTTTTGAGTAAAACGGAATCAGTTCCTATTTTTAGAGTAACAGAATATGTAACAATTATCTTTTCTCGACCTGTGAGAAATCATTTTTGCTGCTTTCAGGCTTGTGGGGGAGGGGGGCAGGAGCATTGCTGCGAAACATATCCTTATGTCCCTTATTTAACCTGACACACTGCATACAATAAACAGCACGCCCCAGATTCAGGCAATCAGCACATGAATTCTGCTGTTCCATTTTCTTTCACGTATAATAAAACCATCCCGAAAGGGGTGGTTTTATTAATTCTCCTTTCTC
>CAMHOE010000024.1 GCA_946186665.1 uncultured Clostridia bacterium | reverse complement strand
TTTTCATACGAATATTATATCACATTTTCTACTTTTTTGAAAATTGATTTCCGTGACCGCACAGGACGACTTAGAACGCATCTGCTATTTTTGAACCGTCCGCGTCGTGCGGAAATAGTGAATAGTGAATGGTGAATAGTGAATAGTGAATAGTTGTGGTACGTTTTCGCTTAGGCGAAAACGAATTATAGTAAGTGTAATAGAAAACTAAAACTTCAAACAGCACAGGCGCATAAAGTTGAATGAGCGAAAAAACTTTTTGCTCGGATAAAACAGCCGAAACAGCAGCCCTAAGGCTGCGCCGGCGGATGGGGACGGATTTTCGGCAAGTTTGCGCCGTTAATCGCGGGCAGGAAAAGTTGAGGTCATACTATCAGAGTGAGCTTTAGCGAACGCCGCCGCGAATCGGGAGCGCAGGCTCTGCGCCGGGAGCAAACTTTGCGCCTGCACACTTGACAAACGATGGGGAATGGTGTATAATAACAAAGGTGTAAAGAAAAACGCTTTACAGAATGGAGGAAAGGGGTTGGCTGTGTGTCAAAGAATTTGAAGATATCGGAATTGCTTGATTATTACGGTCTGCTTCTGACTGATAAACAGCGTGAAGCGGTAGAGTATTACTATAATGACGACCTTTCTCTTGGAGAAATAGCTGAAAATCTGAATATCTCAAGACAGGGAGTGCGTGACAGTATAAAAAGAGCAGAGGCTGTTATGACAGAAGCTGAGGATAAACTGGGACTTGTGATGAAGGATAAACAGATAAGAGAAGGTCTTGCGGAACTCAGACGGAATATAGATATTATAGATGAGCTGAATATCAAAAGGTATCGCTCAAATGATATCAATGAGAGTATCAAGAGAATCCTGAAGGAGCTTGATAGGCTCTCTGAAATATAGAATCGTAATCTGAATACAGGAGCGTGAGAAAATGGCATTTGAGGGATTGTCCGAAAAACTTAGTGCGGCGTTCAAAAAGCTGCGCAACAAAGGTAAGCTTACCGAAAGCGATGTGAAAAGTGCAATGCGTGAGGTTCGTATGGCACTGCTTGAAGCTGACGTAAACTATAAGGTGGCTAAGGAGTTTACAGCAAAGGTGACCGAACGTGCTGTCGGTTCTGATGTAATGGAAAGCCTTACACCTGCACAGATGGTCATAAAAATAGTTAATGAGGAGCTTACAGCTCTTATGGGCTCGGAAGAGACAAAAATAAAGTTCGCTTCCAAACCGCCTACAATAATTATGATGTGCGGCTTGCAGGGCTCAGGTAAAACAACACATAGCGCAAAGCTTGCAAAAATGATGAAAAAGCAGGGACACCGTCCGCTGCTGGTTGCCTGCGATATCTACAGACCTGCGGCTATAGAACAGCTTAAGGTAGTAGGCGGACAGGCAGGTGCGGCAGTTTTTGAGATGGGACAGGAAAATCCTGTGAAAATCGCAAAGGCTGCGGTAAAACACGCAAAGGACTATGGCAACGATATAGTTATCCTTGATACAGCAGGACGTCTGCATATTGACGAGGTGCTGATGGAGGAGCTTAAAAAAATAAAGGCTGAGGTTGCCCCCAATGAGATACTTCTTGTAGTAGACTCCATGACAGGTCAGGACGCTGTAAATGTTGCGAAGTCGTTTGACGACCTTCTGGATATAAGCGGCGTTATACTTACAAAGCTTGACGGCGATACAAGAGGCGGTGCAGCCCTTTCTGTAAAGGCTGTGACAGGCAAGCCGATAAAGTTCGCAGGTATAGGCGAAAAGCTGGATGACCTTGAGGTGTTCCATCCTGACCGCATGGCTTCAAGAATACTTGATATGGGTGATGTGCTTACCCTTATTGAGGACGCTGAGAGCAGACTTGACCAGAGGAAAGCTGAGGAAATGGCGAGAAAGTTCCAGCAGAACAAATTCGATATGAACGATTTGTATGAGCAGCTTCAGCAGATAAAGAGAATGGGTTCCATTAAAAATATCCTCTCCAAGATACCGAATATCGGCAAGGAAGTAAGAGAGATGGATTTTGACGACAGACAGATGGACAGAGTTGCGGCTATGATATCTTCAATGACAAAGCAGGAGCGTTCTGACCCGTCTATCATAAATCCCTCACGCAAGCGCAGAATAGCAGCCGGAAGCGGCATGAAGGTAGAGGACGTTAACCGCCTGATGAAGCAGTTTGAGGAAATGCAGAAGTTCATGAAGAATATGAACGCAAGGGACAAGCACGGAAGGAAGAAAAAGCTTCCGGGACTGGGCGGCTTGCCGATGAACCCCAGCATGCTTCACGGACAGGGAAACAGCAAGCGCAAGAAATAATAGTGGTTAGTGGTTAGTAGTTAGTGGTTAGTAGTCAGTGGTTAGTAGTCAGTGGTTAGTAGTCAGTGGTTAGCAGATAGTGATTTATGGTCAGTGATCAATTCTATTTTCACATTTTAAAGACGCTTTCACTCAGAGGAGAGACTGTAGTTATTATTTCACTTACTATAATTCGTTTTTACGTTAGTAAAAACGTACCACAACTATTCACTATTCACTATTCACTATTCACTTTTTTATGTGGTCTTTCATCCAATGTATTATTGGTGAAAATATAAAAACAAAAGACAGTGCTAAGCACAGTGTCAGAATTTATGGAGGTAAATAAAAATGGCAGTAAAGATCAGACTTCGTCGTGTAGGAGCAAAGAAAGCACCTTTTTATCGTGTGGTAGTTGCAGATTCAAGATATCCCCGTGACGGCAGATTTATCGAGGAAATCGGCACATACAATCCCCTTGCAGATCCCTCAGAGTTCAAAATCGATGAGGATAAGGCAAAGAAGTGGATCGCTAACGGCGCACAGCCCACAGATACCGTAAAGGCACTTATGAAGAAGAATAACATCATCTGAGTCCTGCGGAGGTAACAATGGAAGAGTTATTAGTATCAATTGTTAAGGGACTCGTTGAGAAGCCCGATGCTATCAATGTCACAGTTGACGAGAAGAATGAAGAGGGAGTAACCGTTTATCATCTTCATGTTGACGAAGCAGACATGGGAAGAGTTATCGGACGCCAGGGACGTATTGCAAAGGCTATCCGTACAGTTATGAGAGCGGCCGCTGCAAGACACGAAGAAAAAATTCAGGTCGAGATAGACTGACAAATCAGGGGGAAGCCGTTATGCGCTTTCCCCGTTTTTTTACAGAACAGGAGATGAAATGATGAAGAAGAAGTATATTGAAGTCGGAAAAATTGTAGGAACACATGGGCTTAAGGGAGAAGTGAGAATAGACCCCTGGTGCGACAGCGCCGTTTTTTTGTGCAGATTTAAAAGACTGTTTTATGCAGACGGTACGGAGATGAAAATAATAAAGGCAAGAGCGCATAAGAATATAGCGATAGTACAGCTTGACGGTGTGGATAATGTGGAACAGGCTGATATGCTCAGAGGAAAGATATTGTATATCGACCGTGATGATGCGCATTTGCCGAAGGGTACAAACTTTATACAGGACCTTATCGGACTGAGGGTTGAGGATGCTGACAGCGGTGAGTATTACGGCGAAGTGACTGATGTATTGAAAACGGGTGCAAATGACCTATATCAGGTCACAAAGGATGGCAGGGACTATCTTGTTCCGGTGATACCGGATGTAGTTGTGGAGAAGGATATTGACGGCGGTGTTATAAAGCTCAGACCTATGAAGGGACTATTTGATGATGAGGATTGATTTGATAACGCTTTTTCCGGAAATGTGCGATACAGTGCTGGGGGAGAGTATTATTGGCAGGGCACAGAAAAAAGGCGCAGTGGAGCTGAGATGTCATCAGCTGAGAGACTTTGCCTTTGATAAGCACAGGAGGGTGGATGATACTACCTATGGCGGCGGTATGGGTATGCTGATGAAAGCAGAGCCTATAGCGCTTTGTTTTGAAGAGCTTTGCAGGACTATAGGCAAACGCCCGCATTTTATATATATGTCTCCTAAAGGTAAGGTGCTGACTCAGGAAAAGGTAAGGGAGCTTGCCGGACTTGAAAATATAGCGATACTCTGCGGACACTATGAGGGCGTTGACCAGCGTGTGCTTGATGAATATATAGATGAGGAGATATCTATAGGCGATTATGTTCTTACAGGAGGTGAACTTCCTGCGCTTGTGCTGACAGACAGCGTGTGCAGGATGATACCTGAGGTGCTGTCGGATGATATCTGTTTTGAAGAGGAAAGCCACTACAGCGGACTGCTTGAATATCCTCAGTATACAAAGCCTGCGCAGTGGAGAGGCAGGGATGTGCCGGAGGTACTGCTCAGCGGTCATCATGCGAATATAGAAAAATGGCGGCATGAGCAGTCGCTTATAGAGACTGCAAAAAAACGTCCTGATATGCTCGTAAAGCTTGAACTGTCCGAAAGCGACAAAAAGCTTCTGGAGAAAAATGGTTTATTGTAGAAAAAGCACTATTGTACAATTATGCGCTGATATAAACTGGTATCCGAAAGAATGTAAATGTGGTCAATATTGCCAGTTTTGTATTGCGGATGATAAAAACTTTTAATTACTATTCGGAATAATAAATTCGCTTTGTGAAAGAAAACATGAGTAAAAACAGTGTAAAATTCATATTTATACATCGTCAGGAAATCTTGTTAATAAATTATTAAAATGTCCAGATTAAAAGCCGACATAATTTTTTCAAGATATTTAGCGTGATTTGTGCATGTTGACAAAATAATTGATTTTCATATAATCTTAAATTGTATAAAGAAAAATAAAATACAAAAATATACAAAATCATCGCAATCATATACCCTAGTTGGGTAAATACGACATCATTCTGCCTGTTCAAAACTAAAAGTTTTCAACATTTGTAGCACTTTGCACAAAATCATTCTTTGAGTAAACTTTTTAAATCGTACATAAGCCCAAAGTTTTATAAAACTGTTGACCAAAGCGTAAATTGTGTTATAATTGTAGTATACATTTAAGGGCAAAGGGGTAGAAAGATATCCTGTAGTTGTTTATAATGTTTAGGGGTTAAATTATTGTTGAGGAGGAATTTATCATGTACGTTAAGGAAGTAATGGTTCAGAACCAGGTTGGTCTCCACGCTCGTCCTGCTACCTTTTTCATCCAGAAGGCTAATGAGTTCAAGTCTTCTATATGGGTAGAAAAGGAAGAAAGAAGAGTTAATGCAAAGAGCCTTCTCGGTGTTCTGTCTCTCGGTATCGTTGGCGGTACTACCATCAAGGTAATGGCTGACGGTGCAGATGAGGAAGCAGCCGTTGACAGTCTTATCAAACTTATCCAGTCAGGCTTTTCTGAGTAATCAGTCCTGAACTGCAAATGAATCCTTTGGCGTTTTCGCCGTAACATGCGTCCGTTTTTCGGGCGCATTTTTTATATCCTTTACTGCATTTGCGGAGGGCTGAGGAAAGCTATGCTTTACGCTGAATGAAAACAGCTGTGAAATAATTGATTTAACGGAGATAACATAATGATAAGACTTAACGATATTTCTCTGCCGCTGGATTATGACCAATCAGCGCTGAAAAAAGCGGCGGCTAAAAAACTGAATATCAGCGCGGGAGATATAAAATATATTTCGCTGTACAAACGCAGTGTGGACGCAAGAAGAAAAAGCGACATACACTTTACGGCTTCACTGGATATCAGATTGTCCGTCAGTGAACAAAAAGCTGTGCGGGGATGCAGAAGCGCCGCTGTTGTGCAGGAATACAAATATGAACTGCCAGATTGCCGTAAGCTCAGACGCAGACCGGTGGTTATCGGCAGCGGGCCCTGCGGTTTGTTTGCCGCTCTTATCTTTGCTCAGGCAGGACAGCAGCCAATAGTCATTGAAAGAGGACGTGATGTTGACAGCAGAACAAGAGATGTTGAACGCTTCAGAATATCAGGACAGCTTGATACATCATCCAATATACAATTCGGTGAGGGCGGAGCCGGAACATTTTCCGACGGCAAGCTCAACACCGGAACTAAGGACAGCCGTATACGAAAGGTACTTATGGAATTTGCAGAGCATGGCGCTCCGGAAGAGATACTATATCTTGCAAAGCCGCATATCGGTACGGATATCCTCAAAAGTACAGTAAAGAATATCAGACAGGATATAATTTCGCTTGGCGGCGAGTTTATGTTCGGCACGAAGCTTACAGCACTGAGAGCAAAGGACGGCACTGTAACAGGTGCTGAGCTGGAGACTGACGGCAAAAAGATTTTCCTTGAAGCTGATAACATTATCCTTGCCATAGGTCACAGCGCAAGAGATACATTCAAAATGCTTTATGACAGCGGAATAAAGATGGAGCAGAAACCATTTGCAATGGGAGTGCGCATAGAGCATTTGCAGGAAATGATAAACCGCAGTCAATACGGCAGCTTTTACAACAGCCCGTATCTTGGCGCAGCTGACTATAAACTTGCAGTACATCTTAAAAGCGGAAGGGGAGTATACACCTTCTGTATGTGTCCCGGCGGAACCGTAGTTGCAGCGGCAAGTGAAAAGGGACGGCTTGTCACAAACGGTATGAGTGAATTTGCACGGGACAAGCGCAACGCAAATTCCGCACTGCTTGTTGGCATTACCACAAACGATATTGGCAGCAGTGACATTCTTGCAGGAGTTGAACTGCAAAGAAAGCTCGAAGCAAAGGCGTTTGAGCTTGGAGGAGGAAGCTACAATGCTCCGGTACAGCGTGTGTGTGACTTCATAAAAAAGCAGCGGTCAACTGCAATAGGTTCCGTTGTACCGAGCTATGAGCCGGGATACGAGCTGACATCCCTCGATATGTGTCTGCCGCAGTTTATGACGGACTCTCTTCGTGAGGGTATCGCGCTGATGGGCGGAAGGCTCAGCGGCTTTGATGACGGGGACGCCGTACTTACAGCTGTTGAGAGCCGGAGTTCCTCGCCTGTCAGGATATTGCGTGACGAAAGTATGCAGTCGGTTTCCCTCAAAGGGCTGTATCCCTGCGGAGAGGGAGCCGGATACGCCGGCGGCATAATGTCCGCAGCAGTAGACGGAATAAAGGCGGCGGAGAAAATTATAATTAATGAATACTGAAAACTTAAGACTTAATAATGAATAATAGTGGTACGTTTTGCTAAAGCAAAACGAATTATAGTAAGTATAATAAAAACTACAACTTCACACAGTACAGGCACATAAAGTTGAGTAGGAAAAAGATTTATATTTTCACATGAAACAGCAGCCCGGAAAAAGTGAATAGTGAATGGTGAATAACGAATAGTGAATAGTAAATAGTGAATAGTGAATGGTTGTGGTACGTTTTCGCTTATGCGAAAACGAATTATAGTAAGTATAATAAAAATTACAGCTTTACACTGTATAGGCGCATGAAGTCGAGGAAGTGGAGGGAGTGTATGTTTGGAAAAAATAGCCGAAACAGCAGCCCCTAAGGGCTGCGCCAGCGGATGGGGACAAGTGTCTTTCGGTTCTGCGCCGTTAATCGCGGACAATGAATGTTCGGTCAGAATAACAGAGTGAGCGCAAGCGAACGCCGCCGCGAATCGGGTGCGCAAGCTTTGCGCCGCCGTCAATCGCGGACAATGAATGTTCGGTCAGAATAACAGAGTGAGCTTTAGCGAACGCCAACGTGAATCGGGTGCGCAGGCTCTGCGCCGGCGCTTAGGAGGTTCGGTCACGGAGGGTGAGGGCGAGGGAACGAAGGGGAGAGGTGTCAGCTGTGAAAATGTCAAGGGAGCTGAGGGCTTTGTTCGTAAGCTCGTCGCATAGCTCTCTGCATTTTTCAAGACCTAAAAGTGATACATAGGTAGACTTGTTGTTCTCTTTGTCACTGCCGATGGGCTTTCCCAGTGTGGCTTCGTCTGATGTAACATCCAGAATGTCATCAACTATCTGGAAGGCTAATCCTATGTTTTCGGCGTAATCCTCTGCGGCTTTGAATTCCTCAGCAGATGCGCCTGCACAGATACAGCCCAGCAGACAGGATGCCTTTATGAGCGCACCGGTTTTTTTGGAGTCCATTATCCTTAAACGCTCCGGTGTGACCTCTCTGTTTTCGCTTTCTGTGTCAATTATCTGTCCGCCTATCATACCCTCTGCGCCTGCGTTGTCGGCAAGAAGTCTTGCCGCACGGGCGCATTTTTCGTATCCGTTCAGAGTGACCGACCTTTCGGACAGTACTGTTCCGAATGCTAAAGTCAGAAGCGCATCCCCTCCCAGTACGGCGGCAGCTTCACCGAATACCTTGTGATTTGTGGGCTTTCCACGCCTGAGGTCGTCATTGTCCATACAGGGAAGGTCGTCATGTATCAGAGAATATGTGTGTATCATTTCTATGCCGCAGGCAAAGGGCATGGCGGCTTCTTCATTTCCGCCGCACAGCTTTGCAAACTCTATGACAAGCATGGGACGAATACGTTTTCCGCCTGCTGTCAGGCTGTACCGCATTGACTCAATAACAGTGTTTATGTATCCGTCTTCCTTTGGCAGATACGAAATAAGCTCCTGTTCAAATAGCTTTAAGCTGTCACTCATTTTCAATGTCCTCCTTTTTTTCGATATCAGACAGAAGAGTTATCTTCTGCTCGGCTTTTTGCAGCACTTCGTAGCATTGCGCAGAAAGCATCGTGCCTTCCTCAAACAGCTTCATGGAGTCCTCTAAAGGCATATCTCCGTTTTCAAGAAGCTCCACTATTTCCTGAAGTCTGAGGATGGACTTTTCATAATCTAATTTCTTCTTCATAGTTTATCCTCCCACCGAATTTTTATTCGAAAGCTTTTGCTCAGGGGACAGCGGCTTTATTTTTTCCGCCTTGCACAGTATGTCTCCGTCTGAAAGTCTTATTTGGAGTTGATCGTTTTCTTCTACATTTTTTACGGAAAGAACCGGCTTGTTGTTTTTCATTGTGATGGAATATCCTCTTGAAAGCACCTTAAGAGGGCTGAGTGCGTCAAGCTTTGAATTGAGATATGCAAAGCTTTGCTGTTTTCCGGAAAGCACAGCCGAATAACTGTTTTTCAGTCCGGAGCTGAGCATATCAAGTCTTTGTCTGCGGTGTTCTACTATCTCCATAGGTGACTTCAGCACCTTTGCCTTTGACAGCCTTTCAAGACGTTCCTTTTCATATTTCAGCCGCGATATCATTTCATCCCCTATGCGCCTTCTGCAATAGCTTACAGTGGAGATAATGGAGTCGATCTCAGGCGATACAAGCTCTGCGCCGGCGGATGGAGTAGATGCGCGGACATCCGAAACAAAGTCGCATATTGTAAAGTCGGTTTCGTGTCCTACGGCGGACACAACGGGTGTACCGCAGTCAAATATTGCACGGGCAAGACCTTCATCATTGAACGCCCACAGGTCCTCTATAGAACCTCCGCCCCTGCCTATTATAATAACATCGGCGCAGCCCAGACGGTCAAATCTTCTGACAGCTTCTATAAGCTGAGGAACAGCGTTTTCTCCCTGAACTGCGACGGGACACATGATTATTTCACCCACAGGATATCGTCTTTTGAGTATCCTCAGAATATCCTGTACCGCAGCACCCGTAGGAGAGGTTATTACTCCTATGCGTTTCGGAAAGGGCGGCAGCGGCTTTTTGTGCGCTTCATCGAAAAGTCCCTCTGAACGGAGCTTTTCCTTCAGCTGCTCAAATGCAAGACTCAGAGCGCCAACACCATCCGGCTGCATATCTTCAATATAAAACTGATAGGTTCCGGTAACATCATACAGCGATACACTTCCCCGTACTATTACCATCATGCCATCCTTTGGCTTGAACTTCAGATATTTTGCATTGCCTGCAAACATCACAGCCTTGATTGCCGACCTGTCATCTTTAAGAGTCAAATAGATATGCCCCGAACGGTAGTGGTCGGTAAGATTGGATATCTCACCTCTGAGATATACCGAGCGAAGATTTCTGTCGGATGACAGAAGAGTCTTTACGTACAGATTAAGTCCTGATACTGTTAAAATATTATTGTCCATAATTTATCACTCGAATTTTATCTGACCGTCCTGTGCATCAGGCATATCAAAGCCCATATGCAGACAGGCGGCTTTTGTTATACAGCGGCCTCTCGGTGTACGGTTAAGGAATCCTATCTGCATGAGATAAGGCTCAATCACGTCCTCTATAGTTACAGCCTCTTCACCGATAGCGGCTGCAAGAGTTTCCAGACCAACGGGTCCTCCTCTGTAGAATTTGACTATTGCGGATAACATTCTTCTGTCGTTTGCATCCAGCCCCAGCTCGTCTATTTCCAGACGTTCCAGAGCTATCTGTGCGGTTTGCAGTGTGATAACGCCGTCAGACATCACCTGTGCAAAGTCGCGCACACGCTTTAACATACGGTTTGCAATTCTCGGAGTACCCCTTGAACGGGACGCAATTTCCAGTGCCCCGTCCGGCTCAATTTCAATATTCAGTATAGAAGCGCTTCTTGTTACGATACGTGCAAGCTCCTCAGGCGTATAAAGCTCCAGCCGCAGAGACACTCCGAAACGGTCGCGCAGAGGTGCTGTAAGCTGTCCTGCTCGGGTAGTTGCCCCCACAAGTGTGAAGTGCGGCAGCGGCAGGTGATACGAAGCCGCCATCTGACCCTTACCTGTCACGATATCTATAGCGAAGTCCTCCATTGCAGGATACAGAATTTCCTCGACTGCACGGGAAATGCGGTGTATCTCATCTATAAAAAGCACGTCGCCCTCGTTGAGATTAGTAAGTATTGCAGCTAAATCTCCGGGTTTTTCTATTGCAGGACCGGAAGTTATGCGAAGATTTACACGCAGCTCATTTGCTATTATTCCCGAAAGGGTAGTTTTGCCAAGACCCGGCGGTCCGTACAGCAGAACATGGTCAAGACTTTCATTTCTTTGTTTTGCGGCTTCAATAAAAACTGCAAGATTTTGTTTTGCTTTTTTCTGACCGATGTAATCATCAAGTGTTTTCGGGCGCAGAGGGTTATCGCTGTCATTGTCGCCCATAATTTCCGTAGGTGCGACTATTCTGTTTTCAAAATCAAAATCATCCATAATATCACCCCATTAATAATTTTGAATGTGGAATGTGGTGCGTGACCGGTGCGTGATCGCACTGGACGATTTAGAACGCATCAACTTCTAATTAAACCGTCCGCGTCGTGCTGTGCGTGACCGCACTGGACGACTTAGAACGCATCAACTTCTAATTAAACCGTCCGCGTCGTGCTGTGCGTGACCGCACTGGACGACTTAGAACGCATCAACTTCTAATTAAACCGTCCGCGTCGTGCTCCTATGGGAGCACTTTGGCTATTACTGTTTACGTCTCAGGCTTTTGTGTGGGAACCTCTCCGTCAGAAGTTCACTTCGTGAATTTCTGACACCTCCCCTTTCAGGGGAGGCAGTGGCAGGTGTACGTAACCAAAAGCCTCCCCTGAAAGGGGAGAAACTTTGAGCTTTGAGCTTTGGACTTCCACTAACCACTAATCACTAATAATCTTATTTCTTTCCTATTGCTTTAAGAGTTTCAGCTATTATTTTTTCAACAGGCAGAGTTGTGTCGATACCGTTCATAAAGGGCAGTATTTCATCCGGAGTATAGCCCAAAACGGCGAGAGCACCCAATGCCTGAGATATATTACCCGAAGCGGCAGGAACAGAAGAAGAGGGGACGGTCTCGCTTGATGAAGCTTCTGTTATGCCGAGCTTTTTTATCTTGTCCTTCAGCTCTAATATAATTCTCTGGGCAAGCTTATTTCCAACGCCGCTTGCTTTTGTAAGTGCCTTGCTGTCTCCGAGCGATACCGAAAGAGCTACCTGTTCAGGGGTAAGCACCGACAATATAGCTATAGCTACCTTTGCGCCCACGCCGCTTATAGAAGTCAGCAGCCTGAAACAGTTCATTTCATCAGCAGTCGCAAAGCCGCACAATTCTACTGCATCCTCACGTACAAGCATATGTGTATATAGCATAACATTTTCACCGAGTCTCGGCAGTGTTCTTGCAGTGTTCATAGTGACAAGGCATTTGTATCCTACTCCTGCACATTCTATTACAACAAATGTGGGTTCACTGTGAATTAGTTTTCCATTCAGACTGTATATCATAATTAAGTCACCTCAAAAAAATCCTCCGGTTTTATTTGCTTACTCCGTGAAATTCCTTTTCAATATAAAATATTTCCTTTGTTTCCACAAGCTTCAGACCTTCAAAGCTGAGCCTTACAACATAGGGCATATAATCTATTATTCTCATAAAGCTTTCAAATCCAAAGCTTGTGTCATAGTAATTCAATATTGTTGAAAGTGCAGTTCCGTGAGTCCCCACAAGGACAGTCTTGTCTTTGTATTCACGCAGAATATCACTGAGTGCGTCAATGTTTCTCTCCTGCACAGAGCGCAGACATTCGCCGCCCTCCTCGCAGAAGCTGTGGTCATTCCAACGCTTCAGAAACATTTCACGGCAGTTTGTTTTACCCACACCCTTATCACGTTCACGAAGCCTTATATCCATTTTCAGTTCAAGTCCCTGACTCTCGATTATTGGTCGTATAGTTTCTATACTTCTTGTGTATGGGCTTGAAACAGCCGCATCAAAACGCACATCCCTGAGTGCATCGGCGGCTTTCAGACGGTCGGACATACCCTCCTCCGAAAGTAAGTATGTACTGTCTGAACCAATTCTATAATCCGGCTGGGCGTGCCTTACAAAATACAAATATGTCATTTAAAATCCCCTCTGTAATATGTTGTCGTACCCAAAGACACTTCTTAAAGGCACCTCAGCGGAAACTCACTATAATTCCACATTCCACTTTCCACATTCCAAATTTATATAGTGCTGTTTCTGCGGTTAAGCAGTGACCTGAGTTTTGTACCGGAGCTTTGGGCGTGACATATTGCTATAGCAAGTGCATCGGCGGTATCATCCGGTTTAGGCACCTTGTCAAGCTTAAGCAGTCGTCTAGTCATTTCCATTACCTGAGGTTTATGAGCCTGACCATAACCTGTCACAGCGGTTTTCACCTGTAATGGAGTATATTCACTTATAGGGATATTGCTGTTCTGAGCGGCGAGAAGTATAACGCCCCTTGCTTCGGCAACTGCAATAGCTGTTTTCTGGTTATTCTGGAAATACAGTCTTTCTATAGACATCTCATCAGGGTCATTCCGGATAATGACTGAGAGAATACCGTTATATATCTGCTGTAATCTTTCAGGGAAGGGGGTATCGGCATCGGTAGTGACAGCACCGTAATCTACAGCATAATATCTGCCGCCGCTGAATTCAATAACTCCATAACCCACAATAGCATATCCGGGGTCAATTCCCAAAATCCTCATACACGCACCATCCTGTTTTTTATCACACCACTATTCTACTACATATTCAACTTTTTGGCAAGGTGGCAAGCTGCCACACCCACGTCAATCTAATTCAGACATCAAAATGATACAAAGTTTAATAAGATGTCATTTTGAGCGTTAAGCGAATAATCTTTGAGTGACTTATGCACACTTTACTATGCCTGTCAGGTTTAATTAATTAGAAAAAACGCACTTTAAGCCCTTTCGGCAAGCTCAAGAAAGAAGGTTGATTCTGAAAAGTAACAAAATAATTTCCAAATTAGATTGACGTGCTGCCACACCCGATTCGCGTTTGCGTTCGCTAAAGCTCACTCTGATATTCTGACCTAACATTTTCCTGTCCGCGATTGGCGGCGCAGACTTGTAGGACACTATTCCCCATCCGCCGGCGCAGGCTAAGAGCCTGCTGTTTTGGCTGTTTCTTATAGGCGTAAAGTTCTTTCACTTACTCAACTTTATGCGCCTGTACAGTATAAAACTGTAGTTTATATTATACTTACTATATTTCGTTTTCGCATTAGCGAAAACGTACCACTATTATTCATTTTTCAGTTTTAAGTTTTCAGTATTCATTTAATTTTTTTTTCCACATTGAAACTGTAGACGTGTACGGTAGCAGCCAAAGTGCCCCCCATAGGGGCACGACGCGGACGGTTCAGACAAATGTAGATGCGTTCTAAGTCGTCCAGTGCGGTCACGCACCGCAGAAAAAATATTTATTATTTACAAAATAGCACTTTACATGAAGAAAAAAAAGTGTTAAAATTAATGATGATACAACAGGTATGCTGTATTTAAAACCTGATCTTATTTAAGGCAACACAATATGTTGTGGATGACCTTAATAATAAAAAGGAGGACAAACCCAATGGCAAGAAAAATGAAAACCATGGACGGTAATAACGCTGCCGCTCACGTTGCGTATGCGTTTACAGAGGTAGCCGGTATCTATCCTATCACTCCGTCCAGCCCTATGGCTGACTACGTTGATCAGTGGTCCGCTCAGGGTCTTAAGAACATCTTCGGCACAACTGTAAAGGTATCCGAAATGCAGTCTGAAGCAGGTGCTTCCGGTACTGTTCACGGTTCACTTAATGCCGGTGCTCTTACTACTACCTTTACCGCATCTCAGGGTCTTCTTCTGATGATCCCTAATATGTACAAGATCGCAGGTGAGCTTCTTCCGGGCGTATTCCACGTTTCCGCAAGATGCGTCGCTTCTCATGCGCTGAATATCTTCGGCGATCACTCAGATGTTTACGCCTGTCGTCAGACCGGCTTTGCAATGCTTGCAGAGACTAATACCCAGGAAGTAATGGATCTGGCTCCTGTTGCTCACCTTGCAGCTATCGAGGGCAGAGTTCCGTTTATCAACTTCTTTGACGGCTTCAGAACATCTCATGAGATCCAGAAGATCCAGATCTGGGATTATGAGGACCTTAAGGAAATGTGCGATATGGACGCTGTTAAGGCATTCAGAAAGAGAGCACTTAATCCTGAGCATCCTGTAATGAGAGGTTCTCATGAAAACGGAGATATCTTCTTCCAGCACAGAGAGGCTTGCAACAAGTACTATGAAGCTGTACCTGAAATCGTTGAGAAGTATATGGGCAAGATCAACGATAAGCTTGGTACAGACTATAAGCTCTTCAACTACTACGGTGCTGAGGATGCTGAGCGTGTTATCATCGCTATGGGCTCTATCTGTGACGTTGCAGAAGAGGTCATTGACTATATGAATGCTAACGGCGAGAAGGTTGGTCTTGTTAAGGTAAGACTTTATCGTCCCTTCAGAGCTGACAAGCTCGTTGAGGCTATACCTGCAAGCTGTAAGAAAATCGCTGTTCTTGACAGAACAAAGGAGCCCGGTGCTCTCGGCGAGCCTCTGTATCTTGATGTTATCGCTGCACTGGCTGCTCAGGGCAGAACAGGTATAAAGGTTATCGGCGGACGTTATGGTCTTGGTTCAAAGGATACTCCTCCTGCAAGCGTATTCGCTGTATATGAGGAGCTTGCTAAGGACGCTCCTAAGGCTCAGTTCACACTGGGTATCAAGGATGACGTTACTAACCTCTCACTTGATGAGAAGCCTTCACCGAATACCGCTGCTGAGGGTACTATCGAATGTAAGTTCTGGGGTCTCGGCGGTGACGGTACTGTTGGTGCTAACAAGAACTCCATCAAGATCATCGGTGACTATACTCAGAAGTATGTTCAGGCTTACTTCCAGTATGACTCAAAGAAAACAGGCGGCGTAACTATTTCACACCTTCGTTTTGGTGATAAGCCCATCAAGAGCCCTTATTACATAAACAAGGCTGACTTTGTTGCCTGCCATAACCCGTCTTACATCCTCAAGGGCTATAAGATGGTACAGGACGTTAAGCCCGGCGGTGTGTTCCTTATCAACTGTCAGTGGACAGCTGAGGAGCTTGACAAGCACCTTAACGCTGAAACAAAACAGTATATCGCAAAGAACAATATCCAGCTTTATACAGTAAACGCTATCGACCTTGCTGAGAAGATCGGCATGGGCAAGCGTACAAATACTATCCTTCAGGCTGCATTCTTTGCTCTTGCAAAGGTAATGCCCATTGAAGAGGCTGTACAGCACATGAAGGACGCTGCAACAAAGTCTTACCTGAAGAAGGGTCAGGACGTTGTTGACATGAACCATAAGGCTATCGACGCAGGTGTTACCGCATATGTTAAGGTAGACGTTCCTGCTGCATGGGCTGACGCAACTGAAGCTGCTGCTGAGAGCAAGCTTACAGGCTATGAAAAGACAGTCAAGATGGTTGAGAGTATCCTTGAGCCTGTTGACAAGATGGACGGCGACTCTCTGCCTGTATCCGCATTCGTTGACCACGTTGACGGTACATTCGAGCTTGGCGCATCCGCTTATGAGAAGCGCGGTGTTGCTGTTATGGTTCCTGAGTGGAATGCAGAGACTTGTGCAAAGTGTAACAAGTGTTCCTTCGTTTGTCCTCACGCTACTATCAGACCTTTTGCTATGTCTGAGGAAGAGGCTAAGGCAGCTCCCGAAAATACAAAGATCGCTCCTAAGCCTGTTGTTAAGACAGACTACAAATATACACTCGCTATATCACCTATGGATTGTATGGGATGCAGCGTCTGCGTAGGCGTTTGCCCGACAAATTCACTTAAGATGGTTTCCCGTGAGTCACAGGAAGATCAGCAGAAGGTATTCGACTACTGTGTTGCTAATGTAACAGAGAAGCCCGAAACAACTGCTAACCTCAATGTTATCGGCAGCCAGTACAAGCAGCCGCTTCTTGAGTTCTCCGGTTCATGCGCAGGCTGTGCAGAGACATCCTATGCACGTCTCGTTACTCAGCTCTTCGGCGACAGAATGTACATCTCCAATGCTACAGGCTGTTCTTCTATCTGGGGCGGTCCTGCTGCTACCTGTCCTTACACAGTAAATAAGAAGGGTCAGGGTCCTGCATGGGCTAACTCACTCTTTGAGGACAACGCAGAGCATGGTCTTGGTATGTATCTTGGACAGAAGGCTATCCGTGAGAGACTCATCGGTGATCTGGAGCAGATCGCAGCCGGCGAGAAGGCTCCCGAAAGCGTAAAGGCAGCTATTGCTGAGTTTATGGCTACAAAGGATGACGGCGAGAAGAACGGCGCAGCAGCAGAAGCTGTTGTTGCAGAGCTTGAAAAGCTTGATTGCGACTGCCCGACAAGACTTGATGTTCTCGAGAACAAAGAGTTCCTTGCTAAGAAGTCTGTATGGATATTCGGCGGCGACGGCTGGGCATATGATATCGGCTTCGGCGGCGTTGACCATGTACTCGCTTCCGGCGAGGATGTAAACATTATGGTATTCGATACCGAAGTTTACTCCAACACAGGCGGACAGGCATCAAAGGCTTCACAGATCGGACAGGTTGCACAGTTTGCAGCAGCCGGTAAATCTATCGCTAAGAAGAGCCTTGCAGATATCGCTATGTCCTACGGCTACATCTATGTTGCACAGATCGCTATGGGTGCTGACCAGAACCAGACACTCAAGGCTATCAAGGAAGCAGAAGCTTATCCGGGTCCGTCACTCATCATCGGTTATGCTCCTTGTGAGATGCACTCCATCAAGGGCGGCATGAAGAACTGTCAGGCAGAGATGAAGAAGGCTGTTGACTGCGGTTACTGGAATATGTTCCGTTACAACCCGACACTCAAGGCTCAGGGTAAGAACCCCTTCACACTTGACAGCAAAGCTCCCACAACATCATACCGTGACTTCATTCTCGGCGAGGCACGTTACAGTGCTCTTACACGTTCCTTCCCTGAGAGAGCAGAAGAGCTCTTCAAGAAGGCAGAGGCTAAGTCCGTTGACAGATATGATGAGCTGAAGTCCCGTGCTGAGTCATAATTATACTACAGCATTAAAGCTTTCAGTTAAATAATAACTCCCCCGAAAGGTGTTTTCATTCACCACCTTTCGGGGGAGAAGTTTTTATATTAATGAAGTGCGTGACTGCACCGGAGCGGGTGACCCCGCTGGACGACTTAACAATGCATCAACTTTCAATAGAACTGTCCGCGTCGTGCTCCATAGAGGAGCACTTTGGCTATTTTTGCACACGTCTATAGTTTTAATGTGGAAAGTGGTACAAAAATATATGAATGCTAAAACTTAAGACTTAAAAAGAAATGATTGTCGCTTACTATACTATCACGGATGAAATATAAAAAACAGCGTACCGCAGATGATTGTGGTACGCTGTTATAAAAGTCTGATATTATGTTTGTTATATGATATTTAACATGAGGCAAGTTCATTAAGAAGCTGTTAAAACGAATACGGTAACTTGTATCATGTTTTTGGCTTTATATTATGTACTCTGGTCATTTTCTTGTAAAAATGACTTTTCAATACGATACCCTTTGTCGCTGTAATATTGGCAAATGTAATAGTCTTTTTCTTCTTTATATACACTAACCGTCTCTCCGGATTGAATTTTTGTAATAACATCCGGATCATCTATTTCTGCGAATGAGTATGATTTTGCAGCAATATAGGATTTGGGCTCATTATCTGGTAAATCGCAGGTCGTAACTTTTGCGTAAATATTTATTTGGTTTTCATCACTCATTCCATAAACATTATCTGAACTACTCGGAGTATAATCAGGGGATAATAACTCTAAATATTCGATTAGCTCGATACTTGTATCCTCATCAAATTCTGCATAATTAACATATTCTAATAAAGAAAAAGTACTGCCATTATTGTAGATTTCAAAGGTATAACATATACCACCTTTTTCGTTTTCCATACCTATTTTATAAAACCTACATGTCATAGACACTATGCCAACTATTGAACCTGATGGAATCGGCTCTGCACGGATTACTTCCGTATCAGTTGAGTAGGCTGGAATTTCATTTTTTAATACTGCATATCTTACAACATCGTTTTGAGTATACTCAATTTCCATAAGTCCTTGATTGATTTTTTCTTCATATTCCTCTTTGACTCTGTATTCTGGAAGATTATAAGGATTCTCTTCTACAGAATCCGTATAATCGTTTTCAACAGTCAGGTCATAACAAGCTTCAGACAGAGAGATTTTTTCAACTGTTTTCTTAGATACTTCCGGTACTACAGAAGATTCGTTTTCAGATATCTGTTCAGTATCAGTGCTTTCTTCAGATACCTCGCTGTTGTCTATATCCGTTTCTTTTGAAGATTGTTCAATGGAATTCTGGCTGTTAGAATTTGTAGGTTGTTCCCCACATGAACATAAGAAAACTGACATTGACATTACTGTCGTTACAGCCAACAAGAATGCCGTAACTTTTTTCATAATCATCCAACCTTTCTTGTATTATGTATTTTGCAAATAAATCTTATGAGAATATTCGCTTGTGTATATAGTTTATCACTAAACTATCAAAATGTCAAGTAAAATTAATCAAGATGATTTATAATATTTATCTAAAATTAATTATAATTATCATAATGATTGAAATAATTATCATACAGGGTGATTTTTTATGATGACGAAAGAGTTGTTTTCTATTGGGGAAAGGATAAAACAGTTGAGAGAAAATAAAGGTTTAACACAAGCACAGCTTGCAAAAGAGTTTAAATTATCCCGTTCGGCTGTTAACTATTGGGAAATGGGGCTATCAGTTCCATCTACACAGTATATTATTGAACTTGCAAAATTTTTTAATGTATCTGCGGACTATCTTCTTGGTATTAAAGATACAGCAAGCATTTCAGTATTTGGTCTGAATGAAAAACAAATCGCCGCCGTATATGAGGTCATACAATGCTTTAAAGAAACAAATTTACAACAAACAGTTTAAGCGTACCACAGATGATTGTGGTACGCTGTTTTATTAGCCATTTGATTGGCGCGGCTAATATAATGAGCTGTTGAGAAAAGCTGCAAAAGTCAACGATTAGTGGTAATAATATTTAAAAAGAAATAATTGTCGCTTACTATACTATCACGGATGAAATGCAAAAAGCAGACGTTTGCAGTCCGGGAAGTGCAGGCACTGTGAATCAAGTACTCTTGGAGTGCTCTGGATAAAAATTTGATGAAGGGGTTCACAACACTTTGTTATGATGGTATAATTAATCAGTTATATTATGGAGGGGAGTATATGAAAAAAATACTTGTGATACTTACCGGCGGTACTATAGGGAGCTGTGAGAATAACGGCGTGATATCTGCCGATAATAACAAGGTCCGTGCTTTGGAGCTGTATAGGAAAAAATATTCCGGAGAAATGAGTGAATATGATTTTGAATGTGTTTCCGTGCTGAATATTCTGAGCGAAAACCTGAATAAGCATCATTGGGAAATTATTGTGAACTATTTGTTATCCTGCGATATGGACAGGTACTGTGGTGTTATTGTCACACACGGGAGCGATACCCTGTCTTACAGCTCCGCCATGCTCTCTATGTGTCTTTGTACGCTGCCAGTGCCGATAATAATTACTGCTGCTGACCGTGTGCCTGACGACCCTGACAGCAACGCGCTTTGTAACCTCAGGGCTTGTGTTGTTATGATAAATAGTCTGCAAAGAGGAGTCTTTACCGTGTACCGGAATTCCGGAGATGATTTCTGTTCGGTGTTTCTTCCTGCAAGGCTTCAGGAGGCAGACAGGGTGTTCGGTCGTTTTTCATCCTTTGACGGTATGAGCTTCGGAACAGTCAGAAACGACAGCTTCATACAGAATAACAAAGATATCAGTCTATATGATATTTACAATAAGAATACAGATATACTGCATGGTAAAAAGCTTGAGCTGAAAAATGATGTACTTGTTGTCCGTCCCTATCCGTCAATGGATTATTCATGTATTGTTCCGTCAGAAAATACAAAGGCTGTTCTTCATATAACATACCATTCCTCTACAGCGTGTACATCAGCAGAAAACAGTGCGCTGTCTTTTCTTGAACGCTGTAATGGTATCGGTATACCAATGTATCTTGCTTCTTTTCCAAAGAGTGCGGACAGGATATATGAAACAGCCGATACGCTGATAAAGCACGGTGCGGTCCCTCTTGAAAGCATATGTAATGAAGCAGCATTCGCAAAGCTTCTGCTGTACTTCAATCTTCCGTTTTCAGAACGTTTTGAGATAAATGATGATATCTGTTTTGAATTATTATGAGATATGAAAAATATCCTCAGTCTACTGCGGGCCATTCAAGTATATCATTCAAGTTCCTTTCTGTACTCTTCAAGCTTGTTCATCCAGTATTGCTTATCCTCATCTGTGATGGGGCGTATGACCCTGCATGGATTTCCGGCGGCAACAACATTGTCCGGAATATCCTTTGTCACTACAGAACCGGAGCCGATAACAACATTGTTTCCGATAGTAACTCCGGGATTTATTACGGCACTGCCGCCTATCCAGACGTTATTTCCTATTCTTATCTCTTTGCCGAATTCTATACCGCTGCTTCTTACCTCTGCATCTATCGGATGACCAGGTGTATAAAGGCATACTCTCGGTCCGAAAAGACAGTTATCACCGATATACACATTTGCAACATCAAGTATTATACAATCGAAATTTGCATAGAAGTTTTCTCCGATATATGTATTGCAGCCATAGTCGCAGCGAAATGGAGGTTCAACATATATCCTTTCTCCTGTGCTGCCGAAAAGCTCTTTGAGAAGCTGTGTACGGCAGTCTGCCTGTTCTTCTGTAGTGCTGTTGAACAGACGCGTCAGTCTTCTGGAACGCGCTGCGTCACTTCTCAGTTCTTTGTCACGGGAATCATAAAGCTGTTGTGCGAGCATTTTTTCTTTTTCAGTCATAAATGTTACCTCCATACACTTTTCATTTGCCATAATTAAGGGCGGAAAATAAGTTATTATAAAAATCAACTTTCACATAGAGCCGGAGCTGAATGTGAAAGTTGATTTAATTGATATAGTCAGTATATTATCAGAGCTTTACAGGATTGCTGCCCCATATCGTCTCAGCGTAGTCGCGGATGGAACGGTCGGAAGCAAAGCGTCCTGCCTTTGCAATGTTCACAAGGGACATTCTGTTCCATGTCTGTGTATCAAGATACAGTCTTGAAGCTTTCTGCTGAGTCAGTGAGTAGTCCGCAAAGTCTGCAAGCACCATGTACGGGTCCTTTGTAGAGAGTGATACAAATATATCATCAAAGTGGGGACCGAACTCAGAACGGATACCGTCAACAGCCTGTCTGATGATATTATTGTTGTTATAAGGCACAGAGGGATAATAGCCCTGCTTGCGCAGCTGATTTACCTCCGGTGTTGTCATACCGAAGATAAGTGCATTGTCATCTCCTACGACCTCGTGTATCTCTACATTCGCACCGTCCAGTGTGCCGAGCGTTATTGCACCGTTTATCATGAACTTCATGTTGCTCGTGCCTGATGCTTCTGTACCTGCAAGTGATATCTGTTCGCTTATCTCAGCGGCAGGAATTAGCTTCTCAGCAACGGATACACGATAGTCCTCAAGATATACGACCTTGAGCTTCTGGTTAACTCTCGGGTCATTGTTTATCTTGTTTGCCAGCTCTACGATAAACTGGATTATCTGCTTAGCAAAATAATAGCCGGGAGCTGCCTTTGCGCCAAAGATATAGGTCTTGGGCTTGTAGTCAGCATTCGGATTATCACGGAGCCACTGATATGTGCTGTAGATGTGAAGAGCGTTGAGAAGCTGACGCTTATACTCATGCAGACGCTTTACCTGTACATCAAAGATAGAGTCTGTGTCTACAACGATACCGTTGTTTTCCTTGATGTATTTAGCCATGCGCTCTTTGTTTTCCTTCTTGATTTTGCCCAGCTTTTCAAGTACGGAAGAATCGTTCTTGTATGCCATAAGACCTTCAAGAGCATCTGCGTTATTTACGAACTCATCGCCGATAAGGTCAGTGATAAGGGTGGCAAGTCCGGGATTGGACTGGTTCAGCCAGCGTCTGTGAGCTATACCATTTGTAACATTCTTGAACTTTTCAGGTGTCACTGTGTAGAAATCATTGAATACAGAATCCTTGAGTATTTCGCTGTGAAGCTTTGAAACACCGTTTACGGAATGGCTTGCGATAACAGCAAGGTTTGCCATCTTGACGATACCGTCATTGATAATAGCCATTCTGCCTATCTTCCAGCCTTCAACACCGTTCTTGTGCATCTGCTCGCAGAAGCGTCTGTTTATCTCCTCTACGATCTGATAGATACGGGGAAGTCTTCTGGAGAACAGATCTACCTGCCAGCACTCAAGAGCCTCACTCATTACTGTGTGGTTGGTGTAAGCGATAGTTCTTGTAACGATATCCCATGACTTATCCCAGTCGTATCCGCATTCGTCAAGCATTATTCTCATAAGCTCAGGAACCGCAAGTACTGGGTGAGTATCGTTAAGGTGTATTCCCACAACGTCAGGGAGATTGTCAAGTGTACCGTAATTTCTCAGGTGACGCTGTATGATATCCTGTACAGTAGCGGATACAAGGAAGTACTGCTGGCTGAGTCTGAGACTCTTGCCCTCAGAATGGTTGTCCTCAGGATAGAGGACCTTTGTTATACTCTCTGCAAGAGCCTTCTGCTCCATAGCGCGAACGTAATCGCCGGAGTTGAACAGCTGCATATCAAAGTTGTCGGATGTTGCAGCCCAGAGACGAAGTCTGTTTATGCCCTCTCCGCCGTAGCCCGGAACGAGCATATCGTATGGAGTAGCGATGATCTTTGTGGGATTTTCAAGCTCTATTGAGTGGTGCTCACCGTCCCATGTTTCCTTGATATGTCCGTCAAAGAAAACAGGTATGGACTTTTCCGGATGAGGCTGGAGCCATATAGAACCGCCGGGCAGCCAGAAATCAGGAAGCTCGGTCTGCCAGCCGTCAACAAGCTTCTGTCTGAAAATACCGAACTCATAGCGCAGTGAATATCCCATAGCGGAATAGTTCTGTGTGGAAAGTCCGTCCATAAAGCAGGCAGCAAGACGGCCAAGACCGCCGTTGCCAAGACCGGCGTCAGGCTCACACTCATATATATTATCGATTTTGATGTCAAGTCCCTTCAGTGCCTGAGACATAGTTTCTTCAAGTCCCAGATTGTACAGATCGTTTTTGAGTGAACGACCCATAAGGAACTCCATGCAAAGATAGTAAACAGTTTTTGCGTTTTCCTTTACCGAAGCAGCAGCGAAGCTTTTCTGCTGAACACGCATGATATCGTTGAGCACAAGCGCAACAGCCTTGTAGTAGTGTTCATCTGTAGCGTCGGCAGGTGTAACACCGAAATTATGCGAAAGCTTTGCGATGATAAGCTCTCTTGCCTCACTCGGTGTAAGCTTGGATTTTGACATATTCATACCCCTCTCTTTATTTGCGAAAATGAATTGCCGCTATGTCATTCGAACAATTCAACAACTATTATACCGCATATTTAATAAAAATTCAACAAAAAATAAAAATATTTTTAAGCAAATATTTTTTCGCCCTACGGCTTTTGAATGAAAGGGTAGGTTTGAGCCCGCGATTACGGTTCCATCAGAAGCAGATGCGTTGTTAAGTCGTCCAGTGCGGTCACGCACATTTTTTAGTAAGAGGGCTTTTATATTCTGAAAAAATGTACTATAATAAAAATACAAATAGTTTATAGGGCACGGAAATCAATTTTTACGTATTGCAAGCTTAGATTATAGACAGAAATTATTCAGCGGTTTTAGGAAAAGGGTTTTCCCTATGCAGCTGCCCCGGCAAAATTGAGTTTCGTGTTTATGGGGAGTGAGAGATGATGTATTGTTCCGAATGTGGTAAAATGATACCGACGGGGATTTCGGGATGTCCGTACTGCAAAACTGCAACAAGCGGAAACGGCGGCATAACAAAACAGTACAATGGCAGCAATAATGATGTTTCGCAGCCGCTAATGGGTACCGTGTTTTTCGGCTTCGGTGATATGCAGGGATATATGCTCCCTGTGGCAGGGATGCTGATGTTTTCTATGTCTGATGCTTTTCGTACAAACAGAATGAACAGCATTTCGGTTTTTGAAAACACTTCCTGCGGGCGTGTGTTCGTGTGCGGTGTAAAAAGTGTAAACGGCTGCTTCTATGCACTGACAGGTGAGGGCGGAAATGCTCAGAACAGTAACGGTACACTTATAAGTGAAGCTCAGATGCAGCAGGTCTCTGATATGCTTAAAGGTGTTCAGCTGACGACCCCTGCAAATGTTTCACTCTTCATGGGACAGACCGTTCCTGAAAACTATCGGTATGAGGTGCTTCTGGATGCGGAAAGAAATAATCCGCTGATAGGCACAAACAATAAAGCGATGCTTACAAATGCCCGTATTCTTGAACTTACAGGGCTTATAAAATCGTTCATATATTAAAGGATGATGTAATATTATGGAAACAAACGGTAAGAAAAAAATTCAGATAACAGTAGCAGGAAATCATTTTACGGTGCTGTCCTCAGAGGACGAGGAATATTCCAGAGGACTTGCAAAGAAAGTGGATACAAGCATCAGGGAAATGTGCAAGAACGGCAGGATATCCGTTACTGCGGCGGCAATACTTACGGCAGTAAATTGCTGCGATGATCTGAAAAAAGCAAATGATGATATTGAAAGGCTTAAAGATCAGCTGAATAAGTACCTTGAAGATATCACAAAGCAGAATGAAAAATACAGCGAGCTTCAAAAGGAAAACGCAAAGCTGAGAGCAGATATAGATACATACCGTAAAAGGCTTATTGAGGAAAGTCCCGGAGCAAATGAGGATGAGCCTTTGTCAGCTGCGGTGAAGCCTTTGAGAAGAGCGGTGGCTGTATCCGAGTCTGAGGAAGCGGCTGAGGATGAAACGAGCCACCCTTCCGAAACAGACGAAACAACACTCTGAGTGCGTGACCGCACTGGACGACTTAAAACGCATATACTTTTTACTGAACCGTCCGCGTCGTGCTCCTCAGGGAGCAACTTTGGCTATTGCTGTACACGTCTGTAGTTTCGCTG
Organism: uncultured Clostridia bacterium; assembly: GCA_946186665.1. Classification (GTDB taxonomy): domain Bacteria; phylum Bacillota; class Clostridia; order Oscillospirales; family Acutalibacteraceae; genus UBA1213. The sequence goes on along the minus strand of CAMHOE010000024.1, from coordinate 10,909 downwards.
ATAAAAGTTGTAATCGCGGACACAATCATTTATTGTTTATTTAAAGCCGCAGCGCGAGTCGGGTGCGCAAGCCTTGCGCCGCGAATTGGCACCGGCAGCTTGCCGGTTAAGCTTTCAGTATTCATTTTATTATTGTGTAGTTGGGAGGAAGGTTATGGAAATATTGTCGCCTGTGGGAGGACCGGATTCGTTATTGCCTGCAGTAAGGGCAGGCGCGGATGCAGTCTATCTTGGAGCAAGCTCTCTGAGCGCAAGAAGCTCTGCACATAATTTTAATAAGGATGAGCTTAAGGAAGCTGTTGAGTACTGCCACGAAAGGGACGTGAAGGTTTATCTTGCGTGCAATACCCTTGTGCGTGACGATGAAATGAAAAAAGCTATGGAGCTTGTGGAATACGCTTGCAGTATCCCTGTGGATGCGCTGATAGTTCAGGATGTGGGACTTGCAGGTATGATACATTCTGCCGCACCTCAGGTCAGACTGCACGGTTCAACACAGATGTCTGTGCATACACCTATGGGTGTGGAGCGTCTGTATAAAATGGGCTTTAAGAGAGTTGTCCTTTCAAGGGAGCTGAGCAGGAATGAAATCAAAGAAATAGCGGATATGTCTCCTATAGAGCTTGAAGTGTTTGTGCATGGGGCATTGTGTATGAGTGTTTCCGGACAATGCTATTTCAGCGCTATGCTTGGCTCACGCAGCGGCAACAGGGGTTCGTGCGCTCAGCCGTGCAGACTGCCCTTTTATGTGGACGGAGGTACAGGACATGACCTGAGTCTGAAGGACTGTTCGCTGATATCATATCTTCGGGAGCTTGAACAGCTTGGAGTGACTTCTGCAAAAATAGAGGGCAGGATGAAACGTCCGGAGTATACAGCGGCGGCGACTGCTGCCTGCCGTCAGAGTCTTGACACGGGATTTGTGGATGATGAATTGTACAAAAGACTTGAAGCTGTATTTTCACGTTCAGGGTTTACGGACGGGTACTATAAGGGCGAGCTTGGGAAAAATATGTTTGGTATCCGTTCTAAGGAGGATGTGGCCTCAGCAACAAATAAAATATACAATTCAATACATACTATGTATAAGGACGAAAGACAGTCAGTACCAATAAAGGCTTCGCTGGAAGTGAAGGACGGCAGGAGCAGTATGCTTACAGTCAGCGATAAGCAGGGCAGGACAGTCAAAGCGGAAGGTGCTGTTCCGGTGCCTGCTGTAAATGCCGCGCTTACAGAGGAAAAGTGTCTGTCCTATATACGGAAAACCGGCGGAACACCTTTTTATCTTGAAGGGTTTTCCGCAGTGATAGATGATGGCTTGTTCATGTCTGCGCCGGAGCTTAATTCATTAAGGCGCAAAGCCCTTGACGAGCTTCTTGAAAAGCGTAAGCACAGAGATGCTTTTGTATTTTCAAATATCACTATGCCGGAAACAAATACAAGAAGTAATAGAAAAGCAGTGAATTACAGGGCGCGTTTTACAAGCGGAAATGTTCCTGATGACTTTCTGGACAGTGAGCTTATCTATGTTCCGTTTGACCTCAGGGATGAAGAATATGAAAGTCTGCTTGACAGGGGCTTTGCAGTGGCTGTTGAGATACCTCGCGGAATGTTCGGCATTGAAAGGAAAATTGCCGACAGGCTCAGACATATACAATCCTTTGGCATAAATGAAGTCCTTGCTTCAAATCTTGGAGCGGTGGAGCTTGCAAGACAGCTCAGAATGGATATACATGGCGGTTTTGGTTTGAATATCACAAATACTGCTGCTATTGAATGGGCAGAGAGTATGGGTATGCTTGATGTGGAGGTGTCCTTTGAGCTGACCTTAGAGCAGCTTGCAAAGCTTGGAGGAAAGCTGCCTATAGGAATTGTAAGCGGCGGCCGTCTGCCGCTTATGCTCACAAGGAATGACCCGTCGGATAATTCTTCGCTCGGACACAGCAGTGGTTTCCGGAAAGTTCTCCACGACAGAAAAGGAATGGACTTTCCTCTGCATACATATGGTTCCTGTACAGAGGTACTCAATTCTGTACTGCTTATTTTGTCTGACAGGAAAAATGAAGTTTTCAACATTGATTTTGAGGTTTTGCGCTTCAGTGTTGAAAACTCGGTTGAAATTGGGGAAACTTTAAACACATTCAAAAGAGGAACAAGTCGAAAAGGGTCGTTTACAAGGGGATTATACTACAGAGGAGTAGAATAGTTGAAAATGTTAATGTGAAATGTTGAAAATGTTTAAATATGATTTTCAACAAATACTATAAAAACGAATTGAGTTTTTCAGTGATTTAAAAAGGAGAGGTCAATAAAATGAACAACATTGTAAAAGTAAAGAAGCTTAAAGAAAATGCAGTAGTACCCAAAAGAGCCACAAGCGGTTCAGCAGGCGCCGACCTTTATGCCTGCATAGACAAGCCCGTCACTCTTGCGCCGGGACAGCTTGTAAAGATTCCTACGGGTATAGCAATAGAGCTTGCAGACAAGGGTCTTGCGGCGTTTCTGTTTGCAAGGAGCGGACTTGGCGTAAAGCATGGCATCACACTGTCGAACAGTGTTGGAGTGGTTGACAGCGATTACAGAGGGGAGATATGCGTAGGACTTTGTAATGTTTCAAGCGAGCCTTACACTATACAGCCTGATGAAAGAGTTGCACAGATGGTGATAATGCCTGTTGTATGTGCGGAATTTATCGAAGCCGAAGAGCTTGGCACAACTGAAAGGGGAGAGGGCGGCTTTGGTTCCAGCGGAAAAATGTAAGCAGACCGGTATAGCTTATCAGGACATCGTATGCGTGTGTACCGATAATTGACCTGAAATTCCTTAATAAGCTTCCCTAAGCAAAAAGAACAAAAAAATATCTCTTGATCCCCTTATTTTTAAATGTAAAGTAGAAGTCAAAAATATGACAAAATTTTTGTTGAGATTAACATTGTTTGAGTTTATAATATATTTTGGTATTCTGCAAAAGGAAAAAAAGGAACATATATAAGCATACAAGCAAAAGGCTTGATGTGAGGACAGCTTTTTATACTGTCGTTTTTGGAAAGGGGTAAAAGGATGTTTTCAAGAGATATAGGAATAGATCTGGGTACAGCCAATACTTTGGTATATATGAGGAATAAGGGAATAGTAATGAGAGAGCCTTCTGTTGTGGCAGTGGATGTCAGAACGGACAGTGTTCTTGCAGTAGGTACAGAAGCAAAGGAAATGATAGGCAGGACTCCGGGTTCTATAGTTGCAGTGCGTCCGCTGAAGGACGGCGTTATTGCAGATTTTGATATAACTGCGACAATGCTCAACCGCTTTATACGCAGAGTGGTCAAGGCATCTGCTTTCAGCAAGCCCAGAGTTATAGTATGTATACCCTCAGGCTGTACAGAGGTAGAGCGAAGAGCTGTTGAGGATGCGGTGCGTCAGGCAGGCTCAAAGCAGGTGGAGCTTATAGAGGAACCTATGGCTGCGGCTATCGGAGCCGGACTTCCGGTGGAGGATCCTACGGGAAGCATGGTAGTGGATATCGGCGGCGGTACGGCTGAGGTGGCAATAATATCCCTGGATGATATCGTTACAGCCTGCTCGGTAAGAGTTGCAGGCGATAAATTCGATGAGTCCATAATACAGTACGTAAAGAAAAAATACAATCTTCTGATAGGTGAAAGAACAGCAGAGGATATAAAGATAAAAATAGGCTCTGCATACCCATATGAGGGCGAGGGCAATATCCAGATAAAGGGACGCAATCTTATGGATGGTCTGCCGAATGATATCGTGCTTTCTGCTTCTGAGGTAAGAGATGCACTTGCAGATCCGCTTTCCGTAATAATCGAAGCGATAAAGACTACACTGGAGCAGTCACCTCCGGAGCTTTCTGCCGACATTATCGACAATGGCATAACCCTGACAGGAGGCGGAGCTTTGCTGAGAGGACTGGATCTTCTTGTGGCTCAGGAAACAGGAATGCCGGTCTATACAGCGGACAGACCTCTTGATTGTGTTGTTGACGGCGCAGGCAGACGTCTTGAAAGGCTTGCAGGAAAGTCGTCAAGATCAAAAAGAAGATAAGTATGATCACAGCACTTTAGAGACTGCTGTGTTGTAAGCGAGATGAAAGCGGCGGTCAGGGATCTGTATCCGCCGCCTTTTTAAAGGGAATAATTATGGATATTACATTTGAAACTGATGGGAATAATGAAAGCAGTGTCTTTAATTTCAGAGCGGCAGGACTCATAGTGAGAGACGGCAAATTGCTTTTGATAAAAGATGAAGGCATGGAACACTGGTATCTTCCCGGAGGTCGTGTACGTATGTTTGAGACTTCCGGACAGGCGGTGCGCCGTGAGCTTAAAGAGGAGCTTGGCATTGAAGTTTCAGGTTTGGGATTGGCTCTTGTGAATGAAAACTTTTTCACTCTTAACGGGAAAAAAGTGCATGAACTGGGTTTCTTTTTCAGGATAACTACAGACCCTGACAAGCTGCCGGAAGAGGATAGCTTTGAAATGGACGACAGTGACGGTGTACGTCATTACTTTAAATTTGCAAGTGTTACCGGAATAAGGGACGAATTTTTGTACCCCGTTTCACTTAAAGAACATATCGGAGAAATACTTGATTCATGCGGGGCCTCAATCCTTGCTGACAGTGAGCTTTATGAAAAATGAATACTGAAAACTTAAAAATGAATAATGAAGGTATGTTTTAAAACAACAAAGGATGGGAGAGTGTATAAATTGAAAAGTGTGTTTTCCGGCAAGGGCTTCAAGATACTCGTTACAGTTATTGTTTTTTTTCTGATTTTCGCTCTTGTCTCATCAGGCAACAGTTACGTGAACAATTTTGTAACTGGCTTTATACTTACTCCCGTCCGGCAGGTTTTTACAGGAGGAGTTACTACAGCCGGCGATACCATGACTCCGGCTAAGAGCAGTGAAGAGCTGCAAAAGGAGATCAGTGAGCTTCAGGAAGAAAACCGCCGTCTGAATGACCTGCTTGTGGATTATTACGATATTAAGGCTGAAAATGAGGAACTGGAAAAGTTCTATGAGATAAAAGCTGAAAACAAGGATTTTTCTGTGGTTACGGCTACGGTAATAAGCAGGGATCCTAATGAGAATTTTTATGGTTTCACGCTTGACAAGGGAAGCTCTGACGGCATAGAGCTGAACGACCCTGTAATGACGGAGAACGGTCTTGTGGGATGGGTCTGCGAGGTTTCCCCAAAGTCATGTCAGGTCACTACGATACTGTCTCCCGATGCCAGTATCGGAGCAGTCGACAAGAGAACATCAGACACCGGAATATTATCCGGCAGTCCTGCAATATCCGATGAGGGTCTTACAAGGATGATAAACATACCCACAAAGAACAAGGTGGAGCCTGAGGATATAGCAGTAACTTCGGGTTACGGCGGTGTGTTCCCGAAAAACATCAAGATAGGAAAGATAACAGAGAGAACATTTGATGATTACACAGGACAGCCTGTGGCTATAATTGAACCCTTTGAGGATATAAAAACAGTTTCATCTGTGGCTGTGGTGGTCAATTTCAGCGGCAAGGGTGAAATTGAGGAAGCTGAAAAAATAAAGGAAGCTGAAAGCTCAAAGTCCGGTGAAAGCAGTAAAAAGTGATTTTTTGCAGAGCGGGAGGTTCGTCATGAAGAAAGCGGTTCTTGCACTGACGAAGGGTGCAGGCATAGGAGTATTGTTTTCGGTGCTTGTGTGTTTCTTTTGTATTTCCTATGCAGAAGGTTTTTTTGGACTTGGCAGTCTGTATCTTATCGACATGTTATTGCTTTACGGACTTCCATTGCTTATCTCAATACTGTGCGGAAAGCTTCTTATATGCGATAATATCGGCAGTTATTTTTTTAGTGCGGCGTCATCTGTTGTATTTGCTTTGTTAACTTTTTGGCTTTGTAAAATAACTGGTGTCACGTCATTTTTTCAAGATCTGCTTTTATCAGGGAATGAAGCGGCAAACAGTTCACAGAATATAAGCGGCGGCTATTTTCTTTTGCTGTGTTTTATCGGGGCAATCGGTGCTATGATAGTGTCATTTGCGCTGTCAGCCGAAAAGCAGTGGGATCATACATTTCCGCAGGAGGATAGCAAGGGACTAAGTGAAGAGTCCTGAGTGACATTTTATAGCGAATACATTCATCAGTCATTAAAAAGGTGAGGTGAGGGGCAAGGATGAACAAATTGCGGATATTGAAATACGCAGTGTATGCAGTGGAGATAGCTCTCTCTCTGCTTATTCAGGGGACGCCTTATCTGCTGCCTGAGGTTTACGGCGGAAAGGCTGTACTCATGCTGCCTCTTGCCTTGTCCTTTGCAATTTTTGAATCGGATATCCCGTCAATGGTTTTTGCGGTGATATGCGGTTTTCTTGCTGACTGCTCATACAGCGGTCCTATAGGCTTTTATGTTATTACACTGCTCATTCTTTGCTTTACAGTAAGCAACCTGAACGGCAGCTATATCAAGACAAATCTGCTGACAGCCATGCTCTTGGCGGTCATTGGTATTCCGGTAATAATATTTTTACAGTTTTTGTTTTACTATGTTTTTGCAGGATATACGGATGCGTGGAGCTTCTTTGCAAGACATTACATTTCAAGAATTATCTATACCATAGCATTTGTTCCTGTATTCTACGGACTTAATAAGCTTTTGAACAAGCACTTGAAATAGTGCTTCCGCTTATGTTATCCGTCCTGATGTTCTGGCTGTTTATATTTTTCTGTGGCTATAAAATATGTATATTGTAAGTATATAAATATAGGAATTTAGTTTTTTTAGGAAAGGGGTTCGGGGGAGAACCCTTTGTTTTCAAACAAAGGGTTTCCCCCGAAGAAACTGCCCGTTAATTTTTATATCGCAGGTGATCGCATTGGAAACGAAACCGTATAAGGCAAGATATGCAATAATGCTGTCCGTGATGATCGTTGTTATCGCACTGTTCCTTGTCAGACTGATACAGTGGCAGGTGATACAGGCGGATTACTATGACGATCTGATAGACTCCGGAGAAAAATATACTGTAACAGGTGAAGCTGTACGCGGAGAGATATATGATGTCAACGGTGTGGAGCTTGCTGTTAATCTGACAGGCTATAAAATAGTGCTGAACAAGATCTATATCGAAAATGAAGAGCTTAATGATATCATATCAAGACTTATTGATATAATGGATGAGTGCGGCGAGTACTGGACGGATGAGCTTCCTATACTTCTGGATGAAAGCGGTGAATACGTTTTTGATGAAGAAAAGCGGGATGAGATAGATACACTCAAAAGCAAGAATGAGCTGAATATGAATCCTTACTCTACGGCTGACGAGTGTATGGTAAAGCTCGTGGAAAGATACGAATGTGAAAAGTTCCCCAAAGAACAGCAGAGAAACATTGTAAGTGTACGCTACAATATGACCCGTATGGCATATAGTATGACCCAGCCCTATACCTTTGCGGACAGTATAAGTACAAATACGATGTCCATTGTAACAGAGCGTATGAATGATGTAAGGGGCGTGACGGTAGAATCGACTGCGATAAGGAAATATACAAATGGAACTATTGCGCCGCATATCGTAGGTGTTACGGGTCTTATATCGCAGGATGAATATACTGAGCTTCAGTCAAAGGGATATTCATATACCGACAGTCTTGGCAAAAGCGGTATAGAATACGCTTATGAATCAGAGCTGAGGGGAACTGCCGGAACAAAAACCTATGAGATAGAGCCTGACGGAAATGTGTTTATATCGGAATCACGCAGTACAAAGCCGGGCAATTCCGTCTATCTTACCATTGACGCAAGAATGCAGGTCGTTGCTCAGAAGGCACTCAAGGAGGCTGTAAAGGAAGCTAACGATTACGCAAAGGAAGTGGACGATAAAAGTATGGGGGCAGACTGCAAGGGTGCAGCTGTAGTAATGCTGAATGTCAAGGATTTCTCCGTTATATGCGCGGCAAATTATCCCAGTTACGACCTTGCGAAATATTATGATGATTATTCAAAGCTTGCAACGGATGAAACAGTGCCGCTTTTTGACAGAGCGTTCATGGGTGCGCTGGCTCCCGGCTCCACCTTCAAGCCGCTTGTTGCGTCTGCTGCATTAGAGGAAAAGAAAATATCTATACACACCTCGATAACCTGTGACGGTGTTTACACAACAGGCGGTCTGAGATTGTGGTGTATGGGATATCATGGAGATCAGGATCTCTACAACGCTATGAAAAATTCCTGTAACGTATATTTTGCGGAAACAGGACGTTTGCTGGGCATTGAAAATATGGACGCCTATGCAAAGCGCTGCGGTCTTGGAATAAAGACAGGCGTTGAGGTAACAGAGAGTGCAGGTACTCTTGCGGGACCTGAATATAGTGAGCTTATGGGCTCCGAATGGTATGAGAGCTTTGTATCGCAGGCAGCTATAGGACAGTCTGATAACCAGTTTACTCCCTTACAGCTTGCTACCTATGCGGCTACCCTTGCCAATAACGGCAAGCGGATGAGAACCCATGTGGTGGATAAGGTGGTGTCATATTCAGGGGAGGATATCATATATCAGAGTGAGCCTGAGCTGGTCGAAGAAATGGGTGTCAGCGAAAAGAACCTGAAAGAGGTCCAGAAGGCTATGAACATAGCTGCAAGCAACTATGATGCCCTTAGTGACTTCGATATGGATATAGCAGGCAAGACCGGTACTGCGGAAAACAGCGGCTCTGACCATGCCAACTTTATCTGCTATGCGCCCTATGACAATCCTCAGATAGCGATTGGCGTTATGGTGGAGCATGGCGCAAAAAGCTATGTGGCGATAAATGTTGCGAAAAAATTGATAAATGCGTATTTCAAGGGAGAGGGCATAAAGGATATCCCTGAGATAGGCGTTACAGTAATAACTAAGGAACATGAGGAGAGCAGCAAGGAGAACTCAAAGGCTGATAAAAACAATAAAAAAACGCAGACCTCAAAGGCGGAAGCGCAGACATCTCAAAGCAGCTCAGCTTCATCCGCCCCCGATGACGATACGGGAAGCAGTTCATCAGCTCAGGAGGATGAGGATGCACATAACAGCAGCGCAGAAACGGACGAGACTGCATCTCCCGATGACGATACTGCGCAGGATAATACCGCGCCCGATGAAGATGACGACACCGGGCAGGATTACATAGACCCCGATGACGGCACCGACGATGACTACTATGAACCTGACGACGACACAGGTGACGACTATTACGAACCCGATGACTATTATGAAGCTGACGATGAGGAATATGAAGACGAGGAATATTATGAACCGGATGAAGAAACAGGGGAGTGATATGTATAAAATGTATTGCGTGTATAGCACTCACGTTTCTTAGGGTATAATTTTTGATGACATCGGCTGTCCCCCGACAGCTGATGTTATCGTATCATTTACATTTTTAGCAAAATGAATGAAAAATATTGCAATTATAACTTGACTTTATTTAATTTGTGTGATATGGTTAATAAAGAGGTATTTGAAAATGGGTAAAGTGACGGTAATAACATCCGGAAAGGGTGGAACAGGTAAATCTACAGTTACAGCAGGACTGGGTGCTGCCCTTGTGAGGAGAGGCAGCCGTGTTTTGCTCATAGACTGTGATGCGGGCATGAGGGGAATAGATCTTATGCTTGGCGTCAGCGGCGAGCTTGTGTTTGATATCGCTGATATCATTAACGGCAATTGTCCGCCTGCAAGCGCAATATATCCCTGCAAGACCATACCGGAACTGTACATACTGCCGGCACCGCAGAATGTCCGTGACGAGCTCAGCCCTTCGGTCATGAAACAGCTTACAAAGGTTCTGAAAGGGTATTATGACCATATTCTGATAGATTGTCCGGCAGGTATCGGCTCCGGCTTTGAAGCCGCAGTTGCTCCTGCTGACAGAGCTGTTCTTGTTACAAATGCCGAGCCTCTTTCTGTAAGAGGCTGCGAGAAGGTCAGAAGAAAGCTGCAATATTGTTCAGTCAATGATATCAGTCTTATTATCAACAGGTTCAATGAGCGTAAGTTCCGCAGAATGGGAGTGTACCCGGATCTTGATGCTGTGATCGATGAAGCCGGTGCAAGGCTTCTGGGTGTGGTGCCTGAGGATGGCACAGCAGCTTCGGATTCTCAGAAGGGTATGCCGATAGAGGGCAGAACTAAGGCTGCGTATGCTTTTGACAGGATAGGTGCAAGACTTGACGGCAGAAGTGTTCCTTTACTTATGGAGTAAAAATCAAATAATATCTTATTAGCTCGGGGGTTTTAGAAATGAATATAGCATTGATAGCACATGACGCAAAAAAAGAACTAATGGTACAATTCTGTATTGCCTATTGCGGCATCCTAAGCAGACACACTCTTTGCGCTACCGGCACCACAGGCAAAATGGTTTCAGAAGCAACCGGACTTGAGATACAGAAGTTTCTTGGCGGCTCGCAGGGCGGTGATCAGCAGATCGCAGCCAGAATAGCTTTCAATGAAATAGATATGCTTATCTTCCTCAGAGATCCTCTTGATCCCAAACCGCATGAGCCTAACGACATGAACCTTCTGAGATTGTGTGATATGCACAATATTCCTGTTGCAACAAACATCGCAACAGGCGAGGTGCTTATACATGGTCTGGAGCGCGGCGATCTCGATTGGCGCAATATTGTCCGTAATTAAATTAAATATACATATAAAGTTCTGACGGCAAGGTTTATCCCTGCCGTTTTTTATATGCCGGATTATTGTATTGCTAAAGTTTTTTTAAGATCAAAGTGCTTATTATTTTCGTTCGGATCTTGAAGAATATATACAAACAGTAATATTATTAAGCTTGTCTTATATTTCCAAAGAAGAAAAATATACAATTTGTAGAGAAAGAAAATTTTTTTAA
>CAMHOE010000023.1 GCA_946186665.1 uncultured Clostridia bacterium | reverse complement strand
TGACATCTTATTAAACTTTGTATCATTTTGATGTCTGAATTAGATTGACGTGTGCAAGCCTTGCACCGGGGTTGATATTGTTGGGAGGATGTGGTAGAATAAAGTGAATGGACGTTTTTTGTCTTATTGAACGGAATGGTGACAGGATGGAAAAAGATGTTTTTGTGAATGTGTTGGGGGCAGGTCTTGCAGGGTGTGAGGCGGCTTATCAGATAGCTAAAAGGGGAGTTCATGTGCGCCTCTATGAAATGAAGCCTGAAAAGATGACGCCTGCTCATAAAAGTAAATACCTATGTGAATTGATATGCTCAAACTCGCTTAAGGCTTCAAGAGTGGAAAGCGCTGCCGGACTTCTTAAAGAGGAAATGAGACGTACCGGTTCTCTGCTGCTTGAATGTGCGGATAAATGCGCGGTTCCGGCAGGCGGTGCTTTGGCTGTGGATAGGGATAAGTTCTCTGAAATGGTGACGTCACGACTCAGAAGCGAACCGCTTATCTATATCATAGAACAGGAAGTCACAGAGATACCAAAGGACAGCGTTACCGTTGTTGCTACGGGTCCTCTGACAAGTGATGCTTTAGCTGATAAAATCATAGCACTCTGCAATGGCTCTCTGCATTTCTTTGATGCGGCGGCTCCTATTGTTTCAGCAGAAAGTATAGATATGAATTATGCGTTTGCGGCTTCAAGATATGACAGAGGTGAGGATGACGCATACATAAACTGCCCTATGAATAAGGAAGAGTATGAGAACTTCCACAGGGAACTGGTCATTGCGGAAAGAGCACCAAGACATGATGTTGATGTTCAGGACCCGAAAGTATATGAAGGCTGTATGCCGGTGGAGATACTTGCCCAGAGGGGACTTGATACCCTCAGGTTCGGGCCTATGAAACCGGTCGGACTGCGTGACCCCAGAACAGGTCACAGACCATGGGCTGTGCTCCAGCTCAGAACGGAAAATGCAGAAAAAACCATGTACAACCTTGTGGGCTTCCAGACAAACCTGAGGTTCCCGGAACAGAAGAGAGTATTCGGGATGATACCTGCTTTGAAAAATGCTGAGTATGTGAGATACGGAGTGATGCACCGCAATACCTTCCTGGACTCTCCGAGAGTGCTTGATTCGGACTATTCTTTGAGAAGCGACCCGGATATCTTCTTTGCAGGTCAGATGACGGGGGTAGAGGGCTATATGGAGTCGGCTTCATCAGGTATGATGGCAGGCATAAACGCAGTTAAAAGACTGATGAATATGGAAACTGTTACGTATCCTCCGGAAACTATGACGGGTGCGCTGTCACGATATATCTCTGACCCGACAGTAAAGGACTTCCAGCCTATGGGAGCAAATTTAGGAATACTGCCGCCGCTGAGTGAACATATCCGTGACAAGAAGCTCCGTGCAAAAGCATATTCCGACAGGGCGCTTTCTGCGCTTGATGACTTTTTAGCTATTAGTGATTAGTGGTTAGTGGTTGGTGATGAGTAGAAGCTCAAAGCCAGAAGCCTCCCATTCAGGGGAGGTGTCAAAAATTTACACAGTGAATTTTTGACGGAGGGGTTCCACTCGGCGGACGCACTTTCAATTCTTTACAGCACTTACTATAATTCGTTTTCGCTTAAGCGAAAACGTACCACAACTATTCACTATTCATTATTCACTTTTTCCGTTATTGGGGGGAGGATAAATATGAGGGTACTTGTTGACGCCTTTGGTGGAGATAATGCGCCGGTAGAGGTCATAAAGGGGTGCGTTGTCTGCCTTGAAAAATATGAAGGACTTGAAATAATATTGGTAGGAAACGAAAGCAGGATAAAGACCGCCGCTGAGGAAAACGGCTTGTCTTTAGCGGGCTTTGAGATATCCGATGCGCCGGATGTGCTGACAATGGAGGACGATGCCGGCGAGATAATGAAGTCAAAGAAAAATTCGTCTATGGCAGTGGGACTGCGGCTTCTTGCGGAAGGCAAGGCAGACGCTTTCCTGTCGGCAGGAAACAGCGGCGCACTGATGATGGGCGCGACACTGATAGTAAAACGCATAAAGGGAGTTAAGCGTCCGGCGTTCTCGCCTGTGATGCCGTCTTCTGACGGGGCTGTGATGCTTATAGACGGCGGCGCAAATATTGATGTTCGACCGGAAATGCTCCAGCAGTTCGGTATAATGGGAAGTATCTATATGGAAAACGTACTGGGGGTGAAGTCACCGAAGGTGGGACTTGCCAATGTCGGTACGGAAGAGCATAAGGGCGGCGAGCTTCAGCATGAAGCCTTTAAGCTTCTTAAAGAGTCCGATATCAATTTCATAGGGAATATCGAAGCAAGGGACGTTCCTGCCGGAACAGCAGATGTTGTGGTGGCAGACGGCTTTACAGGCAATATTATACTTAAAATGTATGAGGGTGTCGCCAAGGAAATAATGAAAAAGATAAAGGGAATGTTCACAAAGAACTTAAAGACAAAGATAGCGGCTCTGCTGATAAAAAAGGATATATATGAGCTGAAACAGTTCTTTGACTACAATCAGTACGGCGCGGCGCCCATAATGGGAGTTTCAAAGCCTGTGCTGAAAACTCATGGCAGCGCAAAGGCAGAAGCATTTGTTACGGCTATGAAGTCCGTTATTGACTATACCAATACGGATGTGACAGGTAAGATAACTCAGAAAATAGAACAGATAAATGAATCAAGGAAAGGGAATAAGACCAATGAAGGAGCTTGAAAAAAGGATAGGCTATAAATATAAGAATATATCCTATCTTGATAATGCTTTGACACATTCATCTTATGCAAACGAGGTAAAGCACGGGTGCAAAAGCAACGAGCGTCTTGAGTTTTTGGGAGACGCTGTGCTGAGTATCGTGGTATCGGACTATATCTACCGCAAATGTCCGGAGCTTCCGGAGGGGGAGCTTTCCAAGCTGAGGGCGTCACTTGTTTGTGAAAAAAGCCTGTGCCGTTTTTCAAAGGAGCTGGGGGTAGGTTCCTGTCTGAAGCTCAGCAGGGGCGAGCGCAACCTTAAAGGCAGTGAAAGACCCTCTATACTTGCGGACGCCTTTGAAGCGATAATAGCTTCCATATATCTTGACGGCGGAATTGAACAGGCAAGAAAATTTGTGCTGAGGTTTGTGGAGCCTGAGATAAAAAATCCCAGACCCAGAGCCTTCAAGGACTATAAGACCACCTTGCAGGAGATAATACAGCGCAATCCTGAGGAACACCTTTCCTATGTGCTGACCGGAGAGGAAGGTCCCGACCATGACAAGCACTTCACGGTTGAGGTGCATCTGAATAACAATGTGATAGGAAAAGGCGGCGGCAGAAGCAAAAAGGAAGCTGAACAGCAGGCCGCAAGAGAAGCTTTGGAGTTGATGGGATATTGAAACATTCTAACGTAGCGATATTTGTACCGCATAACGGCTGTCCTCATGCCTGCACCTTTTGTGACCAGAGAAGGATAACAGGACAGGCATATCAGCCGTCATCGCAGGACGTGATAAACGCTGTGGAGACTGCAAGGAAAAGTCTTGGGAAGGAAACTGCAAATGCAGAGATAGCCTTTTTCGGCGGCAGCTTTACGGCGATAGACAGAGAATATATGACAGAACTGCTGAGTGCGGCGTCTCCGTATGTACTCAGCGGAGAGTTCGGCGGTATACGGCTCTCCACAAGGCCTGACGCTATAGACAGTCAGGTGCTGTCGATACTTAAAGAACACGGCGTTACCTCAATCGAGCTGGGAGCGCAGAGTATGTCTGATGATGTGCTTATTGCGAACAGAAGAGGTCATACGTCAAAGGATGTTGAAAATGCGGCTGAGATGATAAAAAACAATGGTTTTTCTCTCGGACTGCAAATGATGACGGGGCTTTACAAAAGCAGTGCGGATACTGACAGATATACCGCGCAAAAGCTTGCGGAGCTTTGTCCGGATACAATGAGGATATATCCTACAATAGTCATGAACGGTACGGAGCTTTATGACTTGTACAAAAGGGGAGAGTATGTTCCGCAGGAGCTTGATGAAGCAGTGGAGCTTTGTTCGGAGCTTCTGAGCTTCTTTGAGGGCAGGGACATAAAGGTGATAAGACTCGGACTGCACGACAGTGACAGCCTTCGTGAGAATATGGCGGCAGGAGCTTATCATCCTGCGTTCCGTGAGCTTTGCGAAAGTGAGATAGTCTACAAAAATACTCTTGAAGCCCTTGAAAAAAGCGGTGTCAGGGAGGGAACAGCGGAGTTCTTTGTCAGTCCCTCTTCCGTGTCACGCTTTATCGGACAGAAACGCAAGAACCTCAGCCGTCTTTCGCAGCTCGGTATAACAGCTGTTGTTCGTCAGGACATCCGGCTTTCAAAATATCAGGTCAGAGCTGTCGGCGTTCAGTGAGCAGCCGGAAGCTGCTTGTTAGGAGATATGATATACAATGAAGTTGAAGGCTTTGGAAGTACAGGGATTCAAGACGTTTCCCGATAAAACTAAACTGGATTTTACAAACGGAATAACGGCTGTAGTGGGTCCTAACGGCAGCGGCAAGAGCAATATAAGCGACGCTATACGCTGGGTGCTGGGTGAACAGTCCGCTAAGTCCCTGCGCTGCTCAAAAATGGAGGACGTTATCTTTAACGGTACTCAACAGCGCAAAAAAACCGGATATGCTCAGGTTACGCTCTCTATAGACAATTCCGACAGGACTCTCGGCTTTGACGGAGATGAGGTGGCTGTAACAAGACGCTTCTATCGCTCCGGCAACAGCGAATACCTTATCAACAATACCAACGTCAGACTACAGGATATACATGAGCTTTTTATGGATACGGGTCTTGGCAGGGACGGCTATTCCATGATAGGTCAGGGTAAGATAGATTCTATCGTTTCCTCAAAAAGCGAGGACAGACGCGAGATATTCGAGGAGGCGGCAGGTATTTCACGCTTCCGCTACAAAAAAGCTGAGGCTGAACGCAGACTTGACAAGACAGAGGATAATCTTGTGCGTCTGAGGGATATCCTGACCGAGCTTGAGGGCAGAGTGGGGCCGCTGAAAATACAGTCTGAAAAGGCTAAGGCGTATCTTGCCTATGCGGAGGAAAAGAGAGGACTTGAAATAGCCTTGTGGCTGAAAACTCTTGACAAGTCGGCTGTGCAGCTGCGTGAACAGGAGGATAAGCTTGCTGTGGCGAATGCTCAGCACGGAGATATAGAAAAGGCACTTGAGAATATCCAGTCCGAGACTGAACAGATATATGTAAAACAAAGCGGCTTCTCTGCAAGGCTCGATGATATCCGCCGGGAGATATCCCGGACGGATGAAAAGGCATCTGCCTGCCGTTCGGAGATATCCGTTCTGAAAAATGATATACTTCACAATGAGCATACCATAGAACGCATTAATTCTGATATTGCCCAGACGGAACAGTCGGGTAAGTCTATCGGCAGGGAAATAGAACAAAAGGAAACGCTTATTAAGGAGCATGAGTCGAAGCTTTCAGAAAAGAAAAGCGAGCTTGATAAGCACACAAAGACCCTTGACTCTCTGAGAAGCGACGAGAGCCGGTCGGGTGAACGTCTTGACGAGATAAACGACATAATCGCTCAGCTGACTGATAAAGCCTCTGACGAAAAAGTAAAGTATATGACATCCTCTGCTTCACGGGATGAACTGACAGGCAGAATTGATACACTGGAAAATAACGTGAAGGCAAGGGAGTCCCAGACAGAGACTCTGGAGGGCATTATTCTGGACTATGAGAAAATGCTGAAGGAATGCAGCGAAAACCACGAGATGATAAACGCCGCAGTTTTAGAGCGTGAGAGTATCATAGGTGATAAGCAGAGTGAATGTGAGCAGATAAAGTCAAAGGCGGATAAGCTTTCTCTGGACAGCGAACAGCTTTTCAGAAAAGCAAGGATGCTGGAGGAGCTTGAAAGAAACTTGGAGGGCTTTACCCACAGCGTCAAGATAGTTATGAGAGAAGCCAGAAACGGCACGCTCAAAGGCATCAGAGGACCGGTGTCAAGAGTCGTCACAACGCCGCCTGAATACAGTGTGGCAGTGGAGATAGCTTTAGGCGCTGCTATGCAGAATATAGTATCCGAAACGGATGCCGACGCAAAGGCTGCTATTGCATACCTCAAAAGTCATGACGGCGGCCGCGCTACATTTCTTCCTATGTCCACCATAAAGGGACGTGAGCTTAACGAGCAGGGACTTGACGGCTGTAAGGGATTTGTGGGTATCGCTTCACAGCTTTGTTCATGCGAGGACTGCTACAAGGGAATACTTTCAAATCTCCTGGGCAGGATAGTCATTGCCGATAATCTTGACAATGCTGTAGTTATCGCAAAGAAGTATTCCTATCGTTTCAGGATAGTCACGCTGGACGGTCAGGTAGTAAATGCAGGCGGTTCACTTACGGGTGGTTCTCTTTCAAGGAATACCGGACTTTTAGGACGTGCTGCCGAAATAGAAAAAATACGCTCTCAGGCACGTGAGATACAAAGCAGTGCCGAGAAGGAGACCGAACTCTTGCAGGAGTCACGCAGGGAGCTTTCCTCAGAGCTGCAAAGGCTTGAAGAGGGCAGAAGAGAGCTTGCGAGGATAAACGAGGACAGGATAAAAATAGAAGCCGAGATAAAAGCCCGCAGGACAGAGCTTGATACTATAGAACAGTCTCTTAAAGAAGCAAAGCGTGAACTGGAAAGCTCACAGATAAAGATAGCCGAGCTTACAGAAATGATGAACAGCGCAAGGTCGCAGTATGACCTTCACAGTGAGGAAATAAGAAAGAACGAAGAGCTTGTACAGGTATTGTCAGGCTCACGCAGTGAATATATACGCAAGCGTGAGGGTCTGTCGGAAAAGATACATGAGCTTCGTATAGATATCCTTGCAATAGAAAAGGATATTTCCGCAGCAAGGACAGAAATAGAAAACGCAAGGCTTCGCTCGGAAAGCGCTGAGGAAAGAATCATACAGAGCCGCAGAGAGTCTGAGCTGCTGAGGGAAAAAAACAATGAGATAACGATAAAAATATCGGAGCTTGAAAAGCAGAACAAGGAGCTTGCGGAAAGGTCTGTGTCTCTTGGAAAAGAGATAGAAAAGCTCAATATGGAGCGCATGGAGCTTGAAAAGCGTTCCTCACAGCTCAGGCAGGAGGAAAGGGAAAAGACCTCAGAGCGCGAGAGAATAGGCGGAGAGCTTGCAAGGCTTGAAGAGCGCAGGGCGAATATCCAGAAGCAGTATGACGAGATAGTGGGCAAGCTCTGGGAGGAATATGAGCTTACAAAGCGTGAAGCCGAAAAGACGGCTATTGAGATATCCGACCTTGGAAAGGCACAGCGCAGGCTTGCGGAGCTGAAGCAGAAAATACGCTCGCTCGGAAGTGTGAATGTCTCTGCGATAGAAGAATACAAGGAAGTAAGCGAACGCTATGAGTTCCTGAAGGTTCAGATAGGCGATGTGGAAAAATCAAGAGCTGAGCTTATAAAGCTTATCGGTGAGCTGACAAAGCAGATGAGAGAGATATTCATAGAACGCTTTGACATGATAAACCGGAATTTCTCGGAGACGTTTGTGGAGCTGTTCGGCGGAGGCAAGGCGTCGCTGTCGCTTTCAGACCCCGATAATATACTTACAACGGGCATAGACATATCCGTGGAACCGCCCGGAAAGATAGTGGCTCACATAGAGCTTTTGTCCGGCGGAGAAAAAGCACTTGTTGCAATTGCGCTGTATTTTGCTATAATGAAGGTAAGCCCCTCGCCCTTCTGCGTTATGGATGAGATAGAGGCGGCTCTTGATGATGTAAACGTATATCGTTTTGCTTCTTACCTGAGACGTATGAATGATAAAACGCAGTTCATCTGTATAACTCACAGACGAGGAACTATGGAGGAAGCTGATGTACTTTATGGAGTGACCATGCAGGACAGGGGTATCTCTAAGCTGCTGGAGCTTCGTGCAAGCGAGATTGAGCAGAAGCTCGGTATCAAGGAGCGGTGAAGCTTCACCGTGAATGACAGGAGAAGATGTATATGAGTATATTCGGAAGAATAAGAGACGGACTGAGGAAAACGAGAGATGCGATATTCGGCAGGATAGCCGCCATGCTCAATTCCTTTACCAAAATAGATGAGGACCTTTTTGAGGAGCTTGAAGAGCTGCTTGTCATGGGAGATGTGGGTATATACACAGCTGAAAAGATCTGTGATGAGCTGAGAAAGCGTGTAAAGCAGGAGGGCATTACCGACCCGAAAAGAATCAACGGACTTTTGGCAGATGTTATCACAGAAATGCTCAAGGGCGGTCAGGAGCTTCATATCAGCACAAAGCCCTCTGTTATCCTTGTAATAGGCGTTAACGGTGTGGGTAAAACTACTACCATAGGCAAGATGGCTGCAAGCTTTGTCAGACAGGGCAAGAAGGTCACTCTTGCGGCAGCCGATACATTCCGTGCGGCGGCTATAGATCAGCTCCAGATCTGGGCTGAGCGTTCAGGCGCGGATATAATCAAGCAGAACGAAGGCTCCGACCCTGCCGCAGTAGTATTTGATGCAATATCCGCAGCAAAGGCAAGGGGCAGTGACATTATCATTGCCGATACCGCCGGCAGACTGCACAACAAGAAAAACCTTATGGCAGAGCTTGAAAAGATAAACCGTATTATCGACCGTGAGCTTCCGGATGCGGATAAAGAGGTACTTTTAGTGCTTGACGCTACTACCGGTCAGAACGCTGTAAATCAGACCAAGGAGTTCAAAAATGCAGCAGGCATTACGGGTATAGTACTTACAAAGCTTGACGGTACCGCAAAGGGCGGCGTTGTGCTTGCCATAAAAGAGGAACTGGATGTTCCTGTCAAGTATATAGGCGTAGGCGAGCAGATAGACGATTTGCAGCCCTTTGAACCGGAGCAGTTTGCAAGAGCACTGTTCGGTGCAGAGGACTACGAAGAGGAAGAAGATATTGCTCCACAGTCTGCGGATACCGAAGCTGCTGATAATACTGAGGAAGAGGAATACCGTCCTGCAACGGCTGACATCTGGGCGCAGATAGACGCAGAAGCAGCGGCAGAAGCAGAAGCACAGGCGGCTGCACAGCAGGAAGCAGAACCTCAGCCTACAGAGGAAGAGATAGAGAAGCAGAAAGAAGAAGAGCGTCTTGAAAAGGAGAGACGAGCAGAAGAACGCCGCAGCAGAGCAAAGAAATACAACTGGAGCACTTCTCCGGCACCGGAGACATCTGCTGCTGATGACGACTGGTTCGAGCAGTGGAAAAAAGGCGAACAATAAGACGCATGAAGCGTTAATGAATACTGAAAACTTAAGACTTAAGAATTAATAATGGCGGCACCAAGTGCCGGAGGGGGGTCATCCCTAAAAGGGAAAGGATTTGGGCTTTGAGCTTTGGGCTGACCACTAAACACTAACCACTAAACACTAAAATGGGGAATGGGTAATGATTTTTGTAATAGCGTCAAATAACGCAAAGAAGGTCGAGGAACTGGACAGGATACTCAGACCTCTGGGGATATATGCCAAAACAGCCAGTCAGCTCGGCAAGGAACTGGATGAGGTGGAAGAGACAGGAACTACCTTTGAAGAAAATGCTGAGCTGAAGGCAATTGCGGCTTGTGAAAAGACTGGCTATCCGGCAATAGCCGATGACTCAGGACTTGCGGTAGATGCACTGGGCGGCAGACCGGGCGTGTATTCTGCAAGATATGCCGGCGAAAATGCCACAGACGCACAAAAAATAGACAAGCTCCTGTCGGAGATGAGAGATGCTGATGACGGTAACAGAAGCGCGCATTTTGAATGTGTTATCTGCTGCTGCTTTCCGAACGGCGAAAAGCTCTTTGCTCACGGCAGATGCGACGGCAGTATAGGCTATGCACCGAGAGGTACAAACGGCTTCGGCTATGACCCGATATTTTTTGTGGAGGGCAACAAGACCTTTGCGGAGCTGAGTGACCACCAGAAAGACCTTATGAGTCACAGGGGCAAGGCACTCAAAGAGCTTGTAACTGTCCTTAAAGAAAAGTTCGAAAAAGACGACAAACGTAAGCTTTTATAACAATCGTCGGTGGTGGATCAATATCCCCCACCGACGTCCGCAGGAGCTAAAGCTTCCCGACGTTTGTTGACTGCGTCGCACGCTCCAATCAAACGAGCTTGTTGGAGCTAAGCTCCTTGTTTAAGGCAATAACAGAAATTACAGCGAAAGGAAAATCATATGTTGACAAGTAAACAAAGGGCTTTTCTGCGTTCTCTTGCGTCGAATGAGGATACTATCCTTATGGTAGGCAAGGGCGGAATGAGCCAGCAGATAATCAAACAGGCGGACGATGCGCTCACAGCAAGAGAGCTTATCAAGGGTAAAGTGCTTGAAACAGCAGGCGTTACACCAAGAGAAATTGCGGAACAGCTTGCACTGGAAGTTTCCTGCGAGGTGGTACAGGTGATAGGTTCAAAATTTGTACTGTACAGGCGCAACCCTGATGAACCTAAAATAGAGCTTCCTAAGGCTAAGAAGAGCAGGAGATGAGTGACTCTGCGCTTGCAGGTGCTGAAAAATATCGTTGAAGGGGGTCGATACCGTGAGCCTTTTAAAGCCGACTGTTGCCCTGAGAAGTGTGACGGATATATCAATAGAGCTTCTGAAAAAGCTTGATACTGATGCTATACTTTTAGATGTTGACAATACTCTTGCGCCGCCCACTACCCATGTGCCGTATGACGGTGTGCAGGAATGGATAGACAGGATAAAGGGCAGCGGTATACATATCGTCATATGCTCCAACAACTACACAAGACGCATAAAGCCTTTTTCTGACAGTGTGGGACTTGACTGTGTGGCTATGAGCTTCAAGCCGTTTCCCATAGGTTTTATAAGAGCAAAACGCAAGCTCAAGGAAAAACCCCAGTCTGTACTTGTGGTAGGCGATCAGGTGTATACGGATATTTTAGGAGCAAATCTTGCAGGAATGAAGTCGATACTTCTTGTGCCGCAGTCCGAAGAAAAAGGACTTTCCATAAAGATAAGGCGAAGAATGGAAAAGGGTGTGCGCAAAAAAATAAAGCTTTTGGATGAAGGAGACTGATATCATGTCTGTAAAGGATTCTGATGTCATTGACGGAATAGGTATAGAAAAAGAGACGAATACACTTGTGCTTTTAGCCGTTGACCCTTTTGACTGGAAGGTGCAGGAGCATGAGCATCTCAGGTCTATACAGAAGAAAATGAATACATATGTTTCTTATATAGAAAAAAAGATGTATTCGGAGAGATATCCTGACAGGGGCTTTGACGGCTTCCGCATAGAGCTGGTATTCAAATATCGCTATACAAATGACGGCGAGAGATTTCTTGCTTCCGGAAAGAAACAGCTCCGGAACAGAGGGATAACCCTTGTATATTCAGTCAGGGAAAAAGTCTGACTCAGATTAGTGGTTAGTGGTTAGTGATTAGTGATTAGCTCAAGCCCAAAGCTCCCCTGAAAGGGGAGGCAGCACGGAAGTTGCAGTTCAGACAAAAGTTGAGAACACTGCAAAGCTTGAGTCCACAACTAATTCCACATTCCACTTTCCACATTCCACATTTTATAAAGCGGAGGGTACGCATGAAAAAAATACTTTTTATACTGGGACCCAACCTCAATATGGTGGGTATACGTGACAGGCACGTTTACGGAACAGAAACAGCTGAAAGCATTAACGAACAGGTAAAGAAATGGGCAGATGAATTGGGTCTGGAGCTGGAGATATATCAGTCCAATCATGAGGGGGATATTATCGACAAGCTTCACTCTGCATACGGCGAAAAAGACGGTATAATGATAAATGCCGGTGCGCTGACACATTACAGCTATGCCCTGAGAGATGCCATTGAAGCTGTACAGATACCTACTATTGAAACACATATGTCAAATATATATGCCCGTGAACAGTTCAGGCACGAGTCTGTTATTTCAGCGGTTTGTGCAGGTTCTGTCGCAGGCTTCGGAAAGCTGAGCTATTATCTCGGACTTACTGCACTTGCTGAAATGCTCTGAGGAGGCTCTGCACTCTAAAGGAGGTCATGCTATGGAAAACCGGCTTTCTACACTTTCGCTTCTGCTTTCCGGCAGGGCGGATGCGGCTTTGATAATATCAAACGAGAACAGAAGATATTTTACGGATTTTGTGTCGTCTCTCGGATATCTTCTTGTGACGCATAAGGAGTCTTATCTTCTTGTGGACTCACGCTATGAAGAGGCTGCAAAGGCACAGTCAAAGAATTGTACCGTTGTGCCTTTCAGAAAACTGTCTGAAACACTTACCGGGCTTATTTCACAGAACAGCATAAAGAGCGTTATGCTGGAAGGCTCTGCGTTTACACTGAACTCCGCCGCTGTAATAGAAAATTACATAAAGCAGGCAGGAGCCGAAGCAGTATGCAGTGATGAGCTTGACAACATCATCGGCAAGATGAGGATAACAAAGACCGCAGAAGAGATAGAAAAAATACGCAAGGCTCAGCGGCTCACAGAAAATGCTTTCTGCGAAACAATAAAGCTTATCAAAGAAGGTGTCAGCGAAAGGGAGCTTGCGCTTGATCTGGAGTTCCGGATGAGAAGAGCCGGAGCGGACGGAGTATCCTTTGACCTTATCGTTCTTACAGGAGCGAGGACATCTATGCCGCATGGCGTTCCGGGAGACAGCAAGGTGAAAAACGGCGACTTCATACTCTTCGATATCGGCGCGACATCAGACGGATACCACAGCGACATGACAAGGACTGTAGCTCTCGGCAAGACAGACAGTACCCAGAAACGCATATACGAAACTGTATTTCAGGCGCAGAAAAACGCATTGTCAGCCGTAAAAGAGGGTGTGACCTGCGGTTTTGTGGATGAAGCCGCAAGAAGCTATATCTACAGCGCAGGCTATGAAGGATGCTTCGGACATTCAACAGGACACGGTGTGGGACTTGAAATTCACGAAGCCCCGTCAGTGTCACCGGAAAGCGATTTTGTTCTGCGCAGCGGAATGGTCATCACAGTGGAGCCGGGCATATACATTCCCGGAAAATGCGGCGTAAGAATAGAGGACATGGCTGTAGTAACAGCGGACGGCTGCATTGACCTTGCAGCCCTTCCCAGAGAGCTGATAGAGCTATAAATAAATGAATACTGAAGACTTAAGACTGAATAATGAATAATAGTGGTACATTTTTGATAGGCGCCCGAAGGAAGTGCCCTTGGGGTACAAAAATGAATTATAGTAAGTATGATAAAAACTATTACTTTATACTGTACAAGCGCATAAAGTTGAAAAGGATGAATAAATTTCACGATTAATTCTTGCAATTTTGGTTTTGGTATAGTATAATAGGGTGAGCGTGTAGAAATCTGAATGTTTCAGACTCTACCCGATAGATAATTAAATGGGGTGCTTCGGCAGGATGGATAGTTTTGTCCCGGCGGATGCTGCTCCCCAGGAAAGAAAACAAATTCCCGGACAGGAGGACTTTTTTATGATCACAGCAGGCGATTTCAGAAACGGCGTTACCTTCGATATGGATGGACAGGTAGTTACCATTATCGAGTTCCAGCACGTAAAACCCGGTAAGGGCGCAGCTTTCGTGCGTACAAAGATCAAGAACGTTATCACAGGTGCAGTAGTTGAAAAAACCTTTAACCCTAACGATAAGTATCCTACAGCTTTCATCGAGAGAAAGGATATGGAATATCTCTATAACGATGACAGCCTTTACTACTTCATGGATATGGAAACCTACGAGCAGATCCCGATAAGCGCAGATGTGCTGGGCGATAACTTCAAGTTCGTTAAGGAGAATACGGAATGTAAGATCCTTTCATATAAGGGCAGCGTTTTTGGTGTTGAGCCGCCTAACTTCGTTGTTCTTACCGTTACACAGACTGATCCCGGCTTCAAGGGCGATACGGCTACAAACGTAACTAAGCCTGCAACTCTTGAAACAGGCGCAGAGATCAAGGTGCCGCTCTTTATAAACGAGGGCGACCAGATCCAGATAGATACAAGAACAGGCGAGTATATGTCCAGAGCCTGAGTCTCTGACTTTTTTACTACGGAGGGCGACTAAATGAAAATGACCGAAAAGGCATCATATATCAAAGGTTTGGTGGATGGTCTGGAGCTTGACCCAAAGGATAAGCAGACTAAGGTCATCAAAGCACTTGTAGAGCTTGTCAACGAAATGGCAGAGGAGCTTTGCAATCTTGAACAGTGCTATGAT
The DNA here is from genome assembly GCA_946186665.1 of uncultured Clostridia bacterium. Classification (GTDB taxonomy): domain Bacteria; phylum Bacillota; class Clostridia; order Oscillospirales; family Acutalibacteraceae; genus UBA1213. Next base: position 22,638 of record CAMHOE010000023.1, on the reverse strand, counting down.
GATGTTTGCGACCAGATAGATGCACTTGACGACGATCTTGCAGGTGTAGAAGATCTTTTAGGCGAGGATCTCTATGATGATTATGATGACGATGATTGCTCCGGCTGCGGACTTTGCGGTGATGAGGATGCAGCTTATGAAGTGACTTGTCCGACCTGCAATACAACTATAGGTCTTGATGAGGACGATCTCAGCGAGGGCGGTATGACCTGCCCTAACTGCGGCGAAACTCTTGCTTTCGATTACGAAGAGGATGAGCTTGATGATGTAAGCGACAGCAAGGATGAGGAAGCTTCCGATAAGGACTGATTGCGGTAAAAACTGCGGGATCCTGCAATTCATAACGCAGGATCTCGTTTATTTTTATTTATGTGTCTGACGGCTGACTTTACAGAAAGGTGGAATGAGCTGTGCTTCTGAGCTTGATAAGATCAGGCAATTTTAATATTTTTAATGTTATCGTCTATATACTCTCTGTGCTGATGGTAATATTCCTGATAAACCCTCTGCATGAGTGCGCGCATGGTTTTGTCGCTTATAAGCTGGGCGACAAAACAGCTAAAAATATGGGCAGACTTACCCTTAACCCTATGGCTCATATAGACTATGTGGGTGCATTATCCATGCTGATAATAGGCTTCGGCTGGGCAAAGCCCGTTCCGATAAATGCCAATAATTTCAAAAAACCAAAGGTCGGTATGGCGATATCGGCACTTGCAGGTCCTGTGTCTAACCTTTTGGCAGCTATTGTTGCAGGACTTGTATGCAATCTTATTTTTACGGTCACGGGTGCTAATGGATATATTTTGCTGTTGTCTATCAATAACCCCGTGATGTATTATGTGTATATGTTTTTCTATTATCTTGAATGGCTCAATATCTGTCTTGCTGTGTTTAACCTTGTGCCTATACCGCCGCTGGATGGCTCAAAGATACTGATGGCATTTTTGTCGTACAAGACTATCAATAAGATATATCAGTATGAAATGTATATTTCTATGGCATTGTTTGTGCTGCTGTTTATGGGCGGAACAAGATTTCTTCTGCCGGTACAGAACTTTTTGTGCAGCGGCATTGACTGGCTCACAGCACTGCCTTTTTCATGGGCATGGTAAAATGAGAGCTTGTTTGCTTTGTACGGGGTGAGTCTGAATGGAAAAATTATCATATAAGCTTGATGTGTTTGAGGGTCCTCTTGACCTTCTGCTGCACCTTATAGAAAAAAACAAATTGAATATTTATGACATTCAGATATCCGAGCTTTTAGAGCAGTATATGCAGCAGATAGATATTATGCAGCAGCAGGATCTGGATGTTTCCGGAGAATTTCTTGCTATGGCATCAAGGCTCGTTCAGATAAAATCCGCGATGCTTCTGCCAAAGTATGAGGAAGGCGAGGAAATGCGCAAGGAGCTTTCCGGACAGCTGATAGAATATCAGAAATGTAAGCGTGTGGCGCAGATGCTCAGCCGGAAAATAAGCTTCGACAGTTTTTGCAGAGAGCCTGCGAAGATAAAGGCAGATATGACCTACAAGCGCAGCCATGAGCCTGAATATCTTGTCAGCGCTTACCTTGCCGCAGTCGGCAGGGGCAAAGCAAAGATTCCGCCCACGAAAGAGGCGTTTTCGGGTATCGTTACACGCAGGATAGTTTCTGTAAGCTCCAAGATAATCGGTGTTATGAAAAAGCTGTGGGGCGGAAAGTCGAAGAAATACTCTTCGATGTTTGATGACGCTTCTGACAAAAGCGAGCTTGTGGCTACTTTTCTTGCAATACTGGAGCTTATCAAGGGTAAGCGGGTGCGTATTGACGGTGATGGGGAACAGCAGGAACTGAAATTGATAAGCGGTGGTGGAAAGCATTGGAAAGAGGAAAACTGAAAAGTGCGGTAGAAGCTGTGATATTCGCCTGCGGTACACCCGTAGAAGCTGAGAGAATCGCTCAGGCACTGGAAATAAAGACCTCTGAGGCGGAAGCAATTTGCAGTGAGCTTGCGGATGAATACGCAAGGGATAAAAGAGGTATACGCATAGTGCGTCTGAATAAAAGCTATCAGATGTGCAGTGTTGAGGAATATTCAGGTGTGATACGTACAGTTATGGATCTCAGGCGCAATACACCGCTGTCACAGGCGGCATCAGAAGTCCTTGCGGTGATAGCATATAACCAGCCTGTTACAAAAGCTTTTATAGAGCAGGTGAGAGGTGTGGATTGTTCGGGAGTGGTATCGAGCCTTGTATCGCGGCAGCTGATAGAAGAAAAGGGTCGTCTGGAACTTCCGGGACGTCCGCTTGTATACGGCACGACAGAGCATTTTCTGAGGTGCTTCAATATCTCTTCAATAGAAGAACTGCCGCCCCTGCCAAATGATGAGGAAAATGAAAGCTCAGACAGCGAAGGCGATACAAAAGAAGAGGACGGTACAGAACAGGTGAATTGATATGAGAGTGTTTTTACTGATACTTGGGATCATAATAATTCTTATACTTCTTTTGCTGTTTTGTCCGGTAGCAGTCAAAATCAGCTTTGATGACGAGCTTAAGCTGAGCGCAGGATATTTCTTTCCGCTGATAAGGATACCCCTTGCAGGAAGTGAAGAGGAGGATCCTGAAAAGGCACGAAAAAAAGCTGAGAAGCAGAGGAAGAAAGAAGAGAAAAAACGAAAAAAAGCCGAAAAGAACAAGGATAAGGCAGAGCAGACCGAAGAGGAGAAAAAGCCTTCCCTGTTTTCAAGGATAAAATCTAAGGGCTTCGATGGGATAATAGAGCTTTTGAAGGAGCTTGCCGGAATAGTGACGTCAACCGTAAAGAAGATAACAAGTCACCTTGTCATTTATAAAATGGATCTTGAGCTTGCGATAGCCAGTGAGGATGCCGCACAGACAGCCATGAACTACGGCTATGTGTGTTCTGCGGTATTTCCGCTTATATCTATAATTGAGCAGAATGTAAAGAAATGCAGGCATAGAGAGAATATCTATCCGGTTTTCACCAAAACAGATACAGAGGTTTACTTTGTACTTAAGTTCAGGATACTTCCGGTATTTCTCCTGAGCGCATTACTGAGCGCACTTTTCAGATCACTGAAAATTTACAGAGAACTATAATATAAAAATGTGTAATGTGGAAAGTGGAAAGTGGAATTAAAAATAAATGAATACTGAAAACTTACAGAGAACTATAGAAAATTCGGCAGGTATGTAGTATAATTAATGCAGATGCTTCGGCTTGAAGTGAGAAGCTGATTTTAAAAATTTTTATAAGAAGGTGTTTGAAATGAGTGATCGTCCGATAGAAGGTCTTATGGGCACAACTCTTGATAAAATTAAACAAATGGTGGATGTAAATACAGTGGTGGGTACCCCTATAAATACACCTAACGGTACTACCGTTATACCTATCTCTAAGGTTATGTACGGCTTCGCTTCCGGCGGTTCTGAGTTTAACCCTAAAAAGGCGGAAAATAAAAATCTCTTCGGCGGCGGTTCGGGCGCAGGTGTAACTATTACGCCTATCGCTTTTATCGCTGTCACTAAAGACGATGTTAAGCTCCTGAATGTTACTGACTTTAAGGACTCTCAGGACAGAGCTGTCGGTCTTGTTCCGGAGATACTCGATAAGATACTCAGTATCTTTAAGAAGGATGATAAGGAAGAGACTCCCTCTGAGCCGGAAATAACAGAAACCGGTCTGGATGACCCTGCTGTATAATTACAGCGGCTCGTCACAAACAGTGCCTCTGTATGAAGAAAGTGGAGATGTCAGCAGCTTTGAGCTAATTACTAACCACTAACCACTAATAATACTGCTTGCTTTTGCATATATTTCTGTATAGCGGATAGGGCAGGTGGTTTGTGGTGGAGAAAATAATTTCTGTTGCGGTTGCTTTTATGATGGTCATTTCGGGGTTTCCTTTGGGTGTAAACGGAGCAGGAGTGTCGGTGAGTGCAGAAGCGGCAATACTTGTTTCTGCATACAGCGGCGAAACTCTGTTTGAAAAAAATGCAGATGAGAAAAGGGCAATTGCAAGCATTACAAAAATAATGACCGCTGTGGTCGCACTTGAAGCGGCAGAGTATGAGGATATTGAAATAGAGTTCACTCAGGATATGCAGGCGGAGGGTTCAAGCCTTTATTTGCAGACAGGGGATGTATTGAAGCTTTCGGAGCTTGTAAAGGGCATGATGATCGTGTCGGGGAATGACGCCGCAAATGCCGCAGCTATAGGCATTGCAGGCAGTAAGGAAAAATTCGCCGATATGATGAACGCAAAGGCGAAAGAACTGGGTATGACAAATACTCATTTCGTCACACCGTCCGGACTTGACGATGACGAGCATTATTCCACTGCACGGGATATGGCTGTGCTGTGCTGCTATGCGATGAATATGCAAAGCTTTGCAGAGATCGTGTCTGAGAAAACAGCTGTTGTTTCATATGTTCATCCTGAGGGCAAGAAGCAGACCTGCGTGAACCACAACAAGCTTTTGTCACTGTACGAGGGCTGTATCGGGATAAAGACAGGCTATACACAGAAAGCAGGCAGGACGCTTACGTCATGTTCAGAAAGAGATGGTGTCAGGCTTATTGCCGTGACCCTGAACGACAGAGACGACTGGAACGACCATCAGACATTGTATGACTATGGGTTTTCAGCTCTTTCGGAAGTCTCACTGTCGGGTGAGAGCAATATTATAGAATTGCCTGTGGTGGGCGGAGAGAGTGACTTCGCTGATGTTTGTGCGACCCGTGAGTGCAGAGTGCATATATTGGATGATAGCCGTGACAAAATAGTTCAAAGGGTGTATATGCCGCATTTTGTATATGCTCCCGTTGAAAAGGATAAGATCGTCGGAGAGGCGCGCTATTATCTCGGCGGCAGGGAAATAGCCTATGCAAAGCTCAGAGTAAAAGAGTGTGTTGATATGCAGACGGAAAACAGTTGATATACAGTTGATATTTGGGGTTCGGAGGAAAAATGGATAGCAAGGAAAAAATCAGAGTACAAAAGATAATTGCCGATGCAGGTATCGCTTCACGGAGAAAAGCAGAGGAGCTTATTGAAAGGGGCGCAGTCAGCGTAAACGGCAAGAGGGTAAAGCTTGGCGATAAGGCAGACCCATATAAGGACAAGATCATTGTAGCAGGCAGGGAGATAACCCTCAGGAAAGATGCAAAGAAGTATTATATAATGCTGCATAAACCAAGAGGCTTTATCACAACAATGAATGATGAGGGCGGCAGGAAATGTGTAGCCGAGCTTGTAGACGAGATACCTGCAAGGTTGTTTCCTGTCGGCAGACTGGATAGAGACTCGGAAGGACTTCTGTTCATGACAAATGACGGTGAATTTGCAAATATGATAAGTCACCCGTCAACGCATTTTCCGAAAACATACAGAGTCACGGTACATCCGCATATAAACGAAGAACAGCTTACTGCGCTTACAACGGGCGTTGTGATAGAGGGCAGAAAGTCCATGCCGGCGGCTGTACGTGTGGTAAAGAGTGAAAAAGAGAGGACTGTACTTGAAATAGTACTTGAAGAGGGCAGGAACCGTCAAATAAGAAAAATGTGTGAAGCTGTCGGACTTGAAGTAGCGAGACTAAAAAGGATAGCTATAGGCCCAATAAAGCTTGGGATGTTACAGCCCGGAAAATGGCGTGAATTAGAGCTTGCAGAAATGAAAAGCATACGCAATTATTACAGCAAGCTCACAGCTAAGAACGAGCATGAAAAGCTTCTTGCAAGGTCAAAGGTATCCGCGCCAAAACCAAAGGCACGTTCTCTGAACAGAACTCAGCGGCAGAAATTCGGAACTAAACAAAAATGAAGATATATTATTAGCTATGTTAAAACGATAACAGGCGTATTATCCGGAAAGATAATACGCCTGTTTTTTGGCTTTATTTCAAAGTCTGGTCATTGATCAGTCTTTTCTTCTGCGCTTTGAAAGACTTACGATCAGTAAGACAGCGGCGGTAGTTACACATACCGCAAGAACTGTTATAAACAGTATGCTGTTTTCTCCCGTAAACAGTGGGGAATTGTCCTCACTTATTGTACTATTATTTGTACCATCGATTTTTTGTGACGGGGCAGTGTCACTTTCGGTTTCGTCAATGTTGCTGTTTTGCGGGTCTGAGGTTCTATCTATACTGCCGCTTTCAGCACCGCTTATGATCTTGGTTTCGTGGTCACCGGTGGAAATGTCACTGTTGCTTTCGGCTTCGTATGATGCTTCGGTTTTACTGCTGTCTTTGTCATCGCTTGTTTCTTTGTCAGAGGTTTCAGCTATAATTTCTGTTTTGCTTTCGTCTCTGCTTTCATCCCTGCTTGTTTCATCGGCAGGTGCGCTTGTGGGTGTACTGCTTTCCGGTTCGGATGGAGTTGGTTCTTCATCCTCAGGTTTTTCATAGGTGCCGTAGTCTGTGCCGTTGCTGTCAGCTATCAGCGTTTCGTATTCGCCGTCATTGTCACTGTCTATGTAGACGCCGAATGTGTCCCTATCAAGATTTCTTATATTTACGCTGTCATAATCTGTGGAAAAGGTTGCGTACAGTTTTTCTTCAAATGGGTCACCAACTTCCAATGTTATATTATGCAAATTCTCACTGGTGAGTATCATACCTTGTGGAGCCATTTCTAAAGTAGCTTCTTTTGCGTCCGAACCAATTGCTTTTACAGAACACCAATTCAGGTTGCCCTTACCTTCAATAAAACCCAGTTTCAGGTAATACTCACCAATATTATCAAAAATAGAAATTTTTCCCGATTTATCATAAACAGCCGATTTTGCATTATTAGTGACAACTTCTAGGTAATATCCATCAAGAACCATACAACCGTCTATTTCTGTACTTCCGTTCTGTGGAGTTACAGTAAACACTTCCTGATCCTCAGGAAGAAGACTGATTTGATGTCTGAGGTAAGGCTTGCTTTCTGGTGAGCTTTCCATAGCCAAAACATTTATACTACAGCAAAATATGAACATTAAAGTCAGAATACAAAAAAACGATAATCTTGATACTATTCTCTTTTTCATATTCCTCGCTCCTTTTATTTCATATTTATTTACTGCGCCTTGAAAGTTTAATTGTGACCAAAACACCAGACGTAATCAAACATACAGCAAGAACTGTTATAAACAGTATGCTGTTTTCTCCTGTAAACAGTGGGGAACCGTCCTTATTGATTGCACCATTATTTGTACTATCGATTTTTTGTGATGAGGCAGTGTCACTTTCGGTTTCGTCAATGTTGCTGTTTTGCGGGTCTGAGATTTTATCTATACTGCCGCTTTCAGCACCGCTTATGATCTTGGTTTCGTATTCACTGGTGGAAATGTCACTGTTGCTTTCAGCTTCGTATGATGTTTCGGTTTTACTGCTGTCTTTGTCATCGCTTGTTTCCATTGCAGAGGTGTCGGATGCAGTTTCTGTTTTGTTTTCATCTCTTCTTTCATCCTTGCTTGTTTCATCGGCAGGTGCGCTTGTGGGTGTACTGCTTTCCGGTTCGGATGGAGTTGGTTCTTCATCCTCAGGTTTTTCATAGGTGCCGTAGTCTGTGCCGTTGCTGTCAGCTATCAGCGTTTCGTATTCGCCGTCATTGTCACTGTCTATGTAGACGCCGAATGTGTCCCTATCAAGATTTCTTATATTTACGCTGTCATAATCTGTGGAAAAGGTGGCGTACAGTTTTTCTGCATAACGACCTGCATCCTTAGCAAATATGGTTATATCATGCATATTGTCACAGTAAAAAATCATACCATGTTGTGCCATTTTCAAAGTGGCTTCATTCGCATCCGAACCATTTACATGCACAGAATGCCAGTATAAATCACCTTTACCTTCGCCTTTATTAAAACTTAACTCCAGATCATATTCGCCTTTGTTGCCAAATAAAGATACACTTCCCGATTTATCATAAACAGCTGACTCGGCGTATTTTGTTACAACATCCAAAAAATAACCGTCAAGAACCATATAAGCATTTATTTCCGTACTTTCGTCCTGTGGAGTTACAGTAAACACTTCCTCATCCTCAGGAAGAAGACTGATTTGATGTCTGAGGTAGGGCTTGCTCTCTGGTGAGCTTGCTGATAGTTTTGTTATTGAGGGGTAGGAATTGAAGTAAGTTCCATCTGCAAATGTTATTCTCATACTTGCTAAATTAATAACGTCCATGAAGTTTCTATTGTATCTCTTTTGTATTGTCCTGTCTTCCATTGTTTCGGGATTCTTAATATCAATTGTGCCAATATCACACATTGCATCTGTTATATATTTATTATCATGCTTAATTGTTAATGTGTTTTCGTCATATTCAGATATAGGTTTTGTGTACATTGCAGTATAGAACCATTCAGTATAATCTTCATTTATATATATATATTGCAGATCATCTTCTGATGAATCGTATATTGCAACCTGATATATATAGGTGTTCTCATCCCCTACGTCATAACCACCCATATCTTTATTTACGTCAAAGGCAACCACTGCATGACCTATTGAAAACAATTTGTCATCAACAAAATTTATTGACAATACTACCGGCATACCACCATCTTTGACTTTACCTGATTCCTTGACTAATTTTTTCAGCAGTGTACTTTGTTGTTCTTTCCTTAATTCTTTTTCAAGTTCTGCTCGATCTTTTTCACTTTTTGCTCGTTCTTCACCAGTCATTGATGCTTCTGCGGATTTGTCTGGTTTTATAGTTACCATTGATTCGTAAGTTAGGTGTAATTCAATTATATCCGGCAGATATTGTGTCAGAAAATAGAAATTGACCAAATCTTCGGATTGTTTGCTTATTTTAGGCGCATTCAGGTCATGCAAGTTTACAGCATCACTTTGCCAGAATGAAGGGTGAATATATCCGATCTTCGCCAATGAAGTCACAGCACTCATCCCATAACAAGAGCCTTCCCATGTGCAATCTATTTGTTTATCTATACAATGTGCTACATCCTCGTTCATATCTTTTATTAGAAAATCGTAGTATTCATCTGAAAGATTGTAAACATATTTTGATTCAGACTCGTCAAAAAAATCCTCCGTTCTATTATGGAATTGAAATCTGTCTTCTTCTGAGTATATTGTATTATCTACATAACTACCGGATATAGTTACATATCTTGTTACGGTTTTTGTCTCCCAATTATCTGCACCACAGACAATAGTTATCGGATAATCACCCGGTTCAATATATTCGGAAACCGCTATTTCCCAATTTAATTCACCTGTTTGCTCAGGGGTAAAACGATAATATTTTGTTAAACTTTCATCTCCGGCTTCTATATACATATATTCAGGCAAAATCAATTCTATAAATACGTTTTCTGCTGTGACTGTGCTGCTGCCATCCCTTCCCGAAATATTCTTATATCTGCATGTAACATTAAAAAAATCATAAGTCAATAAATTGTATTCATAGTTAATTCCAATAGGATGAACTATTGAATCAGCGTTTAAGCTGACAGCAAGGGGCGGCACCAAGTCTTTTGTTGATACACTTAAACCGTAAATTGTAGAACACACTTTTGTTTCGCCGGGATTTAGTACTTCTTCATTCCAGATAATATTGACAGCACTGTCTCCTATCGGAAAATCTTCATCAACCTCATAATTAAGTTTATCAAGTGTAAGATGTCTCCAATCTGCAAACTGAACTTTATCCGGAGGTGGATCTATACCATTATTTAATTGTCCATAAGAATCAAAAAAATTTGATTCAATATCACTCAATGAATACCAGTTTTCGGGTATATCCTCACCTGAATATTCGGTTTCACGTTCAATTTTAGCTGTATTAATTCTGAACAGCGAACCGTCATTCTTGTCAAGCATTGTGTCAAGCTTGATAACCAAACCGACATTATGAGAAATTTCTCCTATATTTGTAAGTTCATATTTTATTTGAATTGCGTCCTCTCTGCCTGTTGCCGGTCCTTGAACAAAAGATAGTATCTGTGTGACCTGAATATCGTTAAACACAAGTACTGATGTGTTGACAGTTCCATCCTCATTAAAATACGGATCAGTTTGCAATATTTCAAAACCGTAATTAACAGATTCACCATCTACATGGATAGATGTGGTCGATGTTCCGGGTGTATCAGGAAATCCATACAACATGGCTTTGTTAACAATATCATGTTGAAAAATACCTTCTCCGGTCGTACCAAGAGTATATGCTCCCATTTCGTCAACCGACAGCTTAATATACTCATTCTCAGATGTGATACACCTCTTAGTGCCTGCGATTGTATTTGCTTCTACATTTACTGAGCCTGCACTTACAACTGCGAGTATAATGGCAAACACCACGAACATAGACAGCATTTTTTTTGATTTCATTACTGCTCACTCCTTTAAGTAAAATATATTAATATGATTATATATACATATATAATTTCTGTCAATAAGTTGAAAATAATTTTGTATATATGAATAAAATTCTCAGTGATTTTTGTTTGTCTTCACTTTTTATGAAAATGTATTTTATTATGATAACCTGCACAAAAAGCGGTATATCAGCCCTGTATAACTGATATACCGTTTGTTTTAAATATTTGTTATGTGATCACATTATACGTTATTCTGCTCTGTACGGCTCAACGAAAAGTGTCTTTTGATTCACGTAAATGACCATGCCGGGCTTGCTGCCCTGCGGCTTGCTGACATAGCGTATTTTCGTGTAGTCCACAGGAACCTTTCCGGCTTCTCTTGCCTTACTGTGATATGCGGCAAGTGACGCCGCAAACAGTATAGTGGCCTCATCAGGCTCCTTGCCGCCTGTAACTATTACCGTGTGGGAACCGGGAATGTCCTTTGTGTGAAACCATATGTCGTTTTTGTCCGATTGCTTAAGCGTGAGCCTGTCGTTCTGTTTGTTGTTTCTGCCCACAAGTATGCGGAAACCTGTGGGTGATGTAAACTCCAGAGGGGGGAGAGCGGCTTCAGACTTTTGCTTTTTGCCCCTTGAACGGATATAGCCCTGTTCGCTAAGCTCCGTGCGTATCTCGTTCAGCTCACGGACGCTTTCGGCTCTTGAAAGACTGTCCAGAACTGAGGATACATAGTCAAGCTCCTCTTCGGCTTTTTGAATTTGTATTTTAAGCACCTGCTCGGCATTTTTGGCTTTTTGATAGCTTTTGTAGTATCTCTGGGAATTTGCGGCGGCTGAGAGCGCAGGCTCAAGGGGGATCGTTATCTCTGACATATTATCGTAGAAATTTTCAGCCACAAGCTGAGAGTCGCCCTTTTTAATGCGATACAGATTTGCCTGTATGATATCGCCGCATATCCTGTAATGCTCACGGTCTGCACAGGCGGCAAGCTCGTCCTTCTGAATGTATATCTTCTTTATCAGACGGGATGCGGCATTATTCATAAGCTTGTTGAGGTCCTCGCTCCGCTGACGTATAGTCTCCATTGCGTCACGCCTTGAATAATACCTGTCCAGAAGTTCACAGAAGCTTCCGCACTCTTTGAAAGCTCTGCCGCTTCCGTATTGCTGTATGTCCATGAATGTGAAGTCTATAGGCTTCTTTGCAGGGTCAATTATAATGTAAGGTTCTCCGCTCTGTTCACGTATGGCGGAAATCATTCTTTTCAGGAAAAATCTGAGTCTTGTTATAAGCTCCTCATCCAGCTCCTGCGAGAACACATCCCTGCCCCGTCCCGTAAGATATTCAAGCTCACGGCAGATAATAGGGGAGACGCCTTGTATTACTGAAAGCAGTGCCTTTGAAAGCAGTGTATTCTTAGGCAGAGCCTGTACGGCTTTGATGATATCATCTGCGTCATTTTCAAGTACACAAAGCTTATCCTGTTTTGGGGGCATTTCGTATTTCATTCCCGGCAGTATGAGTCTCTGAGATGACATGGTAACGTCCACACGCTTTACCGCATCTATTATCACGCCCTCACCGTCAATGAATACGATATTGCTGTACTGTCCCATTATTTCCACCGCAAGAGTCATCATTACAGTGTCGCCAAGCTCGTTAGTGCCCTCGAAGTCCAGAAGCAAAAGTCTTTCCAGATCTATCTGACGTATATCCCTGAGCCTTGCTCCGGAAAGCCTTTTTCGCAGAAGCATACAGAGCATAGGCGGTGTTTTGGGATTTTCGGGAGTTGATGAGGTAATGTTTATTCTGGGACTGTTTGCCCTTGCGGATATCAGCAGTTTTTTTGCACCCTCCCGTGAGCGCATTGTAAGTATAAGCTCGTCCCGTGACGGCTGATATATCTTATCTACCTTGCAGTTTATAATGCTTTCTTCAAGTTCCTTTTTTACATGTCTTAAAAATGCTCCGTCCAGTGCCATAGTATTACATCTGTTCCTTACTTATATATTTTACTCCGTCCGTATCTGAGGCGGCTCTTATAAATTCTGTATCAGGAAATCTCTCCCTGAGCCTTTCTGTAAGCACAGGTATGATAAGTCCCTCCGAACCGAAATGTCCTATATCAAATACAGCGATATCATTATCATTGCCGTACATTATATAGTTGTGTTTTATCTCGCCGGTTATTACAGCGTCTGCGCCGATGTCCTTTGCAAGGGTGATGTTATCGCCGCCTGCACCGCATGAGACTACAACACGCTTTATCATTTTGTTATTGTCGGCATAGCGCAGTCCTGCAAGTCCGAGCTTTTCCATCAACATATACGCAAGTCCTCTGCAATCAGTCTCTTCCGGTATATTTCCCACCAATGCACATTCATCACAGAAGCGTTCCTCCGTATGTACACCGATACTTTCTGCCAGTGTATCATTGACGCCGCCCGGAGCGATATCAAGATTTGTATGTGCAGATATTATTGTAATGCCATGCTTTGCCGCGAGATAGGGTATACTGTTTGTATCTATGCTTTTCAGCGGCTTGAATATCACCGGATGATGTGTAACAACAATACCTGCGCCTTTTTCCACAGCTTCATTTATCACTTCCGCACTGACATCCAGAGCTGTAAGCACCCTGTCAGCGGAAGCGTTTTTATCACCGATAAGTATACCCACATTATCAAAGCCCATAGCAGATTCAAACGGCGCAAAGCTGTCTATGAAATCGTATATTTCTTTTGCACTTATCATATTATCACCTACTTATTTCTCTGAGGATGTCGGAGAACATTTCCGCTTCCTTATCCTGTCCGGACTTTTGCAGACCGTTTATCTTTCTTTTCAGCTTTGCAGTTACCGAAGCGATATAGCGTCCGGCTTCTTCAGAACTGTCGCCGGCAAGAAGTCCGATATATTGTGTCCGGACATCGCAGGAGCGTTTTTGTCCGTCATAACTGCACTGCATGACGGAATAGGATTTTCTGCCGGATATGCAGGCTTTTTCCTTTTCGATATTAAATCCGTTTTCAAGCAGAAATGGTCTGAGTATCTCAGCACGGGTCATAGGCTGTAGTATAAGTCTGTATCTGTTATCATACAGCCATTTTGTACGATTTATTATTTCAGCGATAAGCTCACCGCCCATACCTGCCATAACTATATCGTAAGCTTCATCCGGAGCTATTTCATCCAGTCCGTCCGAAAGCCTTGTCTTTACAATATTTTCTACTCCGTAGCGTATAATATTGTTCTTAGCGTTTTCAAGGGGACCCACACGGACATCGCAAGCCACTGCGCTCTGTATATATCCGTCCAATGCAAGCTTTATCGGAAGGTAGGCATGGTCTGTGCCGACATCCGCAAGCTTTGTACCCTCACGCACAAACGACGCACAAAGTGCAATCCTGTTATCGATCGGCGCAGAGCCTGCGCTCCCGATTCGCACCGGCGAGCCGCCGGTCCCGATTCGCGTTACAGCGTTGGCTGTAACAGGCGGTTCAGTTTCCGCGACTTTGATTTTTTTCTGTTCCATTGTATCAAGACCCTTTATAAAAATGTGCAATGTGCAATGTGCGGTCACGCACATAAACAAATGCTTCCGGCTATGATAAGATATATCAAAGCCGAAAGCCTAAGTGCTTTAATAAATTAGCAATTAGCAATGCGCCATTAGCATACACCATGTTTTGCAACGAAAGCTGTAGACGTCTACAATAATAGCCAAAGCGCTCCCTCAGGAGCGCGACGCGGACGGCTCTATCAGAAGCGGATACGTTGTTAAGTCGTCCTGTGCGGTCACGCACTATTTATCCTTAATGTGTTCGTTGACCATTTTAACAAGTTCGTCAGCGTCAACGCCGTGAACAGCGCAAGCCTGTTCTACTGTTTCTCCCCTTGAAGCAGGGCAGCCGAGACAGTGCATACCGATGGAAAGAAATATCGGTGCGGTTGTTTCGTCGATATCAAGTATATCTCCGATTATAGTATCTTTTGTAATCTGTGCCATATTAACAATCCCTTTCTGCGCCGGCGAGCCGCCGTTCCCGATTCGCGTTACGGCTTTGGCTGTAACAGGAGGTCAGCTTCCGTGCCTAAAAATTTATAGTATTATTATAACACGTTTTTTTTAAAATACAAGACTTATAATAAATGTGGAATGTGGAAAGTGGAATTAAAGGCGATGTCCGGAGTAAGTGCCATTTGTGCAAAATCGGAATAATGTATGTTTTAGTTTGGTGCCGGTCATTTCATAAATTCTCTATATAGCTTTTTCTTTTTTTGTTATAGAGGGAGTTCAGTATAGACCGGCACCTTTGGAAAAAAATAGCGAATAGTCAGAGCATTTGATTAGTATCCCAAATATTCATTTGTTTATTTCAGGATTATCTGTCCGTGCAAAAAGATAATCCAAAGAAACATTAAAATAATCAGCTATTGCTAATAAAGTATGGAAGTCCGGCTCGCGTATCCCCGTTTCATATTGACTCAGCGTATTCTGTGCAATATTGAGTTCCATAGACAGCTTTATCTGAGATATATGCCGCTGCTTCCTTAGTTCTTTTAATCTAAAAATTTTTACTCACCTCTTGACAAAAATATACCAAATTGCTATAATATAAATATCTCAAATTGAGATATTTATATTATGCGTTGTAAGGAGCTGTACAAGATGATTTGTAAAAAATGCGGAACAAAAAACAGCAATAATGCAGGCGTTTGTTCAAAATGCGGAGCGTCTCTGAAAGAACAGAGATCTTCCGGCGGAGGCGCAGGAATTTCAATAAGCACCATTGGATTTGCTCTTTCGTGTGTTGCCATTGCTGTACTGGTAACTATTATGCCCATGTTTAATTTACATATTTATTTCTTCTCAAGGCAGGAAGACGAGAGTGGTGAATCATACGAACAGACTTTACAGTACGGCAAAGAAGGATTATTACAATCATCGGGCGACAGCATTACTTTTACCAGATCTATAGAGTTTGTAAATGAAACAGCAGAAAAACAAAAAGCAATGGCAACGTTGTCTGTGTATAGCGGCGGCAGCGCTGTAGTTGCATCAAGCTCAGACGAAAATGGTGAAGAGGATGAAGAATTAGAGACTATTGAAGTTGGAAATGTAGGCACTGCGGCACATTTAAACGAAGATTTTAAAGAGTATTATAGTGCGGTAGTATCTGTATTTTCCTCTAAGATACAGGTGGCAGCAACAAAGGATGAGATGAATTCCATAGTTGATGACGGCAAAAAGACACTTGATAAGGTTGGAGATCTGGCTGATTCAAAAACAGAAGTCTTTACTGAGTTCAAGAATTACTATAATGAACTGAATGATAAAAATAAAGAAGAAGACGAGAAGCACGATAAGGACGATAAGGACTATAACAAGTTCAAATCACAGAGAAATAAATTACTCTCATCAGTTAAAAGCTCCTATACGTATCTCCTGAGTATCTGTACGGAAGAGGAGGAGCTGAACAATACTCTTGAAGAAAGCATGGCTATGCTCGGAAAAGTCGGCGAAGTAACAGATAAAAATATTGATGATATAAACAAGGAAAGCAACGAGCTTGCTAAAAGCATTGATAATTCAATATCTGTTAAGGAATATTCTCTGCGTGAAGTGACAGCGCAAAGTGACAGAGTGGGTGCTGCAAACGGATTATTCAAAGCTTTTGCGATACTCTTACTGTTATCACTGATAGGAGCGGTAATATCCAGCTTTACAAACCTTTATGGATTAAGATTAGTAACAATGATAGCAAATCTTGCTATTCCGTTCCTTATGTTCCTGGTGGTAGTTATTGTATGGACCGTCGGAAACGATGTAACTGCCATGAATGTATTCAGCGGACAAATGGATATTATCAATAATACTTCCAACGCACTTGGTATTGAAACAGGTTATGTATTTGTTCTTTTAATGTCTATTGTACAGTTTGTTTTCGGCATACAATTTTTTAATGATAACTGATCACACATTCTACTGAAATATACACGAACAGAAAAGCTTCGGCTGACAGCGTAAAAACTGTCAGCCGAAGCTTTAATTATTTTGAATTATCTGCTATAAGTTTTATATATTTGGGGACGTTATGAACAATCTGACTGTAACCTTTTTCTAAGGCTGTGCCGATTCATTTGTTTATTTCGGGATTGTCTGTTCTGCCGAGAAGATAATCTATTGACACATTGAAGTAGTCTCCAAGTATTATCAGCATTTCATAGTCAGCCTGACGTTCCTCGTTTTCATACCGGCTTATGGTGTTCTGATTTATATTCAGTTCCATAGCGAGCCTGACCTGTGAAATCTTTTTCGTCTTTCTCAATTCTTTTAATCTGAAAATTTGTGATCATCCCTTTAATAAAAATAATGCCCACCTATTGACAAAATTATACCAAAGCGGTATAATTAATATATCCCAATTTGGTATATTTTAATATGAAAGGACGATCTCTATGCTATGTAAAAAATGCGGAACCAAAAACTCAGACAATCACGAATACTGCGAAAAATGTCTCTATCCACTTAAAGCTCCTGTAGGACCCGATCAGGCATCTGCGGCATCTGCGGCATCTGCGGCATCGGGGGCAGTATCACTATCTGCCATTTTCATCACTATACTTGCTGTTATTGCAGCGATATTGATTTTTGTACTGCCGACATTTACGTTTCAGGGCAGTGGAGTTGTTCTCAATGTCACTGGAATGAACCCTCAGCTCAGCGTTTTTGGCGAAGATGTAACAGATGCATCAATGTCTGCTTCACGGGCAATATCATTTGTTAACATTTTTTGCATGGTAAGTCCTCTCCTGATAATATTGTGTATGATAATAACGGTTGCCTGTGCATTTGCGAAAAAATATTCCATACAGAATTTCTTTGCTGTTATGAGCGTTGTGCTGAATGTTTTCACATTAGCAGCAGGAGCAATAATGGGGAATATCTTTTCAGCTGACGGAGTTACTGGAATAACATTTTCAGCAAATATAGGTTTTTATACAACGCTTGTACTTGCGGTGATTATTCTATATTTCACCCAGAGTACAAAGGAAGGTCTGAACATAGCGGTTATCGCAGGTATAGCGTGTGTTGTACTGGGAGTTATTGTGTGGGCAATAGGATCAGGATATTTTACTCAGGACATCGTACAAAGAATGATGCTCAGAATGACAGAGGATGGCAGAACTGCGGTTATTGGAGAAATAACAGGCTGTGTGTTTGTTATTGCAGGAGGTATCATCAGTGCATTCGGATTTGAATATGATGATTACAAGAGTGTCTCCGGAAAATCTCCCAAAACAATACCTTCATCTCAATAAGCGCAGAGCCTGCGCACCCGATTCGCGGCGGAGTGCCTCCGCTGTCGATACGCGTTCTCGTTCGCTAAAGCTCACTCTGATATTCTGACCGAAGCTTTTCCTGTCCGCGATTGACGGCGCAGAATTGCAGGACACTATTCTCCATCCGCCGGCGCAGCCCAAAGGGGCTGCTGTTTCGGCTGTTTTTTACGAACACAAAGTTTTTACGCCTATTCAACTTTATGCGCCTGTACAGTATGAAGTCATAGTTTTTATTACACTTACTATGATTGTTTTCGCTTTAGCGAAAACGTACCACTATTATTCATTTTTAAGTTTTAAGTTTTCAGTATTCATTTATTTATTATGCGCTCGTAGGAAGTGCCATTGGGGTAAGAAAACATACCATCATTCATTCCACTTTCCACTTTCCACATTCCACATTAAAATTACAGATGTCTGCAATAATAGCGCAAAAACGCCGCTGCATTAAAAGCAGCGGCGTTTATCTGTCGTATTAAAGATATCTGTGAAACTACGGACGTCTACAATAATAGCCAAAGTGCTCCCTCAGGAGCGCGACGCGGATGGCTCTATTAAAAGTTGATGCGTTCAAAGTCGTCCAGCGGGGTCACCCGCTCCAGTGCGGTCACGCTCTATTTGATTTTTCAGCTGGTCGAGTGTGACACCGTACTTTTTAGCGATATCCTGTGCATAGCTGACGCCCTCAGGCGGAGCTATGAATATCTTGTAGGAACGCTTTCCTTCGTGTATGCCTGTTATCAGACTCGCTACGTTCATGTCGCCTTCAACATTCTCGTTTACTTCATCAGCTGTCATGGCAAGCTCGTGCATATGTGTGTTGAAAATAGTCCTTGCACCAAGTATGCGCAGTGCCTTTACAACATCCTTTGCGATATACAGACCCTCTGCAAACGATGTCGTTGCAAGTGATTCATTGAACAGAAGCAGACTCTCTTTTGTAGCCATTCCGAATATTTCGCTCATACGCTTCGACTCTTCGCCCAGTCTGCCAAGATTTACGGTTTTGTTTTCGTCCGCCGGGAAATGTGTGTATATGCAGTCAACAGGGCTTATCACCGCGCTTTCCGCAGGAACGTATATTCCGCTCTGTGCAAACAGGAACAGCAGTCCCACAGCCTGTGTCAGGGTGGTCTTTCCGCCTCTGTTTGGTCCTGTCATAATATATATGCCGTGTTCCTTTGTGAATTCAAGGTCATTGTTGATTATCTCAGAGCCTTTGCCGTCAACGGTCTGTATGGCAAGCTTGAAATTATACAGTCCCTTTGCGTACATCTCTCGCTTTGCAGGGTCAATTATCTCCGGCTTGCACACGGCTATTCCGGCATTCTGTACCTTCTCAAAATAGTCCGCCCAACGTATATAGAAGATAAGCTCCGGTATGAGCTTTGTAAGGCTGTATCCGCTGATGTTCGTGTATCGCGAAAGCTTGTTCTTCAGCTGTTTTACTGTGGTGCTGAGCATTTCGGTAACGACGCGGCTCAGGTTTGACATGAGAGGGTCTTCACCGCTCACCTTGCCTACTGTATGTATCCTTGCCATACCGTCAAATGCCGCGCCGCCGTGTATCTCGCTCTTTTTCGATGAGAAATCCAGAAACTTGCTGAGCAGTCCGGGTCTTGAAAACGGCTCGTCATTCAGGGAGACTATTCCCACCTCTACAGGCATGAGCTTACTGTCAAGGTTCACACCGAGAGATATACTCTTTATCCGTCCTATCTCTGTAACAAGGTCCTTAATATCCTCGTGCAGGTGTTCAAAGCCGCTTTCATTATAAACAGAGCTTACAAACTCTTTAAGCTCTTTAAGCCCCTCAGACTTTATGTCATGCGTTGTCAGCGACTCGTTGATACCGGAAATGCAGTTTACATAAATATCAAGCTCCTGAAGTCTGTTTATGAGCTGCCATATAGGTGCGGCTGTTGCGTCCTTTACGGATTTTTCCAGATCCTTAAGATATGCAAGCTCGTCAAGAAGCTCCTTCATGCGCTCTCTGAGCTTCGGAAAATGGAATATATCATCGAACACATCGCGGCGGTAGCTGATGACCTTTGGGTCTTTTTCCATCTTTATCATTATGTTTTTGATGATATTCTGCTCGAATTCAAGTCCGGAAAGCTTCTCACAGATATGTGATATAGACAAGTCATTGCACGTCTCATCACTCAGTAATATGTAATTGGGTTCGGAATCGTTCGGATAAAGCAGGCTGAAATCTTTCATTTTAATTCCCTCGTTTCTGTGCGGTCACGCACCACTTTCCGCATTCTACATAACTATAGACGTCTACAAAAACAGCCAAAGCGCACCTTTAGGTGCGTGACGCGGCGCAGAGCACCCCAAGGGCACTTCTTACGGGCGCCTGCGCACCCAATTCGCGCTACGACTTTTAAATGAAAGGGTAGGTTTGCGTCCGCGATTACGGCTTTTTAACAGCAAAACTACAGACGTCTATAAAAACAGCCAAAGCGCACCTTTAGGTGCGTGACGCGGACGGTTATATAAGAAGTCGCTGCGTTCTAAGTCGTCCGGTGGGGTCACCCACTGCGTTCTAAGTAGTCCAGCGGGGTCACCCGCTCAACTGTGCATATGTCTTTACTTTCTTTAGCTTAGATATGCCTTCGGTTTTGAGCTTTTCAATGTCCTCTGATGTTTCAGCGTCATATATCTTGTCGGTGTATTCCTTTATGATATCCTGAAGCTGTTCATACTCTTCGTTTCTGTACTCTGTATTTGCCACAGAGTTTATCATGTCGTTGATGGCGTATATCTTTGAGTTTGCAAAGTTCTGTTCCTTGTCTGCCTTTTCTCTGAGCTTTGCAAGTGTTTTATCGTCCTTTTCAGACCATTTTGTATCGCCGTCATACCATGTTATCTTGCCCTTGTTATAGGCATCCTGAAAGGTAGTCACCTCCGGCTTTGTGCCGCCCTTTGAATAATACCATACATCGGGATAAAGCGTATCGGGATTATAGTCTGCCTTTGACACGTCGACCTTATTATCCTCGCCGTCCCTGACCTTTCGTGCAACTACAACGCATCTGAAATTGCTGAAATCATATGCGCAGGTAGAGAGCATTACAATAGTATCGTTCTCGTTCAAATCGACAGGACAGTCGATGACCGAACGCTCACGAAGCTGATACACAAAGTCGAGAAAATCATAATCATTGAGGAAGCTTCCCCTAAGATAATCAAAGAACGGTCCGTGTTCTTCAAGGGTATTGG
Organism: uncultured Clostridia bacterium; assembly: GCA_946186665.1. Classification (GTDB taxonomy): domain Bacteria; phylum Bacillota; class Clostridia; order Oscillospirales; family Acutalibacteraceae; genus UBA1213. The sequence continues at coordinate 1,702 of CAMHOE010000023.1, read as the reverse complement.
TTTTGAAGATAGAGACGATTTTCCATTCGCTGTTCCCATAAAGCGTATTGAATGTGAAAACGGGTCTTTCCTTATAATAATCCAGACTGTCGTAATAGATTATGGAAGAGAACATACTGCCGTTCATCATATGGTGACCATGAAGGATAAGGTTCTTTCCGTCGAGGGTGCTTCTGTAGTCCATGAAAATAGTTCCGAGATTTGAAGAATAGCCGTAAAAGTCGGTATTCAGATAATACGGGTCTTCGCCCTTAGCCATTCTTTCATCATCGCCCTTAGCCTGAACCACAACATAATCCACCGCCGAGTCGGGAATTGTTATCCATCCGACTGTATCGCTGTTTTGTTTCAGCAGGTCAGAGAAATCCGCCACAACATTATCACCGGGTATAGTCTGTACAGCGGCAGGGGGGTCCTCCTCTTCCTGTACTTTTACAACCTCCACTTTTGGGAGCTGTTCTTCTCCGCCGTCTATTTTACTTCCGCTGTCAGCCGTCTGTCCTATATCCGTTGAATAAAGCACCGTTGCGCCTATAGTGATACAGCCTAAAACAAGAAGTAAAGCCGAAAGTTTATTTTTCATATCATACACGCCTTTCCTATATTATAGTTTACATATCCACTCAAAACAATGAATTTATAGTTCAATCTGTCAACTATAAATCCAACGGTTAAAACGTCATTTTACACCTTCAACTCTGCGTATTATATGTGCAGAGTATAACAAAGCATAATATAATTATATCATAAAAAACAACTGACACAAGAATAATTTTTATTAAGGAGCATGAATATTGAGCAGGTAAAGATAAATAAAAACCTGCCGCACTATAGATTTAGTGTGGCAGGGAATTGAAACTATTTCATATGTGAGTGTATTTTATGGCTCTGATTTATATTTTTGTAAGGTGTATGACTTTGGTTTCCGTTGTAAACGTACCCTCAATAAATGTTACTACATAGAGATTGTTTTCGCAGATATAAAAATCTCCCACACGATATAATTCATCAATCACGGCGTCATCGGTTGGTGTTAAGGGAGTCAACGAGTCCCTGTAGTGCAGATAGTCTCTATAGTACAAGCGCATTTCTGCTGAGCGGTAACTACCATAATCAATGTTTATCTGATAATATGTTTCTTCTCCGGTGTTGTCTAATGACTCGATCTTTTTCATCTTGTATGTTCCGGTATACGTTTCGTTATCCGGATTTGTAAAAGCAAAAGATCCGTCCGGATTGAAGGTCAGGGAAGAGGAGCGTATGCCTGATGAGGATGTCCATGTGCCTATCAGAAAATCTCTGGGATTTTTGTTTGCGTTGACACATATAATAATTATTACCGCCGCAGCAATAAGAACGACAAAAGCGGAAACGATCGATATTATAAGTATAGTTTTCTTATTTGTTGTTTTTACACCGGCTGAGGGAACAGCCGTCGGAGCACCCGGGGCAGCAGTCAAAGCACCCGGGACAGCAGTCGGAGGAGCAGCCGGTAATACTGCGCCCTGTGGATTTGCATTGATAAGCTCAGGGGGATTGACAAACATCGTAGGAGTGCCGCAATATGGGCAAAAGTCATTCGTATCATTGCTTTCCATTCCGCAATTTCTGCATATCATATTATAACTTCCTTTCATAAAAAAATTATCCCGAATTGCAATAGCAAGTTGAAACAATTTTGATTCTGTGGCAGAAATCCGAG
>CAMHOE010000022.1 GCA_946186665.1 uncultured Clostridia bacterium | reverse complement strand
TAAGGCACGAGTCTGCAAAACTCCGATTCCCCGGTTCAAATCCGGGTGACGCCTCGAAAACGAAGATCCTGTCGATATGTTCGGCAGGATTTTCGTTTTTTCAATATCTTTATGATATTCTGGAATCTCTTTTGTATTACCGGTCATCATATCTATATCCGTACATTTTATGTTGCAGTCAATAAGACATGTGATCATTTTGATTTTGCAATGAGGTGCTGTTCTTTATCACAAGATCTGGTTTTAGAGCACAGCTGTCTGTGAGTGCTTTGGCTTGTTTGCTGAATTAAAAATATGCGGATATTTTTGCGGTAGTGTTTTTGTTGTATTATCTTGATTTTTTTATCATGATGGTATATAGTATAGGAGTGGAATGAAAACATCTTTTACTTAAAATTTACGGAGTTGATAAAAATGTTCAAGAGAAGAAAAACTATTATCCGTGTGGTCAGCCTTATATTGTGTGTTATGATGGTACTTGGAGCTTTCTCAATTTTGCTGTACACACTTTCAAGCGGCGTATGATAATGTAAAAATAAATACCTGTGACTTTGATCCTGAACAACACAAGCCGGACTTTGATTTCCGGCTTTTTTGCTGCCCTCAATGATGATACAAATTATTCGTAATTTATTACTTATACCACACATGAGGTATATTTTGTGTATTAATGTCCATTTTAGTCGAAAAATGTCCATTTATATTTTGGTATCATTCAATTATAATATACACATGAGGTAAAAGTATATTTTATAGAATAACTTGAAATAATTCTGGAGGGAACAATGAATAAGGTTAAGATTTTTACGGACTCTTGTTCCGATCTTACATCGGAACTCAGAGAGCGATACGATATTGAATATGTAAAAATGAACACTGTACTTGATGATCAGGAGACCCCTGCCAGTCTTGACTGGGAATACTATAGCCCTAAGGAATTCTATGATATAATGCGCAAGGGGAAGAGGATAACCACGACTCAGGTGCTGTCAAAGGAATTTGAAGAGAAATTTCCATGTTGGCTCAGACAGGGCTATGACATAGTATATATAGGCTGTTCGCTGAAGCTGTCCGGTTCAGTAAATGCCGGAGAGGTAGCTGCCAAAAGCTTTGAAAAGGAATATCCGGATAATAAGGTCTATTGTATTGATTCCCGTAATTCCTGCTGTGGTGAAGGGATACTTTCCATTCGTGCGGCGAAGTACAGGGATCAGGGAATGAATGCTCAGGAAATAGCGGACAAGATAATGTCGGAGCGCAACAATATAAATCAGTTTTGTACAGTACATAGTCTTGACGCTTTGAGACGTGCAGGCAGAGTAAAAGCGTCATCTGCATTTTTCGGAAATCTGCTTGGTGTGAAGCCGATAATAATTTCGGATACACAGGGAGATAACACACCTATAAAAAAGGTAAAGGGACGTTTGAATTCTCTTCGTGAGATAGTTGATCTTACTGCTGAAGCTGTAGCAGATTCAAATGATAAGTTCATGATGATATGCCATGCGGACTCAACAGACGATGCCTTAGCTGTTGAAGATATGCTTAAACAAAAAGTGCCTGACGCTGAGACCTATATTTGTTCTATAGGACCCATAATAGGCGCTTCTATCGGACCTGATGCTATAGCAGTTTTCAGCTATGGTGCAGATACGAGCCGTTTTGCTCAGCAGTGATACGATCATTTAAAAGTTTATAACAAGCTTTTGTTCATTTACATATGCAAAGACCTATCTGTCACTCCACCTCAGACAGATAGGTCTTTGCTGTGTTGCGGTAAATATGACTGATGTGAGAAATATTCCCGTGATAACAGTAAGCTTCGGGCTTTACGAAAAATGGAAAATGTGTTATAATTATGGAACAAATTGTGAACGGATGTGAGGATGATGGAACAAGCACCTGCTGTACTGAACGACGGTGAGAAATTAGAGCCTTTGGGAAACGGTATAAAAGTTATTGTATCAAAAAATCATGCCTTCGGGACTGATACAGTTCTGCTTGCGAATTTTTCTGCACCCCGAAAAAACGATACCGCCTGCGAGCTTGGCACAGGCTGCGGAGCTATTCCTCTGATATGGAGCCGTGATGACAGACCCAAAAGCGTTACGGCAATAGATATACAGGAGGAAGCCTGTTCGCTGCTTTCCAGAAGCGTTATTCTTAACGGACTTGAAGACAGGTTCACGGTGCTTTGTTCTGACCTGAGGGAGTTAAAGGGCAAGGTACAGTATTCGACATATGACCTTGTAGTCTGCAATCCTCCGTATAAAGCCGCAGGAACGGGTATAGTAAATCCTGAGCTGTCCCATAAAATAGCGCGTCATGAGCTTGCGTGTACCATGGATGATATTGTGTTTGCCGCTTCAAAGCTCCTTAATTTTTCGGGCAGACTTTGTATGTGTCAGCGTCCTGAAAGGCTGAGCGATATAATATGTTCCATGAGGAAGTACAATATCGAACCAAAGCGGCTTCGATTTGTACAGCAAAGAGCGTCAAAGGCACCGAAGCTTTTTCTGATAGAGGGACGCAGAAGCGGAAAGCCCAATGGACTTATCGTAGAGCCTGCGCTTTATATAGAAAATGAAAGCGGTGCTTTGTCCGATGAAATGATACGAATTTACGGTGCATATAAGGAGGAATATCTTTAATATGAGCGGAAAGCTTTTTATTGTCGGTACACCTATCGGGAACCTGTCCGACTTTTCACCCCGTGCAATAGAGACTCTCTCTCAGGCGGATTTTATCGCAGCGGAGGACACAAGAGTCACGATAAAGCTTCTGAACAAATTCAACATTAATACCCCGATGGTGAGCTATCATAAATTCAATACCCATGATAAGGGAGATGAAATATGCCGTCGTATAGAAAACGGTGAAAACTGCGCTATAGTTACAGATGCAGGTATGCCTTGTATTTCAGACCCCGGAGAGATGCTTGTAAAACAGTGTGCAGACAGAAATATACCGGTATGCGTTGTACCCGGACCTACGGCTCTTGCCTCTGCTGTAGCCGTGTCCGGACTGTCTACGGGGCGCTTTACCTTCGAGGGCTTTCTCAGTGTGAATAAACCAAATCGACGGGAACATCTTTTATCTCTTGTTAATGAACAGCGTACAATGGTATTTTATGAAGCTCCTCATAAGCTTGCGGCAACACTGAGGGATATGTATAAATTCTTTGGTGACAGAAGGATATCCATTGTAAGGGAGCTTACAAAGATACATGAAGAGGTAATACGCACCACACTCAGTGAAGCTGTAGAAAAATACACGGATGACAATGTAAAGGGCGAGATAGTACTTGTGATTGAAGGAGCGGCGGCACCGGTAAAAACAGAGTCCACCCTTGAAGGAGCAGTGGAGCTTGCTTTGGAGCTTATGTCAACGGGAATATCGCCCTCAGAGGCTGCCAAAGAAAGTGCTAAGCTGACGGGTATAAAAAAAGGCGAGATATATAAAAACATTCTGACAAATAATACGAAAGAGGGTAATTAAATGGAAGTAATACTTGCTTCGGCTTCGCCGAGAAGAAAGAAGCTGCTGACGATGCTGTATCCGGAGTTTCGTGTGATAGTTTCGGATATCAGGGAGCTTGTTCCCCGTGATATGACTGTTGATAAATGCCCCGAATACCTTGCCTGCATGAAGGCTGAGAGCATAGCGGCAAACGGTAACGATAAATCACTTGTCATAGGCTGCGATACCTCTGTAATAATAGACGGAAAGATACTCAACAAACCGAGAAGCACAAGTGATGCACGTACAATGATGCAGCTGCTTTCAGGAAGGGTTCATCAGGTCATAACAGGCTGCTGTCTTTACTATATGGGACGTTTCCAGAGCTTTTCAGAAGTGACAGATGTAGAGTTCTACCCACTTACAGAACAGGATATAGAACAGTACATAGTTGGTACAGAGCCTTATGACAAGGCAGGCGGATATGGCATACAGAACAAGGGAGCATTGTTTGTCAAGGGCATAAGGGGAGACTATTATAATGTTGTAGGTCTGCCGATATCACGCCTTAAAAGAGAGATAGAAACATTTATGTCACAGGATTTTACCCAGCCTCTCCAGTCCGAGGAGGATAAGAAGGACAAGAAAAACAAAGGCAGAAAATAAATATTTATAAAGACTATAAACAAATAAAATATACCGCACCTCTTTTGCATATTATTTAAGGGTTCACTTAAAAGTGCTATGGAGGTGCGGTATGAATTTTTATAAGCTTATCTCATTGGTTATGCTATGTGTTATTGTAATGTGTTCAGTACCCGTAACGCAGGTGTCTGCTCTGTCGGAGGATGAGCTGACAGCCCCCTCAGCTATACTTATGGATATGGAAAGCGGAAAGGTATTGTTTGATAAAAACTCTCACGAAGTACGGGCGTGTGCGTCAATTACAAAGGTGATGACTCTTATTCTTGTGATGGAAGCAATAGACAGCGGAAAAATAAAATGGACAGATACGGTCACAGCATCGGCTCACGCTGCATCTATGGGAGGTTCTGATATCTGGCTTGAACAGGGTGAGCAGATGACAGTGGATGAAATGGTGAAGGCAACGATAGTTGCAAGTGCCAATGACGCAGCGGTTGCTCTTGCGGAATTTGTCTGCGGCGCAGAAGATGAATTTGTATCACAAATGAATAGAAAAGCAAAGCAGCTGGGTATGAAAGAAACCGTATTCAAAAACTGCAACGGACTTGACGAGGAGGGACACGTTACAAGTGCTTATGATGTAGCCTTGATGTCAAGGGAGTTGTGCAGGCACGAAAAGATATTTGAGTACAGCGGTATATGGATGGACGAGCTTCGCGGAGGAAAGACACAGCTGGTCAATACCAACAAGCTTCTGAAAACCTACAGCGGCATAACGGGACTAAAAACAGGTACTACATCACAGGCAGGAAGCTGTATAAGTGCAACAGCAGAACGTGACGGACTGAGATTGGTTGCGGTAGTTCTGGGCTGCACAACGGGAAAAGAACGATTTGCAGACGCATCAACACTTCTTGACTACGGCTTTGCAAATTTTGCCATGTACACGCCGTCTTTGCCAAAGGAAGCAATAAAGGACATTCCCGTAAAAAACGGTATGACCGACTCCATCAGAACAAAGTCAGAAATTAATTCATCACTGCTTATCAGGAAAGGGGACACTGATAAGATAAAATTTGAGGTCATTCTCCCTGGTGAGATCGAAGCACCGATAAAAGAAGGCGAGGTCATCGGAAAGATAATATACAAAAACGGCAGCGAACGGATAGCGGAGTATCCTATCGCTGCCGCAGAAAATGCGGAAGAAATAAATTTCGGAGATGTATTCAGCCTGCTGATAAAAAGCCTTGCGGGATAATTTCATAAATGTGGAAAGTGGAATGTGGAAAGTGGAATGTTTTCAAGAATTCGTTTTGGTTTGGAAAACTATAAAGGAATATAAAGTTAGTTTTTTTAGGAAAGGGGTCTGGTGGAAACCCTTTGTTTTCAAACAAAGGGTTTCCACCAGAGAGACTGCCTTGTTTACTCGGCTTATTGATTTTCATATGTGTATTTATATCCGTAAAGGTCAAATGCGTTTTTGAAAAGGATGTTACAGTCGTCATACTTTGCATAGAGGGTCTGACCGTTCATAACAACAGCAATAAATGTATGGCCGTTCATCGTTGCAGATGCAACGACAGATGTGCCTGCCTGATCTGTAAAGCCTGTTTTTATACCGTCACAGTAAGGAGAGTAGTTTCCGGAATCTTGAAGTATAAGTCTGTTTGTATTGTACCATTCAAGTGTACCGCCCTTTACGAGCTTCCACTTGGCATAAGGCTTTGAGAAGGAATTCCTGACGACGGTTATTGTCCTTGCATAGTCGGCTATTTTTGCAAGATCAGAAGCTGAGGTGTAGTGATCGTCGTCATGCCAGCCGTCGGGCGTAGTATAATGTGTCTGATCAGTGCCTAAACGTTTTGCGACCTTGTTGACACATTCCATGAACACCTTCACTGCGGCTTTGTTGTCCAGTTTATCATTATCTGCGTATATCCTGCCGCAGTTTACAGCTATGGTATATGCAGCATCATTTCCTGACGGAAGGAGCAGTGCGTCAAGAAGCATCTCAAAGGTGAGCTGCATCCCTTTTTCAAGACCTGCGACACTTGATTCCTCACCTATCATGTTTATCTCATCGCCAACGGTGATGACGGTATCAGGATCGGTTATTATTGTACTTGCGGTGATCGCTGTAAGTATTTTTGTGGTACTTGCAGGATAGCATTTCTTTGATGCGTTTTTCAGATACACGAACTCATCAGCAGTTACATCATAGAGAGCGATAAACTCCGATGTTAGAGTCTTATCCAGATTTTTCCTGACCTTATCCGAAAACCTTTTTGTATTATTGGCAAAGGAATGTATCTGTCCGATCCTTGGCCATGTTTCCAGAGGTTCGGGTATGTCCTGAGATAACTCAGTAAGTGCAGTGATCGATTTATTTATCTCGGACTCTTCGTCAGGACTCTGCGATACCGGACCTGCTGACAAAGCTGTCTGGTTTTCACCTTCTGCAAGAGTGGTATTAGTGTTACATGAAACGGACGCAGCCGAAAAAGATAATGTAACAATTGCAATACTCAGGATCACTGCGTCTATCCTGAGTATTTTTTTCCTGATATTTTGTTTTTTACTCTCAATATTATTTTTCATTTTATCAAACACACCTGTATAAATTTAGAATGTGGAAAGCGGAATAGACCTATGCCAAAAACCGTTGTTTATCGGCGGATAACTGCTTGTTGTTCCTCTTTCAGAAATAGTATAAACGATAATAAAAATTAAGTCAATACGAAAAAACGTAAATGAGCACAATGTTAAAATATATAAATTGCATGCCGATTTTTTGTACAATTTGCAAATGGAGTTGATTTGGCTTGATACCATTTATCACTGAACTGTTAAGTAAGCTTTCGCTGATCTTTATTCTTCATGTAAAGGGAGCCGGTGCATTTCCAAGACCGCTGAGCGAAGGGGAAGAGTCAAGACTTCTTATGCTGTCCTCAAAAGGGGATACAGACGCAAGAAACAAGCTTGTTGAACATAATCTTAGACTTGTAGCACATATAGTGAAAAAATACTACGGAACCGGAGCAGATCCGGATGACCTTGTTTCAATCGGTACGATCGGTCTGATAAAGGCTGTAAATACCTTTAACGCTTCAAAGAGTATAAAGCTTTCAAGCTATGCCTCAAGATGTATAGAAAATGAGATCCTTATGTACTTTCGCAGCACAAAGAAGAACTCACTTGATATTTCCATTAATGAAGAGATAGATTCGGATCCCGATGGAAATGCCCTCACTCTTATAGACATTATGGCTGTAGAGGACAGTATAGTTGATGATCTTGACAAAAAAATAAATACTGAAAAGCTTCCGGTATATATCCGTGAATGTCTTACTCCGCGTGAGGCGCTTATTATACGGCTTCGTTACGGGCTAAACAATACCAAAGCGCTGACTCAGCGTGAGGTTGCGGCCATGCTGAAAATATCCAGATCATATGTTTCAAGGATAGAGAAAAAAGCTTTGCAAAAACTCAGAAAACGATTTGAGAACCAGTAAAGATAATTGACCGGAAAACATGATCCTATTCTCCGTTTCGCACAATGACGCAGGGGCGGCTCGTAAAATGCGGGCCGCCCCTGCTGTCGGAGGTTGTTATTCTATGAGTTATGGTGCATTACTCTGTAGCATGTTTATGGAAATGCTGTTTAATCAGGATGTTACAGTCACGGTAAATTTCTTTTCTTTTACAGTTCCTGTGCTGTCCATAGCCTTTACAACTACTGTGTATGTAGCAGCAGAAGCAGGTGTGATAGTAACTTTTTTTGTTGTGCTGTAGTTCTGAGCTATCGTATAAGTTGAACTTGATGCTTTCTTATAGTATACAGCGTAAGAATAGGGTGATGTTCCTCCGGCAGCAGCCGCTGTAACAGTGACGCTGTTACCGAGCGTTATTGAAGTTGCAGAGATCTTAGAATTATTCGTAAGTACTGAAGCAGTTACTGTTACTGTGTATTCTTTCCTGCTGATAGTGCCTGCGCTGTCCTTTACCTTAGTAACTACCGAATAGGTTCCTGCTTCGGAAGGTGTAATGGTTACTGTCTTAGTTGTTTTGAAGGACTGTGCGGTCGTGTAGCTTGAGTCTGTGGAAAGCTTATAATAAACAGCATAGTAATAGGGAGAAGTTCCGCCTGATGCAGCACCTGTAACTGTGATGCTGTTGCCGAGTGTTATAGATGTTGCTGAAAGAGTGGATTTGTTTGTAAGTGCGGTTGTGGATGCAGTAACAGTTACTGTATATTCTTTTCTGCTGATAGTGCCTGTGCTGTCCTTGACTTTTACAACTACTGAATAAGTGCCGGCAGCAGAAGGTGTAAATGTAACTGTCTTTGTTGTTTTGAAAGACTGTGCGGTCGTATAGCTTGAAGCTGTAGAAAGCTTGTAATAAACTGCATAGTAATAGGGGGAAGTTCCGCCTGATGCAGCACCTGTAACTGTGATGCTGTTGCCGAGTGTTATAGATGTTGCTGAAAGAGTGGATTTGTTTGTAAGTGCGGTTGTGGATGCAGTAACAGTTACTGTATATTCTTTTCTGCTGATAGTGCCTGTGCTGTCCTTGACTTTTACAACTACTGAATAAGTGCCGGCAGCAGAAGGTGTAAATGTAACTGTCTTTGTTGTTTTGAAAGACTGTGCGGTCGTATAGCTTGAAGCTGTAGAAAGCTTGTAATAAACTGCATAGTAATAGGGGGAAGTTCCGCCTGATGCAGCACCTGTAACTGTGATGCTGTTGCCGAGTGTTATAGATGTTGCTGAAAGAGTGGATTTGTTTGTAAGTGCGGTTGTGGATGCAGTAACAGTTACTGTATATTCTTTTCTGCTGATAGTGCCTGTGCTGTCCTTGACTTTTACAACTACTGAATAAGTGCCGGCAGCAGAAGGTGTAAATGTAACTGTCTTTGTTGTTTTGAAAGACTGTGCGGTCGTATAGCTTGAAGCTGTAGAAAGCTTGTAATAAACTGCATAGTAATAGGGGGAAGTTCCGCCTGATGCAGCACCTGTAACTGTGATGCTGTTGCCGAGTGTTATAGATGTTGCTGAAAGTGTGGAATTATTAGTAAGTGCCGCTGTGGAAGAGCCTGTCTTAGTTCTGCTCATTTCTGCATTGCAGGTCGAGCAATGAACAACACTGTATGTGCAGCCGTCATCGTCAGTTTCTGTTACAGCGGAAGAAGCTGTATGACCTGTTGCTGAGATAGCAGAAGTCTTTGTTGCGCCGCAGGATGTGCAGGTATATGTTCTTTCACCGTCTGTTGTGCAGGTTGCGCTCTTTGTTACTGTGCCGCTGTTCCATGAATGATAAGAAAAGTTTTCTGATGTGTCGATAAGAGATGAGTCGTCTATTGTTATAGACCATCCGCTTGAAAATGTCATACTCGGAGATGAGTAGAGCATATAGTTTACATTCTTTTTAGCCTTTGCATTATAAACTGTTGTGCCGCTGCTGTTCTTAACGTTGATTGTCTTGCCTGATGCTGCTGTAGAGGTAGAAGTAACATATCCCTGACTTGAAGAAGCGGGAGCCTCTGCCATCTGGCTTGAACCGGCAGCAAATACTGTTGCGCCGTTGATATAGATATTGCCGTCTGCGTCAAGAGGATCATCAGGATTGTTAGCCGCAGCACCCCAGCTTATAACTGTGCCGCCTGTAATATTGAGGTTGCCGTTTGAGTCTATACCATCGCCTGTTGCGTTAACATTTACAAGACCGCCGTAGATATTAATGGAGTAGTCGCCTGTGCTGCCTTGTGTGCCGCCCTGATTGCCTGTGTTTTCGCCCTGACCGCCGGGGTTAAAGCCGCCCTGACCGCCCTGATTTCCGGGACCTCCGGGGCCTCCGCCGGGATTGAAGCCTGTTGTATCTCCACCGTTTCCGCCTGCCGCATTGATACCGTCATCAGAAGCAATAACATCATAGCTGCCTGAATACACATATATATTGCCTGCTTCAAGACCCTCATAGCATGATGCTATCTTGAACTGTACGCCGCAGTCTGTACCGTTTTCCTTGCCGAGTGTAAGTGATGTGTCGGCATGAACGGCGTCATCGCCTGTGTATATCGTGAACTCGCCGCCTTCAATCACAGCATAGCCGTCAGAATGTATGGAGTCGTCTGCTGTATTGAAATTGAATGTTCCGCCTGTGATAGTAATTGTGTTTGTGGACTCAGATGTATCCGTTGTATCATCGGAATCGCTTGAATAAGCTGCCTTGATACCCTTGCAGCTCATTGTATCTGAGTTGAAGCTGCTGTCATTGTAGCCTGAGCCTGTTTTGATATCGAAGGTACCAGCTGTAATGGTCACATCCTGTGCGGACTGTATGCCATCGCTTCCTGCGTCAATATTGATGTTACCGCCGTTGATGAAGATATTGCCTGCACAGCCTGCATCTGCGTCTACTGCATCAGGATCTGTACGGATAGCGTCTGCTTCTGCATCAACTGTTACTGTACCTGAATTAACGGTTATTGTGTTGTCGGCAGATATACCGTTCTTTGCAGATGTTATGTTAAGATCAATATCTTCGATGGTAAGCGATCCATACTCATTAACTTTAACAGCGTTTTTTGTATTGCACACAAGATTGAGTGTGCCTGTACCGTTAAGAGTTATATTCGCATAATCCTTGCCTTTTATAACAGCTGACTCAGCATATTCTGCATTTGTGCCATTGCCGCCGTCAGCGGTGTCGCCGTATGTATCTGCATTGTTGAAATCAGCGTCTGTAAGTGTGTTGCTTGATCCTGCAAGTGCAGTTACAGTCACAGAGGCACTGGAGTTTTTCTTGACTGTAAGGGGGCTTGTAAAGGAAGATGTAAGGTCAAGTCCGCAAAGAAGAAGATCAGCGTCTCCTGTTGCTTCTTTCTTTACAGCGATAGCCATATCGTCAGAAGAACCAGTGAATACATATGTACCGCCCTTTTTGTTTACATTCACAAGCAGGGAGTATGTACTTGTATTGGAGTATACTGCATTTCCGTTGGAATCCGTTGAAGCTTCAGGAGTATATTCCTCGTTTGAAGCATTTATACCTGTGATCTCATACTTTGTGTCGCTGCCCTCATATACGGTAAGGATGTCATCATCAAAGCTGAATGTTGTGTATCCTATAGGTACTTCGATAGTTTTAAGTGTACCGCCGGCGTATACGGTCACAGCAGCTATACCGACTGCTCCGCTTACACCTGTAACGGTAACAGTTTTATCGCTGAATGTAACACTTGCAACGGATGTGTCATCCACGCTTGCATAGCTTACATTTGAACTGAATACGATCTTTGCACCGCTGTTTCCGACCTGTGTGTAGGTGTATGTTTCTGTGGACGCTGCCGATACCGATGCTGTAGAATACACCGACATCATCGAAAGCGAAAGACATGTGCTTAGGAAAATTGCCAGACTTTTTTTGAACTTTCTCATAAAAAAATACCTCCTCATAATTTTAATTTTGCTGCCGCTGCGGGATCAACGTTTTTCCCTTTGTAAGTATTCTAATACCATAACATTGAAAAAATATTGAATTAATATTTAATCTGGAAAAAATCTGTATTATTTTTATCGACGTATTTTTGCTTTGAGAGTCCATTGGGGTTGAATGATTATCTGATATTATCTTGTGATTTGTTTTTGTATGTAAAAAGAGCTGTTATGAGAATTGAAACTTCACATAACAGCTCTTTAATTATCCGGTTAAAATGAATACAGGCTCAGATTACATACTTCTTTCGTAAGCCTCGATCATTTTCTTAACCATCTGTCCTCCCACAGAACCTGCCTGACGGGAAGTAAGGTCGCCGTTGTAGCCCTGCTTGAGGTTTACGCCGACTTCGTTTGCACATTCCATCTTAAACTGTTCCATAGCCTGTCTTGCTTCAGGAACATTAAGAGAGTTTGAATTGTTAGACATAAAGCTATCTCCTTTTTTATTATTCATGCGGCTGCAAAAACAGTCTATTATACAGCGGTAATTGCTGAGGTATATCCGGCTGAATAAAAAAATACTCTTCAGACAATGATCGTTCTTACAAGTTATTCTATCCTGTCCTGTTCCGTCATCAACTATTTATCCGCTGTGTTAATATTATTTTCGATTTTTAATGATATATTACTGTTTTTTCTTGGAAACAATTTAAAAACAAAAGCTCAAAGTTCATACAAATTATACTGTCTGAAAGCTTGCCTTTGGATTTTTATAATGAACATATAATGTTCAGCGGTTTTAGGAAAGGGTTTTCCCATACAACTGCCCTTTTTATTCAATTTTTCAGTTTTAAGTTTTCAGTATTCTTTAAATAATAAAAGGACGCCAATACACTGACATAATGCCGGTGCATTGGCTGACTCCCATCCTTTTATATGAAACAGCTTTGTGCGGATATTTTCCCCTTCAGCAATATCCTTTATTCAGAGTCCTGAAGTGCATCAAAGCCGGTTTCACCTGTTCTTACCTTAACTATGTCCTCAACGTCATATACGAAGATCTTACCGTCACCGATATGTCCTGTATACAGCGTCTTGACAGCTGTATCGATTACATCCTTTACAGGTATCTTGCAAACAACTATGTCTACCTGTACCTTTGGCAGGAGGTTCATTTCAACCTCTACACCTCTGTAATACTTTGTCTTGCCCTTCTGTACACCACAGCCAAGAACCTGAGTTACAGTCATGCCTGTGATACCAAGATCGCTGAGGGCAGTGTTAAGCTCTGCAAACTTGCTCTGCTTTGTAAGAATACGGATTTGTGTGAATTTTACGCCGTCTGATGTCTTTGCGTTTGCAGCGTTGTAGTTCATTGCGATCGGAACTGCCTCTTCAACAGGAACAAGACCAAGCTCATCACCTGTTACATCACCTTTCTTGCCGCCGAGTATCGTAGGTACGCTGGGCATAAAGTCTGCATAAGAGCTTGCAAGACCATGTTCACAAATGTCAAGTCCTCTGAGTTCTTCGTCCTTAGAAGCCCTGAGTCCGATGGTATGCTTTATTGCCATGAAGATAATGAACATCATCACTGTTGTAAAGCTGCCGACTGTTACTACACCAAGAGCCTGCTTGCCAAGCTGTGCAAAGCCGCCGCCATAGAAAAGACCGAGTGAATCGCTATTTTTTGAGAAAAGACCTACTGCAAGTGTACCCCAGATACCATTGAAGCAGTGAACTGCAACTGCGCCTACAGGGTCATCTACTTTAAATACTTTATCAACAAGATCTACTGCGACAATAACAAGCACGCCTGCTACACATCCGATGATGATCGCGCCCAGTGCGTCAACATTTGAACATCCTGCTGTGATAGCTACAAGTCCTGCCAGTGAAGCATTAAGTGACATTGAGATATCCGGCTTGCCATCCTTTACCCATGTGACGATCATTGTAACAACTGTAGCAAATGCAGGTGCAATAGTAGTTGTTGCGAAGATCTGAGCCAGCTGATCTATCTCAGTTGCTGCTGCGCCGTTAAAGCCGTACCAACCGAACCAGAGAATGAATACACCAAGTGCGCCCAGCGTAAGGCTGTGTCCGGGTATTGCACGGGGCTTGCCGTCCTTTGTATATTTACCGATACGGGGACCAAGTATAGCCGCGCCGATAAAGGCACTGATACCGCCAACCATGTGAATAGCACATGAGCCTGCAAAATCCACAAAGCCAAGCTGTGCAAGCCAACCCTGAGGGTTCCAAATCCAGCCTGCTTCTATAGGATATACTATCAGGCTGATGAGCGCACTGTAAACGCAGTAGGAAATGAACTTTGTACGCTCAGCCATAGCGCCAGAAACTATTGTTGCCGCTGTTGCGCAGAAAATCAGATTGAATACGAAGGTAGACCACGGGAAGTTATTGAAGTCAGTGAAGATCTGAAGATCAGGGACACCGATAACACCGAAAAGATAATTCTCCGACATCATAAGACAAAAACCGAGAAAGATGAACATGACTGTACCGATACAGAAATCCATCAGGTTTTTCATTATGATGTTACCTGCGTTTTTAGCTCTTGTAAAGCCTGTTTCGACCATTGCAAAGCCGCACTGCATAAAGAATACCAATGCGGCTCCGATCAGGAACCATATTGCTATAGTAAAACTGTTCGATTGTTCTACCGCACTGCTTACTGCCTCCTGTAAAGTATTTGCTCCCATTATTATTTCCCCTTTCCTTAGCAAAACACCTTTATTCAGATGTTATGCCGAAAAAAATATTAAGGCGTATACCCCGACCCTGCGGTCAGGATACACGCCTTTGTGTATAAATAAAGTAATGCTATGGTTACTTTAAATATTGAATTTATGAAACGCTGAAAAGCATTGTGCCGTATGAGGGATAAGGCCAGAGCTTTGCTGACATATTGGACTCCATCTCGTCAGCAACTGCACGAAGCTCCTGCATTGCGCCCAGTACCTTTTCTTTATAGTACATTGCGTTTTCTGCAACACCCTCTACATCCTTTGCGCCTACGACAGCCTTGTCAAGCACATCTATCTTCTTGACAAAGCATGAAAGAAGATTTGAAAGCTTCTTTATAAGCTCTGTCTCGGGCAGAGTAACAAGCTCCGGGTCTATACCCTTAACAAGATTTGCAGTTTCTGCAAGCTCTCTGATATATGCTGTAACAGCAGGTACGATGTCCTTCTTAGCCATATCAAGTGCTGTGAGTGCTTCTATGTTTATGATCTTTGAGTAGTTCTCAAGAATGATCTCTGTTCTGGACTTCAGTTCTACCTCAGTGTAGATACCATGCTTGCCAAAGAGCTTGATGTTCTTCTCATCTGTGTAGTGGGGAAGAGCCTCAGGCAGTGAGCGCATATTGAGAAGTCCTCTCTTTGCAGCTTCTTCTACCCATTCCTCTGAATAGTTGTCGCCATTGAAGATAATCCTCTGATGAGCCTTTACAGTTTCCTTTACAAGCTTTTCTGCTGCTGCCTTTACATCGTCTGCTTTTTCAAGCTCATCTGCAAAGTCTGACAGAGCATCTGCTACTATAGTATTGAGTATAGTGTTTGTACAAGCGATATTCTCTGAGGAACCTACCATTCTGAACTCAAACTTGTTGCCTGTGAAAGCAAAAGGTGAAGTACGGTTACGGTCGGAGGTATCCTTTACGAAGTTCGGGAGAACATCTGCATTTGTCTCCATGATAGGAGCTTCCTGCTTGCGGTACTCTTCATCGTAAACAACAGAGTGAAGTACATCTGTAAGGTCATCGCCAAGATACATTGAAAGGATAGCAGGAGGCGCTTCGTTGGCACCAAGTCTGTGATCGTTGCCTGCGCTTGCAACAGCAATTCTGAGAAGATCCTGATGATCGTCAACAGCTCTGATAACAGCTGCAAGGAATACAAGGAACTGTGTATTCTCTCTCGGGTTCTTTGTAGGATCAAGCAGGTTCTTGCCGGTGTTTGTGGACATTGACCAGTTGTTGTGCTTACCTGAACCGTTAACGCCTGCAAAGGGTTTTTCGTGAAGCAGACAAACAAAGCCGTGCTTTTCTGCAATATCCTTCATAGTAGCCATTGTCAGCTGGTTGTGGTCTGTTGCGATATTTGAAGAATCAAAGATAGGAGCAAGCTCATGCTGTGCAGGAGCGACCTCGTTATGCTTTGTCTTTGCATATATACCGTATTTCCAGAGAGTCTCGTCAAGCTCTTTCATATAAGCTGAAACTCTGGGCTTGATAGTACCGAAGTAATGATCCTCAAGCTCCTGACCCTTCGGAGGTCTTGCGCCAAAGAGCGTTCTGCCGCAGTAGATAAGATCCTTACGCTTTTTGTAAACATCCTTATCAACAAGGAAGTATTCCTGTTCAGGACCTACAGTGGTCTGTACTCTTACAGTTTCGTCATCACCGAACACTCTGAGAATTCTGAGAGCCTGTGTATTGAGTACTTCCATAGAGCGGAGAAGCGGAGTCTTTTTGTCAAGGATCTCGCCTGTATAAGAACAGAAAGCAGTCGGGATACAAAGTGAACCGTCCTTAATGAAAGCATATGAGGTTGGATCCCATGCTGTATAGCCTCTTGCTTCAAAAGTAGCACGAATGCCGCCTGAGGGGAAGCTTGAAGCATCAGGCTCACCCTTGATAAGCTCTTTGCCTGAAAACTCCATGATAACTGCGCCGCCGTCTGTGGGGGAAATAAAGCTGTCATGCTTCTCGGCAGGAACGCCTGTCATAGGCTGGAACCAATGAGTAAAGTGAGTTGCTCCATGCTCGATAGCCCATTCCTTCATTGCGTGTGCAACAACATTAGCAATATTGATATCAAGAGGTTTGCCCTCTTCAATTGTTTTCTTTAAAGCCTTGTAGGTTCCTTTTGGAAGCTTTTCCTTCATTGCTGCGTCATTAAAAACCAAGCTGCCGAAGATCTCTGGTACATTAGCCATAGTTCAAACTCTCCATTTCTGAAATAATATAAAAAAGCAAAAAGGCACCGTAGGTCAATTACTTTCAACCTACAGCGCCTTTGCTGTCGTTGGCATTATTATAGAACATAATTTTTTTAAAGTCAATACGTTTTTTCGACATTCGCTGCATTTTGTATCCAAGTATATTATTTACAAATATCGTTGATACTTTATGTGCAAAAACACAACAAGTGCTATTAATGTGGAATGTTAAAAGTGGAAAGTGGAATGATGGTACGTTTTCGCACAGCGAAAACGGTCATAGTAAGTATAATATAAACTATAGCTTAATACTGTGCAGGCGCATAAAGTTGAAGAGGAGAGTAGACTATATGTCTTTAGAAAACAGCCGAAACAGCAGCCCCTCAGGGCTGCGCCGGCGGATGGGGGCTTGCCGGCTCTGCACCAAATTGACAAAGAAGAGGAATAGTAATATAATGTGAGTGATAAATTTGTGTGGTTATAAATCAAGGTAAGCGCTGTTAATGTAATATATTGTTTTCGCCAAGCGAAAACCTACAGCAATTCCACTTTCAACTTTCCACATTCCACATTTTATATAACGGAGGCTGCTATGCCAAAGAACTTTTTTTACAGCATTAACCTTTTAATAAAAAGCGACTCGCATCTTGAAAAATCAATAACCTCAATTATTTCGGACGAAAGCTTCTTTTTGGAAAATATCCAGCTTATCCTTATAGATACTCTTTGCAGTGAACTGAGTCTTAAGCTTTGCGCTGAGTATAGTAAAAAGTATCCGGAAAATGTTTTCTTTGTTGATGCTTCCGATAAAAAAGAATTTGACTGCTATAATGATGCAAAGCCGCTGTGTACAGGAACATATATCGCATATATTGATAATTACAGCGAGTATTCTAAAAAGACTCTCATTGAACTGAAAAAAACTCTCGGCTCCGGTAAGATACCTGTGCTGTGTATCAAGCCGATCGTTTCACCGTCCGGCGAGGAAGCCAGAGAATATAGAAATGATATACCAAACGGTATAGTAAAACTCAAGGAAACTCCTGACAGCTTTATCCTTATGCTGGGATGCTATTTCTTCAATAAAAAGACTGCTGATAAGCTTTTGTTTGACGGCAGTCTGCCGTTCCATGCTGATGTCAAGTTTATAACAGAAGCTCTTCTGACCACATATTCATATGTATTCACAGACAGCCATACATATACCACTACATCTCATTCTGAACAGGAGGTTTTTAATTACCTTCCACAGTATCACAGAAGCTTCTATTCCCAGACGGTGGAAGAGTTTATCATTCCTATGCTGATAAGCTGTCCGGGTTCGGTGCTTGCCCAGAATATCATGCTCTATCTTCTTGAAATGCGATTTGCGCTGAACGAAGGGGAGAGGTACAAATACGTGATCATCGGCAATTACACAGATGATTTTTTTGACAAGGTATCAAAAGCACTTAAATATATTGATGATGCTGTTATACTTAATAAAAAAATATGCAGGCTGTGTGGACTTGACGAGGAAATGTCCTTCAGGCTTTTAAGAATGAAATACAGATCACCGGATATGACGCCGGAGGTGGACCTTGCTTTGCCAAAAGAGAGTATTGAAAAAAGCTACTACAGCTCTGAGGGCCGCCTGATAAAATCAACTCTGAGCGGAGAGCTTGTGGCTCACGTCAATCAGGCTGTGGCTGCCGGTTCCAGAGACATCACGGCAGATATTACAGCGATCAATTATGATGAAGAGGGTCTTTATGTAGATGCGGTACTTTATGGCTGTTCCTGCCTGAGTGAGAGTGACTACAAGGTTTACGTTAATATCAACGGGGAAAGAAGCCGTGTTATTCGTTCGGGCGTATATACCCTGAAAAAATATTTTGACGTTCCATTCCTTAAAAGGTATTCTTTCAGATTTTTTGTGCCTGTAAGCAGCGGAAAAAAAATTGACACTATCTATCTTTCAATGAAATATCAAAAGCTTGTGTTCCGTATAGGGATGACATTTAACGGTGTTTTCTCAAAGCTTTCCACAGATATCAAAAACAGCTACTGGCATTTTCTTGACAGGGTGATGACATATGACAGAAAAACAAGATCTATTGTTATCCGCCGTGCGACCGGCAGCTTGTTGAGTATTTGCGAAAGCAGGTTCCTTTCTGAAGCTAACAAGGACGGTACCTTTACAGAGCTTATGTATTACCGTCAATTGAGGAAGAGTGTTTCCGCTTCGATTTCTGAAAAGACAGATCATAAATACATCCTCTTCTATGATGATAACGGTGTAAATTTTAACGGCAATCTGTTGTTCAGATATTTTTCAAAATACAAGGGCAACGAAAAACTTGAAGTGTTTTTTACAGCCAGAAGAAATTCGGATGAACAGGATTTTCTTTTAGAGTCTGAGTATGAAAATGTACTTGACACCGGTTCAAAAAAATCAAAGATCGCAGCTCTTTCTGCCGATCTGATCATTGCGACTGACTGTGATGTGTATGAATCACTGGGCTTTACAAAAAAAGATATGGTCTTTCTCAAGGATCTGTTTAATGCAAAAATAGTTTCTGTCAAGGATTTCTTCATGACATATAATACCGCACAGTTCGACAACAGGTTAAGAGATAATACACAGCTGTTTTTCTGCGCATCTCAGGTTGAGAAAGAGCACCTTCTTAAAAAGATATATGACTATGATGAAGCTATGATAAAGGTTACAGGATATCCTCTTCTTGATACTCTCACTGACAACAGAGAAAAGCTTATTCTCATTGCTCCCGGAGACAGGCGGCAATTCTGTATTTATGAGCACTCTGAATATTATCGCTTTTCCGAGAGCCGCTTTTTCAAGCTGTATAATAATATTCTTATCGACCCTGTATTTCTTGAAGCTGTACGCTCACATGGGTATAAAATAGCGGTTCTTATGCCTCATTCTATAGAAAAATTTATCAAGCTTTTTACAAGCAGCGATGATGTCACACTCTATGAATACACGGAAGGCAATGAGGCTATGCTTATAAGCAAGGCTTCACTGCTTATTACGGACTATTGTGACATTCAGTACCGTTTTGCATACCTTAACAAGCCTGTTGTTTATTATTATCCACATGACCTGCCAATTCAGCAGGAGTATAAAAACGAGGGACTTGCAAAAAGCAGCTTTGGTGAGTTGTTCTTTGAGCACGATTCTCTGATCAATTATCTTATCAGAGAAATTGAAAAAGACTTTCGGCAAAAACCTTATTATGCAAAAAAGTGCCGTGAATTTTTCCGGTATCACGACACCGACAACTGCAAGCGTATAATCAGAACTCTGATAAGCACATTCTTTCCGGAACTGTATAGCTGATAAACTGAGAAGCTTAGAAACCGAGAAACTATAGATCTGCTTATTGCCTGATAGCTTTAATGACTATAATAACTACAATGAAAAAAGAGCGGCATCCGGATGTACCGGAACCGCTCTTTTCTATCATATTCTATTGCTGAATAATACCGTTATCTGATTATTTCACAGATACAGAGAAGTACTTCTTTGAAACTTCTCCGTTAGCATCAATAGCTCTTACACATATATAATAATCAGAGGCTGCACATGGTTTGATTCTGACCCTGCCGTTTTCACTATACGACTGAGCAGTATACCATTTGGAGGAGTTCTTTCTCTTATAGTATACAGCGTATCTGTACGAGCCTGCTCCGCCGTCAGCCGAACATCTCAGTGAAACTCTCTCGCCTTTATTTATAGTTGTCGAGGATATGGTAGTTGTATTGCTGAGCTTTTTATAGACACTGAAATAAAGACCGCTTAGTACTTCCTTGCCGGTGCTGTCCTTTACGTATACGTAAACGTCATAGTCAGCCGCACAAGCGGGAGTGATGGTGATAGTATCATTTTTGCTGTATTCCTGCTTCGTGTGCCAGTAATTGGAATTGCTTCTTTTGTACATTACCTTATATTCATAGTCGCCTGCACCGCCGCTTCCCTGTGCCTTGATAACGACCTTGCTTCCGAGAGTGACGGTTGAACCTGTTTCCAGATAAGACTTGTTGTGCAGAGATTCAGGATATTTGATCCTTGTTCCCAAAATCGAACAAGAGCTTTTTACGTAAGCGCCGCCGTCTATATCTTTGTGAATTATCACTACATCTATGTATCTGTCAGGCATATATGTCACAGCATAGTCACAGCATAAAAGAGCATAGTCTGTACCGTCTGATGTCTGCATACTTCCCAGATATGCAAGAGGCTCACAGCATGAACCTACAAGCTCTGAAAAGATCTCGTCATAAACGGCAGCAGCTTCTTCAGGCAGCTCACATTCATAAAGACCGCTTGGTACCTCTGCACTTCCCGGAACAGGCTGATCAGGGAGACGGCACTTATAGTCATGGGCATAGTCTTCGATATCAAAATCTTCAACAGAACTGAATTTTGCTTTTCCGCGGTTTCTCTGTGTGGAATAATTCGGATCGTAGATACAAACACGTTTAAGTGAAACAGTTCCGTCATCTGCTATATGTCTGCATATCAAAAGATAGTTATAACCTGACACTACCTGACTGCCATAATAAGCCAGAGGAACAAGCTGCCCGTCCTGATATTTTTCCATAGCTTCATTAAAGGCGATATTGACCGTGTGGGGGAGTACATCCTCGACATCCTCGGTGCTTATAGACCATGAGATCGCAACAGTACTTTCTGCTGATGCGGACATGGAAACTGATGAAATAACTGACAAAGACATTGATGCTGATATCAGTACTGCAAAAATTCTTTTCAGCATTTTTGAGCGCATAATGATCATCCTTTCCGTTTTATTAATGTTTTGCCTGCAAATGTTTTCAACGGTATTATACACTTTTTTGCCCAATATGTAAATGTTACTATTTACAATTAACAAAGCTTTTTATGGTCAAATCTTATTACAAACGGCAAATCAATAATTATTCTCATGTATCATAAATAGAAAAATTCAGCGGTTTCAGGAAAGGGGTATGGGGAATAACCCTTTTTTTCGCGTTCTGCGCCAAAAGCTGAAGACGTGCACTGAAATAGCCAAAGTGCTCCCTGAGGAGCACGACGCGGACTGCCCGATCAGAAGCAGATCGTTGATAAGTTGTCCAGTACGGTCACGCATCGGTCGCGCACCCGTCGGAAAAGGGTTTTCCCCATAAAGCTGCCCGGTAAAAGCAAAATTGATTTTCGTGGTGACGGGTCGTATTCTTATTGTAATTTTAAAATAAATCTGTTATAATGGTTGCATATTATTCCGGAACGGAGGAAAAATTATGTTAGCTGTTGCAATAGACGGTCCTGCCGGAGCAGGAAAAAGTACTATCGCCAAAAAAGTTGCTGCGGAGCTGGGGTATATCTATATAGATACCGGAGCGCTTTACAGAGCAGTGACTCTGGCTTGTATCGAAAAAGGTATTGAGCTCAGCAATGTTGAAGAGATAAAGTCTCTTCTTCCTCAGCTTGATATCAGTCTGATATTTTTGAACGGTGAACAGCATATTCTTCTGGGTGATAAGGATGTCTCTGAGATAATAAGAACAGAACAGGTGTCTATGGCGACCTCAAGAGTTTCTGCTATCCCTGAAGTACGCAGCTATTTGCTTGAGCTGCAAAGAAGCTTTGCGCAGAATAATGATGTTATTATGGATGGCAGGGATATAGGAACGGTGGTTCTGCCTAATGCACAGGTGAAGATCTTTCTTACGGCTTCTCCTGAAAAAAGGGCGCAGAGAAGAGTTTTGCAGCTCAGGGAACAGGGCATAGAATGTGATAAGGAAAAGATCCTGTTTGATATCGTGCAGCGTGATTATAACGATATGCACAGGGAAACTGCACCGCTCAAGGCTGCGGAAAATTCCGTGACCGTTGATACCTCTGATATGACACTGGAAGAGGTAGTAAAGGAAATTTCGGAGTTGATAAAGGAGAGGACGATATGAAAAAAAGACATCCGATATTTGTTGTCGGAAGAATACTTACAATGCCTGTATTTAAGCTTCTTTTCTTCTATAAAGTGAACGGAAAGAAAAACCTTCCCAAGGACGGCGCATATATTGTCTGTTCAAATCACCTGTCAAACTATGATCCGGTATTCTTGTCCCTGACACAGAAAAGACAGATATATTATATGGCAAAGGTGGAGCTTTTTGAAAAGAAATTCTTTGCATGGCTCATACGAAAGCTCGGCGCTTTCCCAGTGACACGAGGTGCAGGAGACGGCAAGGCTATAAATGAAGCTGAGGAAATAGTAAAGGACGGCAGACTTTTAGGTATATTCATTGAGGGTACTCGCTCCAAAACCGGCGAATTCCTTCGTCCTAAATCCGGTGCGGCTATTGTATCATACCAGATGCAGGTACCTGTTATCCCTGTTTGTATCACCCCGAAGGATAAAAAGGTCAAGAAATTTCATAAGGTCACGATATCATGGGGAAAGCCTCTGACTCCCGAAGAGCTTGGACTTAAAAACGGTACTCCGGAGGAATACCGCAATGCCAGCAGACGGATAATGGAGGAAATCAAAAAACTGAGAGAGAATGATCTGAAATAGTTTATTATATTTGTAAGATCCTTTCATACATTTTAATAAGACCGTTTTTCTGGATAAAGCTTATCGGGAAGGAAAGGATACCCAAAGGTGCTTTTGTACTATGCGCAAATCATACGAGCCTTTTTGATCCTGTTGTTCTCAGCGGGTGCTTTTTCAGGAAAATATTTTACATGGCGAAATCTGAACTGTTTACAGATCATGGAGTATTATTCAGGCTTTTCCTGAGAAGCTGCGGAGTATTTCCGGTGAAGCGAAGCAGTGCGGATACAAACGCCGTTGACAGAGCCGGTGAGCTGATATCCAAAGGACGTGTTGTGGGCATTTTTCCACAAGGAAAACTGGTAAGTGACAAAACGAGCTTTGAACCAAAGGCAGGTGCATCCCTGCTTGCAGCTAAGGCAGGTGTGCCGCTGCTTCCGGTTTTTATTGATTACGGAGGAAAAGTCAGACCATTCAGAATAATAAAGATAACCGTCGGTCATCCTCTTTCAGCGGAGGGTGCTTCTCTGAAAGACGCCAGAGTTATGAACCGACAGCTTAAGGATCAATATGAAAAAATAATGAACGGGAGTGATACTATTGAACATTAAGGTAGCTGATACCGCAGGCTTCTGCTTCGGAGTCAGCAGAGCGGTGGATATAGTAGAGAAACTTCTTGATGAAAACATAAAGGTATGTACTCTCGGAGCGATAATACACAATCCTCAGAAAGTCAAAGAACTTGAATTGCGTGGAGTAAGGATAGTTGATAGTCCTGAGCAGGTCCATGAGGATGAAACACTTGTCATACGTTCTCATGGAGTTCCCTCATCCGTAACAGACAAAATAAAAGAATTGGGAATATCCTGCAAGGATGCTACCTGCCCCTTTGTGTTAAAGATACACAAAATCGTATCTGAACATTCTCGAAAGGGTGAGACGATACTGATCGCAGGAGACGAAGATCATCCTGAGGTAAAGGGGATAATCGGTCACTGCTTTTCTCAACATTATGCTTTTAGCAATAGTGAAGAATTAGAGGAAATGCTGTATAAGCTTCCAGAAGTGAGAAATAGTGATCTGTGTGTGGCAGTTCAGACAACTTTTAATCGAAGTGAATGGAAAAAATCTTTAAAAATATTGCAAAAACTATGTACAAATGCGAAAATATTTGATACAATATGTAGTGCAACGACTGATCGTCAGTCGGAGGCAGAGGTGTTAGCTTCCACTTCCGACCTCATGCTTGTTATCGGCGGACGTCACAGCTCAAATACCAATAAGCTGTACAATATCTGCAAGAGTAAGTGTGAGAGGACTTTTCTCATTGAATCGGCAGAGGAGATCCCATTTTCTGAGCTCAGACAAAATGATCAGGTCGGCATAACAGCCGGTGCATCGACTCCGGCAAGCATAATAAAGGAGGTACTTGTTACCATGACAGAAGAAATCAAAAATATTCAAGAAAGTGAAGCAGAGCCGAATTTTGAGGCACTCCTTGAGGAGTCATTCAAAAATTATAATACAGATGGCAGAGTAACCGGTGTTGTTGTTGGCGTGACTCCTACAGAGGTTCGTGTTGATGTCGGCAGAAAACAGACAGGTATCATACCGCTTTCTGAGCTTTCAAGCGACCCTAACGCAAAGGCTGAAGAGCTTGTTAATGTGGGCGATGAGATCAATCTTATCATAATGAAAACGAACGATCAGGAGGGTACTATCCTTCTGTCAAAGAGGCTTTATGACGCTCAGAAGGGCTGGGACGATATCATAAAGGCAGAGGAAGAGAAGTCTATAGTCAAGGGTGTTGTTACTGAGATAGTAAAGGGCGGCGTTATCGCTCTTACAAACGGTGTAAAGGTATTTATCCCTGCATCTCTTGCAACAGCAACAAGAGGTGAGAGCCTTGAAGGTCTTCTCAAGAAGGAAGTAAGCTTCCGTATTATTGAGACAACAAGACAGAGAAAGCGCGCAGTCGGCTCTATCCGTTCCGTACTCAACGATGAGCGTAAGCAAAAGGCAGAGGAGTTCTGGGCAGATGCAGAGGTCGGCAAGAAGTATACAGGTACTGTAAAGTCCCTCACATCTTATGGAGCTTTTGTTGATATCGGCGGCATAGACGGTATGGTTCACATCTCTGAGCTTTCATGGAGCAGGATCAAGCATCCTTCAGAGGTAGTAAATGTCGGTGACACCATAGAGGTTTACATAAAGGCTCTTGATAAGGAAAAGGGTAAGATCTCTCTTGGCTATAAGAAGGACGAGGACAACCCATGGGAGATCCTCAAGAATAAGTATCCTGTTGGTACAGACTGTGAAGTAGAGATCGTTGGTCTTACACAGTTCGGTGCTTTCGCAAGAATAATCCCGGGTATCGATGGTCTTATCCACGTTTCTCAGATCTCTAACGACAGAGTAGAGAAGCCTCAGGATGTTCTTTCAGTTGGTCAGAAGGTAAATGTAAGGATAACAGCTATAGATTTTGATAAGAAGCGCATAAGCCTTTCTATGAAGGCGCTTCTTAATGATACTCCTGCAAAAGAGACTGCCGCTGAAGAGACAGAGGAAGCTGCAAGCGAGGAATAATTGCAAAGCCGTAAAGGCATCAATAAACTGACACTATTTAAGGCATCTCTTATGGAGGTGCCTTAATATATATTTCAAGAGGTGTAAATAGGTGTACGAAGAAATAACAGAACAGGCACGTCAGGCAGTCATGGAGATATTAGAGCTTTCAGGGCTTCAGGAAGGTGATATCTTTGTTGTGGGCTGTTCCTCCAGTACTGTAACGGGTAAGTCATATGGTTCTGCATCCAGCATGGAAATAGCACAGGCAATTTTTGACGGTATATATCCTGAACTTAAAAAGCGCGGCATATACCTTGCCGCACAGTGCTGTGAACATCTTAACCGTGCGATAATTACTGAAAAAGCGGCGGCAGACAAGCAGTGCAGAGAAAGGGTCAACGCAGTTCCCCAGCCAAAGGCAGGCGGTTCTTTTGCAACTATCACATACAATACATTGGAGTCTCCGGTGGCGCTGGAACATATAAAAGCAGATGCAGGACTGGATGTGGGCGGTGTTCTTATCGGTATGCACTTAAAAGAAGTTGCTGTTCCCATGAAGCTCAGCATAGATAAAATAGGTGAAGCTAATATTACCTGCGCACGTACAAGACCGAAGTTCATCGGAGGAGAACGTGCGCATTATGACGAAGCTCTGAAATGAATGTGTTCTGCTTTCGCAGTCATTTTACTTTCCGAATATCACATTTTAAAGCTTATAAGAATTTTTAGTAATGATACAGGAGGTCAATATGAAAACAAGAATTGGTATAGCAGGTTATGGTAATCTTGGCAGAGGAGCCGAGATAGCAGTTATGAAGGCTGAGGATATGGAACTTACAGCGGTATTCACAAGACGTGATCCTGCCGGTGTACAGATACTTACCGAGGGAGTGCCTGTAGTAAGCATCAGCGAGATCTCAGAATGGGCAGATAAGATAGATGTACTTATATTGTGCGGCGGAAGTGCCACAGATCTTCCTGTACAGACGCCTGAATACGCTAAGCTCTTTAATGTAATAGACAGCTTTGATACACACGCCCGCATACTCGAGCACTTTGCAAATGTAGACAAAGCTGCAAAGGAGAGCGGACATATAGGTATGATATCCGTAGGATGGGATCCGGGACTTTTCTCTTTGAACAGAGTATATGCAAATGCCATACTTCCTCAGGGTAAGGATTATACCTTCTGGGGCAAGGGAGTTAGTCAGGGTCATTCAGATGCAGTACGCAGGATAAAGGGCGTCAAAAACGCAAAACAGTACACTATACCACTGGAAGAAGCGCTGAGTGCTGTAAGAAGCGGAAGTGATCCCGAGCTTTCCACGAGAGACAAGCATATTCGCGAATGCTTTGTAGTGCTTGAAGAGGGCGCAGATGCTGAGAGAGTTGAAAAGGAAATAGTTGAAATGCCGAACTATTTTGCTGACTACAACACTATTGTACATTTCATTGACGAGGATGAGTTCAACAGAGAACACAGCGGAATGGCTCACGGCGGTTTTGTTTTCAGGTCAGGCACAACAGGTATCAACAATGAAAATAAGCACATCATAGAATACA
The DNA here is from genome assembly GCA_946186665.1 of uncultured Clostridia bacterium. Taxonomy (GTDB): domain Bacteria; phylum Bacillota; class Clostridia; order Oscillospirales; family Acutalibacteraceae; genus UBA1213. The sequence continues at coordinate 12,389 of CAMHOE010000022.1, read as the reverse complement.
GTATAAAGCTTGACTCAAACCCTGAATTCACTACTAATGTAATAATCTCATATGCAAGAGCTGTAAAGCGTATGTATGATGAAGGACAGAGGGGCTGCAAAACTGTTCTTGATGTACCTCCTTCATATCTTTGCCCCCAGTCTGAGCAGGAGCTTATAGCTCATTTCCTTTAAGTATAAGCGTATCATAACATATCAGCGGTTTTAGGAAAGAGGTATGGGGAAAAACTTTTTCCGCTGAAAAAGGGTTTCCCTCCATGTAGCTGCCCAAATAGGATCGATTTCCGTGTAGGATAAAAAAATCAGTTGCAACAACCTCCTGTATATGGTATAATGTATAAAAATTACCTATACAGGAGGTTTTATTTATGCCAGATTGGTTAAAAGACGCAGTGTTTTATGAGATCTATCCGCAGACGTTCTGCGACAGCAACGGAGATGGAATAGGCGATATCAAGGGTATCCGGTCAAAGCTTGACTATGTAAAGAGCCTTGGCTGTAATGCTATATGGCTTAACCCTGTATATGACTCTCCATTCATGGATGCCGGCTACGATGTAAGGAACTACTATAAGGTAGCTGAGCGTTATGGTACCAATGAAGACCTGAAGCAGCTTTTTGATGCTGCCCATGAAAAGGGAATACGTATACTTCTTGACCTGGTTCCGGGACATACCTCTGATCAGAATGAATGGTTCCTGCAAAGCAAAAAGGCTGAAAAGAATGAGTTCAGCGGCAGATACATCTGGACGGATGGTGTATGGGAGGCTCCTCCTCAGTACAGACTTCTTTGCGGTATCACACCAAGAGACGGCAACTATATGGTGAATTTCTTCAGCTCACAGCCTGCGCTGAACTATGGCTTCAATAATATAACACATCCGGCATGGCAGAAAAAGCCTTCAGATCCTGACTGTATCGCAACCCGTGAAGCACTGAAGGATATAATGCGTTTCTGGCTCAATATGGGCTGTGACGGCTTCCGTGTCGATATGGCGGATTCTCTTGTCAAGGGTGAAGACGGAGAAAAGCCGGAGACCTGTAAGATATGGAAAAACGTGCGTGAAATGCTTGACAAGGAATACCCTCAGGCAGCTATCGTATCTGAATGGTGTAACCCAAAGGTTGCAATTGGTGCGGGTTTCCACAGTGACTTCTATCTCGATCACGATACAAACGGCTACAGGATGCTCTTCCGTGATAAGGACAAAAAGACAGGCGAGTGCAAAGCAATATTCGGAAAGAACGGCAAGGGTGATATAACAAAGTTCCTTGAAGAATATCTTGATGACCTGAAAGGCACAAAGGGAAAGGGCTATATAAGCTTTATTACCTGCAATCATGATACACCCCGTATGACAAAGCTTTTCACACAGCTTGAAGCGAAAATTGCATATTCATTTGTATTCCTGCTTCCCGGTGTTCCATTCCTGTATTATGGCGACGAGATAGGAATGTCCTATATGGAGGGACTGAACAGCAAGGAAGGCGGCTACAGCAGAACGGGTACACGTACTCCTATGCAATGGGATAATTCTGTAAACCACGGATTTTCTTCCGCTCCTGCTGATGAACTGTATCTCCCTGTAGACACATCCGAAAATGCAGTTACTGTAGAGGATTGTGAGAAGGATCCTGATTCTATCCTGAACACGCTGCGTAAGGTCATAGATCTGAGACATCAGTATGAAGATCTCCAGTCTGACGGGGATTTTGAAGTTGTGTATGCAGAAAAAAATACATATCCCTTTATCTTCAAAAGGGGCGATTTTATCATAGCAGTAAATCCTACAGAAAAGGAACAGTCAGCCCCCTTTGAATATGACGGCGAAACTGTATTTGCTATTGGAAAAACCTCTGTGGACGGCGGTAAAATAACCATGCTGCCCCAATCACTTGAAGTGATAAAGCTTGATAAATGATCCATACTAAAGTAGATCTGTAAAATAGCATATAAACAAAAACGGTCTGTCAGTATTTTCTGACAGACCTGTTTTTGTTATCATAGCTTTCCGCTTTGTTTTGCGCCTGAGATCTCATAGCCGTATCCGCTGCTGTCCCATGAGATAATATGGTATGTTCCGTTATCTGATGACAATACGTTTGTACTTCCGCTGAGACAGCAATCAAGTACGCCGCTGATTTTTTTGGGAGAGGGAATAAAGACCTTGTTGTTCTTTTTTTGTACAAGCTGTATCTTGACAAAAAGATCTCTTACATCATCAGGGGTAAAGCTGCCTACATTATAGTATGCAAATATCTCGATGGTACTTTTTATCAGGCTGAAGCTTTGCATATTGCTGAAATCCACAAGAGCATACGGTGATTTGTAGAAATACATGACTTCATTAAGATCTATTTTTTCAATCGCATCCGACATTATCTCAGCTCCTTGAGTGCGTCCTCTATCATGCTTTTTTCTCCGATAACAGCCGCGAGCATTATGGAATACAGACGTTCAGGATTTTTATGGAATGTGCGTTTTACAGCATTTGCCTCTGTAATATCAGGAACAAATAATGTCAGTGACATAAGGTCCCTCATGCCGTCTGTGACACGGAAGTTCACATTATATCCGCCGCCTTCGGCCTTTTCAATAGTAACAGGGTTTTCATTTTCTATTTTTCTTTTTTCCATCAGCCTTGCACTTGCGCTCGTTGCTTTCTGACGGACGTAAAGAGAAAGAGTTGAATGAAGCTGTTTTGAAATGAGACGGCCGTTTTTTGTGACACGAATATATTTTTGTCTTTCGTCAACGTATTCTACATTTTTGTTTCTCATAAGCTCGGACAAAGCGTTTGTTGTTTCAAAATAATTTGCAAGCTCATTATCCTGTATAACTTCGATAAGATCGTCCTTAAGAAAAGGCTTGCCTAAATTATCGAGGATATAACATATCAGTATACCGATATCGCTTCTTTTGCGCAGACCATAGGGCTCTATCCCTTCGGTAAATACATCATGCTCCAATACGGACACCTCCTTAGTGGTCGTCTGAATATATTATAGCATAAATTTCAAACCAATAAAATATTTTTTTAAACTTTATTACATTTAAACAATATTGTTATTTTCTGATAAATACGAAAATGATAAAAATATGATATATCAAAAATATTTTTGTAAATATTCAAATAACAATTGCAATTATCAAAAAAATATATTAGAATATAATTAACATAAAATAAAACAAAGGGGAACAGAAAATGTATAAAAATTATATCTTCGATCTATACGGAACACTTGTCGATATAAATACAAATGAATACAAAACCAGTCTGTGGAAGAATATGGCACTTATATACTCTATGAATGGTGCGCTTTATAAAACTGCTGAGCTTAAAAAGAGCTACGCTAAGTATCTGAGTGAGCAGATAGCTCAGGTCCCGAAGGACAAGTTTACAACTAATCCCGAACCCCAGATAGAATACGTTTTTCAGCGTATGTTCACCGAAAAAGGGGTTGAGTGTGATATGCCGCTTGCTGTAGCTACAGCAAAGACATTTCGCGCCTTGTCTCTGAAATATTTAAAGCTTTATGATGGTGTACAGGAATTGTTTGATGCGATACATTCTCACGGAGGAAAAGCATATCTGCTTTCAAATGCTCAAAGGGTTTTTACGGAACCGGAAATACGTATGCTTGGGATATATGATGAGTTTGAGGATGTTATGATATCGTCAGATGAAGGCTGTGCGAAGCCCGATTTAATGTTCTATAACAGGATCCTTGAAAAGCATAAGCTTGACCCGTCAGAGTCTATTATGATAGGAAACGACTACATAACCGACATAAAGGGATCTTATGAAGCGGGGCTTGACTCACTGTACCTTCACACGAATATATCACCCGAAATTAAGGGTGAGCTGCTTGCAAAGTATCAGATCGTGAGCGGAAGTCTCTTTGAAGCTATAGAAGCTTTGTTTCCGGATATGTCCGACTGATCACAGATAATAACACACAGGAGTGTTTTTTCTGTGCTTTATGATATCTGCAATTGTAATAATAAATGGGGCGTTCTGTTCAGGACGTCCCATTTTGCAGGTTTATTTATAGTATATTTTTCAGATGCTCTTTAAGTTCACTGTATCCGCCGTGAGGATAAAGTGAAATATCTTTATTTTTTTCGTTAATAAGACAATCTGTCAGCAAAAACAGTTTCATACCTGTTTCTCCTGCTATCATATCTTCTTCAACATTATTTCCGATCATTATACATTCCTCTGCTTTGCAGCCTGATTTTTTAAGTATCTCTCTGTAGTAGCCGGGGTTTGGCTTGCAGTATGAACAAGTCTCATATGATGTATAAAAAAGGAAACTGTCCTTATCAAGACCTGCCCAGCGCAGACGTGCTTCAATAGCTTCTCTGGAAAATGCCGGAAGAGTCGCCACTATAGGTGTTGCACCTGACGATATAACAAGCTCAACAGTTTCCTTTGCATTTGGTGTAAAGGCACATACCTTTTCAAGATTATTGAATTCTCCTCGATAGAATTCATCGAAGATCTCTTTGTATTCAAGAATATTTTCACCCAGATCGTTTTGAAAGCTTTCCCAGAACGCCTTTTCGTTCGTCTGAGTCCCTTGGTTTGCAAGCATAGCTTTCATGCCGTTCCAAACAGCCGCCACAAGGGTTTTCGGTTCAAAACCGTAAGGCAGCATTTTTGTTGTAAGCTCCTTCATATAAGCCTTTGTAAACACATCCTGATCCATTGGCAGCAGAGTGCCGTCAAGATCAAACAGTACATACTTTATCATTGTTATCACTCTTTCAATTTTTATCTATGACAGTATAACATTATTTTCTGATATTTGCAAATATCAAAGCTTATCAACTATATATAGCCCTTATTTTATAATCTGGCTATTATTGTACTATAATATAATAAATAAAGCACTATAGTACTAACTGTTTTATTAATAATATGTTAAAATAAAAATGTATGTATAGTTCTATGATTTTAGGAGTGTTAAATTTTATCATCGGAAGGAATGTTAATAATGAAAGTGATCATTGTTGGCTGTGGAAAGATCGGCGAAACGATCCTTGCTGACCTGACTGAAGAGGGACACGATCTTGTTGCTATTGACAACGACCCGGATGTTGTAGAAGAGATAACTAACATCTATGATGTAATGGCTGTGTGCGGAAACGGAACAGACTGCAATACTCTTATAGAGGCAAGCATTAAAAACACTGAGCTTTTTATTGCGCTTACTTCATCTGATGAGGTCAATATGCTCAGCTGCTATATTGCGAAAAAAATGGGTGCAAAGCATACTATAGCAAGGATACGCAATCCCGAATATAATGCTGAAAGTCTGGGATTTCTTCGCCAGCAGCTTGACCTATCACTTGCTGTCAATCCCGAAATGCTTGCTGCAAAAGAAATGTTCAACGTCCTGAAGCTTCCGTCAGCCGTAAAGATAGAGACTTTCTCTGCAAGAAATTACGAGATAGTAGAGCTTGTCCTTAAAGAAGGAAGTGCATTAACAGGTATAAAGCTTGCTGATCTGAGAAATAAATACAAAGCGAAGTTTCTTATATGTGTTGTCAGACGAGGCGATGATGTTTATATTCCCGATGGTAATTTTACACTTCTGCCCGGTGATAAGATAGGTCTTACTGCGGAGCTTTCCGAAATACAAAAGCTTTTGCGTGCTTCAGGAATAGATAAGAAGCAGGCAAAGAATGTAATGATACTTGGCGGCAGCAAGATCGCATTTTATCTTTCAAAGATGCTTACAATGTCCGGCAACGGAGTAAAGATAATTGAACGTGACGAAGAGAAGTGCAGCGTTCTTTCAGAGTCTTTGCCAAAGGCAGTAATAATAAACGGTGACGGCGCACAGCAGGAGCTTCTTCTGGAAGAGGGGCTTGATTCTGTAGACGCATTTGTATCCTTGACGGGCATGGACGAGGAAAACATTCTTATATCGATATTCGCCTCAACTCATGAGGTTCCTACTGTCATCTCAAAGGTCAACCGCAACGAGCTTGCGGAAATGGCGACAAAGCTCGGTCTTGATTGTATAATATCCCCGAAGGAGATAACATCAGATGTTATAATGCAGTATGCACGTGCGCTTGAAAATTCAAGAGGCAGTAATGTTGAAACACTTTACAATATTATGGACGGCAAAGCAGAAGTGCTTGAGTTCAATGTGCGTGAGGATTTCAAAAGCACAGGAATTCCGCTTAAAGACCTGCGCCTGAAAAAGGATATTCTTTTTGCAGGAATCATAAGAGGACGCAAGCCCATAATCCCCACAGGTAATGATGTGATAATGCAGAATGATAAGGTCATAATCCTTGCTGCAAATCAGCGTCTTAATGACCTGAATGATATACTGAAGTAAAGGGTAATAGAAAGGTACAAGAAAATGAACCGCAAAATGATTATGTATATGGTCGGCAATATCATCAAGCTTGAAGCCGTCATTCTTCTCCTTCCGCTTATTGTTTCACTCTGTTATCATGAAATGAACAGTGTGTACGCTTTTTCTGTAACTATAATTGCAGCAGCCATTATCGGTTTTGCTTTTTGTATGGCATTCAAACCGAAAAACAAGGTCATTTATGCAAGAGAGGGGTTTATTATAGTCACCTTTGCATGGATCATACTATCACTTATCGGTGCCATGCCTTTTATGCTCAGCCGCGAGATCCCGAATTTCTTTGACGCATTCTTTGAAACTGTCAGCGGCTTTACAACAACGGGTGCGTCTATTCTCAGTGATGTTGAAAGAATGAGCTATGGTATGCTTTTCTGGAGAAGCTTTACTCACTGGTTAGGCGGTATGGGAGTGCTTGTACTTATCATGGCGATAATTCCTACGGACTCTGGCAGAGCTATCCATATTCTCCGTGCGGAAATGGCAGGACCTGTTATTGGCAAGATAGTTCCTAAGATAAAGGATACGGCAAAGATATTGTATTTTATATATCTTGTACTTACTGTTGTAGAGTTTTGTTTTCTTTGTTTTGGAGGTATGCCGATATTTGACAGCGCCGTCCACGCTCTTGGTACAGCAGGTACAGGAGGTTTCGGAATAAAAGCAGATTCTCTTGTAAGCTACAGCCCGTATCTTCAGTGGGTCATCACGATATTTATGTTTATATTCGGCATCAACTTCAATCTGTTCTATCTGCTTCTTCTCAGAAAATTCAAGCCTGTATTTATGAACAGAGAGCTTTGGTTCTACATAGGCATCATGATAGTATCCTCAGGTGTGATAACCTATAGCATCTATCCTGTTTACGGTAATTTTTCCGATTCTGTCAGACATTCATTTTTTCAGGTCGCATCTATCGTTTCAACAACGGGATATGCAAGTGCGGACTTCAACCTCTGGCCGGATCTTGCAAAGGGCGTAATTTTCATTCTGTTGTTCTTGGGCGGCTGTGCAGGTTCTACAGCCGGCGGACTGAAGCTTTCAAGAGTAATGATACTTATGAAATCCATACAGAAGGATATCCGTCACCTTCTGCACCCGCGTTCTGTGGAGTCAGTAAAGCTTGAAGGCAAAACCATAGACAATTCCACGCTTTACGGCGTGACAACGTATTTTGCACTTTATATCCTTCTTATCGCAATAACCTTCATTATCCTTTCCTTTGAGCCGAATTTTGACGTTCAGTCCAATCTTTCGGCGTCCATATCCTGCTGCAACAATGTTGGCCCCGGTTTCGGACTTACAGGTCCTATGGAGGGATATGGCGCATATTCAAGCTTCTCAAAGTTTGTTCTGACATTTGCTATGCTCTTCGGCAGACTTGAGATATATCCCGTACTTCTGGCTCTTTATCCTAGAACATGGACTAAAAAATAATAAAGGAAATTTCAGATGAGTAAGCTTACAGATATTAACTATGTAAAAGGAATACTTTCAAAACACGGCTTTACCTTTTCAAAGGCTTTGGGACAGAATTTTCTTGTTAACCCTTCAGTGTGTCCGAAAATGGCAGAGCTTTGCGGGGTAGATGAACATACGGGAGTTATCGAGATAGGTCCCGGCGCAGGTGTTCTGACAAATGAGCTTGCAAAAATATCTCACAAAGTCGTAGCGATAGAGCTTGATAAAAGACTTCTGCCCGTACTTCAGGAAACATTGAGTGAGCATGATAATATCAAAGTCATAAACGATGACGCTATGAAGCTTGACCTTGCAGGTCTGATAAAAGATGAATTCGGAGATGGGGAAGTGGTCATCTGTGCCAATCTTCCTTATTATATAACATCTCCGCTCATTATGCGGCTGCTTGAAGAGAAGCTGCCAATAAGTGCCATTACTGTTATGGTTCAGAAGGAGGCAGCGGACAGGATATGTGCTGAACCGGGAACAAGAGCGTCCGGCGCCATAAGTGCCGCCGTGCATTACTACAGCGAGCCGCAGCTGCTTTTCAAAGTCAGTGCAGGAAGCTTTATTCCTGCGCCTAAGGTTGACTCAGCAGTAATAAGGCTCAATATATTAAAAGAGCCGCCAGTGACGGCGGCTGATGAAAAAATATTTTTCAAAGTTGTAAAGGCATCTTTTTTACAGAGGAGAAAGACGCTGTCAAATTCTTTAAGCTCAGGATTGTCTTTACCCAAGCAGCAGGTAAACGAGATACTTGCAAAAGCAAATATAAAACCTACCGCCCGTGCGGAGGAAATGACAATGCAGCAGTTTGCTGATATAACCTCTGTTATATTTTCGGGCAATTACCTCAGTGGAAAATGAGCTTTTTATTGGTCTTGTTTCTTGGGTAAAAGCTTCAGCTCAGGAGTAAAGATCATTTGTTCAAGCTTGTATGCGGTGACAGCAAATATTATTCCAAATATTGCCCCGAACATAACATCGGTTGGGAAATGTACATAGAGATACATTCTTGAAAAAGCCATAAGCACAGAGAAAGCAAACGCTAAAAGTCCCAGCCATTTGTTATATATAAATATTATCGTGGAAGCGGCAAAGGCGTGCATTGTGTGTCCTGAGGGAAACGATGGGTCTATGGGAATATTTACAAGAAGGTCTACAGTATTGTTAAGTACACATGGGCGTGTTCTGTTTACTATCATTTTTATTATAAGATTTCCTGCAACCACATTCAGTGCAAGGCTGCAAACCAATGAACGTCCGAGCTTTCGAGTTTGTCTGAAGCAAAGGCAGACAGCTGTTATCAGTACCCAGATAAGTGAAAGCTTACCAAGAAAAGAGACACATACCATTAATTTATCCATCCAGTCGGCTTTGAAATTGTTCTGTATGTAATTCAGTATATAAAACTCCCAATCCATATTATCCCTCCGAAAATTGTATCGCTACTATTGTATCATATTATCTGCGAATAATAAATACATTTTTCTGAATATTTTTATGAAAGGCGGTCTATTAAAATGAAAGAAAACATTTGCAGTATTCCGGTCAACGATGTTTTTCTGCCAAAGGACGGCTGTCCGATGTGCAGGATGCGTGATATGCTTGAAGAAAGAAAAGCAGATTATGTTACAGGTTCTGCTATGATGGAGCCGAATGTCCGTATCAAAACAAACGAACAGGGCTTCTGCTACCGCCATTTCTCTATGATGGTCAAGCAGGGAAAAAGACTTTCAAACGCACTGATACTTGAAAGCCACCTACAGCAGATATCAGAACAGCTTCTCCCTGCCGCACCTGTAGGAAAGCCCGATAAAAAGCGCATGGCAGCTCTTGAAGCTTTGATAAAGGATTGCTTCATATGCCGTGATATAAAGGAAAATATGGAAAACATGGTGCGTATCGTTCATGCCATGTGGATAAGCGAGCCTGAGTTCAGACAGCTGTATGCTGAACAGAAGTTCATATGTCTTGAGCATTTTTATCTTTTGATGAACGTTGATCAGAAGGGACTTGGAAAATCTCTTCAGGGCTTTTACGAAGCAACCTCAAAGCTTGCCGGCGGGTATCTCTTGCAGCTGAAGGATGACATTTCACATTTTTGCAGGATGTTCGATTACAGAAGTGCCAACGAAAAATGGGGCAACTCAAGGGACAGCATAGAGCGCTCCATAGAGTTCCTCACCGGTGATAAGATACCTACAGATGAAAGCGATTTCTTTGAGGATGAAGCTGATGAGGAATACTGATAACGTTTATTAAACCGCTGCATAGACTATTGCAGCTTTATATGACAATTTATTAATTCCTGAGAATATGGAGGAAAAGTATGAATATTACACTTTTAGGATGTGGACGCTGGGGTTCATTTATTGCATGGTATCTTGATAAGATAGGTCACAATGTCACTATATGGGGACTTAGTGACGCCCCGCAGTTTATCGAAATACGTGACACACGAAAGAACAATATGCTTACATTCCGCGAGTCGATAAAGGTCACTGATGATCTTGAACAGGCGGTTACTTCTGCGGATGTTATGATAATTTCCATTAGCTCGCAGGCTCTTCGCTCCTTTGTGCCAAGAGTTGCAGAGTTTGACATACGTTCCAAGAAGATAGTATTATGTATGAAGGGCATAGAGGTAAACACCGGAAAGCGGCTGACTGAGATAGTCGAAGAATTTGTTCCTCAGGAAACTCAGGTGGGTGTATGGGTAGGTCCCGGTCATCCGCAGGATTTCAGTAAAGGTATACCCAACTGTATGGTCATAGACTCCCGTCACGATGACCTGAAGCATTTTTTGATAAATGAATTTTCAAGCGACCTTATCCGTTTTTATGTAGGCAACGACCTTATCGGTACTGAGATAGGCGCAGCCGCAAAGAACACTATCGGCATAGCAGCCGGTATGCTTGATGGTCTTAATCTCTCCTCATTAAAGGGTGCGCTTATGTCAAGGGGCACAAGGGAGATTGCAAGACTGATAAAAGCGATGGGCGGAAATGAGCTTTCCGCATATGGCCTTTGTCATTTGGGAGACTATGAGGCCACTCTTTTCTCAAAATACAGTCACAATCGTTCCTTTGGCGAAATGCTTGTCAAGGGGGAGAAGTTCGGACTTCTTGCGGAAGGTGTTGATACCACCAAAGCCCTTGTTTATCTTGGTGAAAAATACAAAGTTGATCTTCCCATATGCAACGCTGTTAAAAACGTTATAGCCGGAGATGTTACCGCCAAAGACGGTCTTTCAGCTCTGTTCCTTCGAAGCATCAAAACAGAGTTCTGATCAAGACTGTTTTGTCAGACTGAACATACTGTCAAATTTGTTCAGGCACTGCTTTTAGATAACTATTATACCCGACACAGTTTTTCTTCTGTGTCGGGTTTTTGCATCTGATGATCAAAGATACAAAAGAATTATAATAAAAGCTGCATAAGAAGAAGAGTCGTGACTCCGGGAATACCAAGTGATGTTGAAACAACAAGTGAGAGTCTGCTTATTGGGATACTGACAGCTGTAAAAGATGAACATATGTTAACAGCCGCAAGTGCCAGTATCCCACTGAGCATTGAAACAAAGACCGAACGCAGCGGGTGTTTTACTTTCATTATCCTTTTTATTATCAGCATGAAAAAAACAGTACACAGAACAATTGCGAGCATTACAGCATCCGACATATACTTTCCTCCGTTTTATTTTTGTATATACTATGCCGCATAGCTACAAAGTATTAACTCACAGAAAAAACCGTCTGCTTTCATCAGGAAAACAGGCGGCTTTAATAATTAATGTGGAATGTGGAATGGCGGTATGCTTCGCTTTGCGAAAACATTTATCAATAAATAGTTTTTGATATCATGATTCTTCTACCGGAAGGTCATTTGCATCTGAGATCTTGTAGCACAGGATCATCAGGCTGTCGTTAAGGTGTACATTCTCAACAATAATATCATCATATCTTACGGAAAGATCATAATGGCTGAAGTTCCAATAGTTCTTTATTCCCAGACCGTGAAGTCTGTCTGCTATAGCCGGAGCCGCAGTTTTCGGAACACAGAAAATAGCAACATCCGTATGATGTGAGGAGCAGAAGCTTTCAACGTCATCAAGGTCATTTACGGTAATGTTCCGTATTGTAGTACCGATCTTTGCAGGATCGTTGTCAAAGATCCCGATCAGTTTAAAACCCCTCTTCTCAAAGGACATATGCACAGCAACTGCTTTGCCGAGATTTCCTGCTCCTATAAGAATTGCATGATAGCTGTGATCCAGACCAAGTATATGACCGATCTCATTATAAAGGCTCTGAACAGAATACCCATAACCCTGCTGTCCGAAACCGCCGAAGCAATTCAGATCCTGCCTTATCTGAGAGGCTGTAAGCCCCATTTTGCCTGAAAGCTCCCTTGATGATATTCTTGTTACATTCTTATCCAGAAGCTCTCCAAGAAACCTGTAATATCGGGGAAGCCTTTTTATCACAGGTGTGGAGATGTTTTTATACTTGTGCATTTATCTTCACCAGC
>CAMHOE010000021.1 GCA_946186665.1 uncultured Clostridia bacterium | reverse complement strand
TGCTTGATCATTGAGCAGACACTATTTATGACTTTTGAAATTTTTGCCCCTTTTGTTTTGCCCCCAGAAAGTATAATGAATTTCACAAAACACAAATATCGTAAACAAAACTATATTTAATACGCATATGCTTTATGACATACGACAGATAATACCGTCTCTTAGCTGACAGAAAAAGGGACAGCAAACAAATGCTGTCCCTGAGCTTTATAATACCAGCGATATTCCTGAGGATATTACTTGCCAGATTCAGTCTCGTTAACAAGCTTCTTAGCAAGATTCATTACTTCTTTTCTCTGCTTTGGAGTAAGATTACGAACCACGAACAGAAGCTCTACTTCATACTTTGTAGTAGCGTGTGTGCGGTACTTCTGATTGTCCTCATCTGTGGGAGCGCCGGAATGTATATCTGCAACAGCTTCTTCAAGCTCTTCCTCAATACCCTCAAGGAGCTTTGTGTAGTTCACGTTGAATACCTTAGCGATTTTGATAAGTGTGTTGATATCGGGTTTAGTCTTGCCTGTTTCATAGTAAGTGTAGGTGGAGCGTTCGATTTTCAGTCTGTCTGCTACCTGCTGCTGGGTAAGTCCGTTTTCATGTCTGTAGTACTTGAGCCAATAAGAAATCATACTGTTCATCGGATATCTTCCTTTCTTTAATACGTCATGTGCGTATATGCACACCTGTAACTGACCCTTTCATTATACATCACTTTTTTTGATTTGTCGAGGGTTTTATAAAATATTCACAAAGTGTTCACAATTGATATCTCTAAGCGGTGAATTATTGTTATAATAGATAAATATTCACTAATATACTATGCAAAAGCAACAAAAAATAAATGATGATTTTGATAAGCAATAGTTAATAAACGGGCTGAAAATCGAAATTTTAAGTTATTATTATTTATTATAATAAATAAAGATAAAATATAAAACAAATAAAGTGTAATAGTCAAACTGTGAAATACTTTCAGAACTCTTAGACGGAGAATAAGGATGCAGTGATGAATAATATCACAATTACAACTGTTGAATAATCAGTGAAAATATGTTATGATGTAAGTCGTGAAAGAAGATACTTTGATTATTGGAGGTATGGACCTTGTCTGAGAAGATAAAACTTTCTTCATCTCTTGAAAAGCAGGAGGAGTATACAGAGCTGCTGAGAGATATCCTGTATATCCGCTATAATAACAGACAGCCCAGAGCCTTTGTACATACCTACGGCTGTCAGCAGAATGTGGCAGACAGTGAGAAGCTTAAGGGTATGCTTGAAGCTATGGGCTGCGCTCTTACAGAGGATAAAGAGGAAGCTGACATAATAATCTTCAACACCTGTGCGGTCAGAGAACACGCAGAGGACAGGGTTTTCGGAAACGTAGGCGCACTCAAGGCACTGAAAAAAAAGAAACCCTCTCTGCTTATCTGTCTTTGCGGCTGCATGATGGAGCAGGAGCATATTGCACAGAAGATATACAAAAGCTTTCCCTATGTTGGTCTGGTGTTCGGTACCCATGTTATACATCAGTTTCCTGAGCTTATCTATAACGCTGTTACCACCGGCAAACGCCATGTTGAACGCGGTACAGATGACGGCTTGATATACGAAGGACTTCCTATCCATCGTGACGGCAGCTTCAAGGGCTGGCTCCCCATAATGTACGGATGTGATAACTTCTGCACATACTGTATCGTTCCCCATGTAAGAGGCAGGGAACGCAGCCGCAGGTCTGATATCGTCATAGAAGAAGCAAGGAAAATGGTGGAAGCCGGCTACAAGGAGATAACGCTTCTGGGACAGAATGTCAATTCCTACGGCAAGGGGCTTGAAGAAAAGACAAACTTTCCGGAGCTGCTCAGAAGTATCGGCGAGCTTGAAGGCGACTTCTGGCTCAGCTTCATGACCTCACACCCGAAGGACGCTTCCAAGGAGCTTATTGACGTTATAGCTGAAAACCCGAAGATCTCACCGCACCTTCATCTTCCGTTCCAGTGCGGAAGTGACCGCATACTAAAAGCTATGAACAGACGTTATACTGTCGAAAAATATCTGGAGATAGTTGACTACGCAAAAAGCAGGATACCCGACCTTTCCCTGACCAGTGATGTCATAGTGGGTTTCCCCGGAGAAACATACGAGGATTTCAGGCAGACTCTTGAGCTTATAAAAAAAGTGGAGTTCACTTCACTGTTTACCTTCATATACTCAAAGAGGGTAGGCACGCCTGCCGCAAAGCTGCCGGACCCTGTTACCCATGAAGAGAAAGCCCGTTGGATGGGAGAGCTGCTGAAAACTCAGGAGCAGATAGCCGCCAAGCGAACAGCTTCGATGGTCGGCAATACATATCGGGTACTTATTGAGGAACAGGCGAGAGAGGGCGTTCTCAACGCAAGGACGCATAACGGCGTTGTAGTTGAAGTGGAGGGCGGACCGGAGCTTATCGGTTCCTTCCGCATCGCAGAAATAACACAAGCAAGAAACTTCATCCTCAAAGGGCGGGTGACCCCGCTGGACGACTTAACAACGCAGTGACACTTGTCTGAATCGTCCGCGTCGTGCTGTGCGTGACCGCACTGGACGACTTAGAACGCATTTACTTCTAATAGAACCGTCCGCGTCGTGCTCCATAGGGAGCACTTTGGCTATTTTCGTTCACGTCTTTAGTTTTAATGTGGAATGTGGAATTTGGAAAGTGGAATGAGTGTACGTTTTTGCTAAAGCAAAAACGATTATAATAGTGAGGTCTTGAGTGATCATCAGTTTTTTAATATAAATATAAATTATAAAGGAGAAATTACAATGGAAATAAAGGATATGGATGTTATCGCTCTTACAAGAGAGCTTGGAAAGAAAATACAGCAGGAGGACTCTTATCTGAAATATCAGATAGCTAAGCAGCACGCAGACGAGGATGAGGAGCTGCAAAAGCTTATCGGCGTTTTTGACGCAAAGAGAACAGAGCTTTCTGAAATGTCCTCAAAGCCGGAAGAGGAGCGCAGCAAGGATGAAGTGGAAAGAATAAGCAGAGAGATGCGCAGAGCCTACGGCGAGATCATGTCAAATCAGAGCATGATAAATTACAATGAAGCAAAGGACGAATACGACATCATTATGAACCGCATAAGCGCGATAATACAGAAGTCCTTCGAGGGCGAGGATCCGCAGACGGCTGATTACTCAGCATCCTGCACCGGCAGCTGCGCGACCTGCGGCGGCTGCGGCTGATTATTTGGTGGTTAGTGGTTAGTGGATAGTAATTCCACTTTCCACTTTCCACATTCCACATTCTAAATTTTGGGGGGTAGTTGGATGCCGGGTCTGTCGCCGCTGATGCAGCAGTATTTGGATGTTAAAGAAAAAAATAAGGATACAATTGTCTTTTTCAGAGTCGGGGATTTTTATGAGATGTTCTTTGATGATGCAAAGTTAGCGTCGAAGGAGCTGGAGCTGACCCTGACAGGAAAGGACTGCGGCTTGCCTGAGCGTGCACCCATGTGCGGAGTGCCGTTTCACAGTGCAGAGGGATATATAGCAAGACTTGTTGCAAAAGGCTATAAGGTGGGTATTTGCGAACAGACAGAGGACCCTGCAAAGGCAAAGGGTCTTGTAAAGCGTGAGATCATCCGTGTAGTCACGCCCGGAACTGTGATGGAGTCCGTAATGCTTGATGACAGCAGCAACAACTTCATTTGTACCGTCTTTGTGCAGAAAAATAAAACGGGACTTTCCTTTTGTGATATTTCAACCGGTGAGCTTTATGCCACTGTTTTAGACGGGGAGTCTCAGGAAGGCGAGATAAAAAACGAGCTTCTGAAATACAAGCCCTCTGAAATACTTATCGGCGGTGAAGCTGTGGGCTTCAAGTCTCTTGGAGTGTTTATCAAGGACAAGCTCAGCGCAAGTGTAAGTATGCTTGATGATGAGGATTTTTCCTATGCGGATGCGGAAGAGACTATTCTTTCACATTTCGGGAAGGAGAGCTTGCAGGAGCTTGGTCTTGTGGATATGGAGCAGACTGTTTCTGCATTGGGAGCGCTTATAGCTTATCTCAGAAAAACACAGATAAACGGTCTGGAGCGTATCTCGAAATTAGAGCTTTACAAGGAAGAGCAGTTCGTCCGGCTCGACTATAATACAAGGCGAAATCTTGAACTGACTGAGCCGCTCAACAGTAAGAACAAAAATGCCTGCCTGCTGTCTGTTCTTGACAAGACAAAGACTGCTATGGGCAAGCGTCTTATGAAGAGCTACATAGAAAAGCCGCTTGTAAATATGGCGGCTATAATAAGACGTCAGAACGCCGTGACAGAGCTGTATGATAATGTTATGATGCGGATGGACCTCAGGGATGCGCTTGTGGGTGTGACGGATATTCAGCGTTCCATGACAAGAGTAGTGTACGGCTCTGCAAACGCAAGGGAGCTGAGATCAATATGTTCGGCACTGAAAAAAATTCCGGACATAAAAAGCTGTATCTGTGAAAGCAAAAGCGGACTCATGGTCTCTGCATACGAGGACATTGACCTTCTTACGGATATCTGCAAACTTATTGATGATGCAATTGTTGAGGAGCCGCCTTTCAGCGTAAGAGAGGGCGGTATGATAAAGGAGGGCTATAACAAGGAGCTTGATGAGTTAAGATACGATATGAATAACAGCTCTTCCGTTATGGCAAAAATAGAAGCCCGTGAGCGTGAAAAAACAGGAATACCCAAGCTGAAAATAGGCTACAACAGAGTTTTCGGCTACTACATAGAGGTGTCAAATTCATACAAGAATATGGTGCCGGAAAGCTATATAAGGAAACAGACTCTTGTGGGCGGTGAAAGGTTTATCACTCAGGAGCTGAAGGAGCTGGAGCAGAGAATACTCAGTGCAAAGGACAGGAGCTGTGAGCTTGAATATTCCATTCTTGAAAATATCCGTCTGACCGTTTCTGCTTCCCTTGACCGCATTACACGTACTGCCGGCGCAATAGCCCTGATAGATGTTACAGCTTCCCTTGCGCAGGTGGCTTTTGACAACTGCTATTGCTGTCCGACTATCACGGATAACGGCAGGATAAAGCTGACAGAGAGCCGTCATCCGGTGGTGGAGAAGCTTATTGATGCCTGCGCTTTTGTACCCAATGACGCTGTTCTCGATACAGGTGAAAACAGAGTGGCAATAATCACAGGTCCCAATATGGCAGGCAAGTCCACTTTCATGCGTCAGATTGCGCTCATTGTCATCATGGCTCAGATAGGTTCCTATGTTCCGGCAAAGTCGGCTGAAATATCCATAGTTGACAGTGTGTTTACAAGGATAGGAGCATCCGATGACCTTTCAACCGGACAGTCTACATTTATGGTGGAGATGAACGAGGTAGCTTATATTCTCAGAAATGCCACAAGCAGCAGTCTGCTCATACTCGATGAGATAGGCAGAGGAACCTCGACCTTTGACGGCATGAGCATTGCAAGAGCCGTTCTTGAATATGCAGCGGATAAAAAGACGCTTGGTGCAAAGACGTTGTTTGCCACACATTATCACGAGCTGACTGTTCTTGAAAACACCGTCAAGGGCGTAAAGAATTATAACATTGCTGCCATAAAGCGTGGGGACGACATCACATTCCTGCGAAGGATAATACCCGGAGCTGCTGATGAAAGCTACGGCGTAGAGGTGGCAAAGCTTGCAGGTCTGCCGGAGAGCGTCATAACAAGGGCTAAGAAAATTCTTTCCGAGCTTGAAAGCACTGACACCAAACCAAAGAAAAAAGCAAAGAAGCAGCAGGATGAAGCCCAGCTGACCCTGACACCTGAGGAAACGGAAGTTGAAAAGCGTCTGAACTCCATAGACATAAACAAGCTGACGCCTATGGAAAGTATGAATATTCTCTTTGAGCTTATCAAGCTTTCAAAGAGGTAGAGACAGCTTCGCTTTTACGGAGGTAATTATGGCGGAGATAAATGTACTTGATAAAAAAGTAGCAGAACTGA
Source organism: uncultured Clostridia bacterium (assembly GCA_946186665.1). Classification (GTDB taxonomy): domain Bacteria; phylum Bacillota; class Clostridia; order Oscillospirales; family Acutalibacteraceae; genus UBA1213. The sequence continues at coordinate 35,965 of CAMHOE010000021.1, read as the reverse complement.
TAGCGGCAGGCGAGGTGATAGAACGCCCGTCCTCTGTTATCAAGGAGCTGGTGGAAAATTCAATAGATGCAAAGGCAACAGCCATAACTGTTGAGATAAAGAACGGCGGAGTTACCTATATGAGAGTGTCCGATAACGGAAAGGGCATTGAACAGGAGGACGTGAGAAACGCTTTCCTGCGTCATGCAACAAGCAAGATAGCTCAGCAGGATGATCTGGACAGTATTTCGACTCTTGGCTTCAGAGGTGAGGCTTTAGCTTCCATTTGTGCGGTGTCCAGAGTGGAGCTTATCACAAAAAGCATACATGAGACTGACGGTACTCTCTATAAGCTTGAAGGCGGCGAGGAAACAGAGTTTTCACAGGCAGGCTGTCCGCAGGGAACGACTTTTATTGTACGTGACTTGTTTTACAATGTTCCTGCAAGAATGAAGTTCCTGAAAAAGGATGTGGCTGAGTCCAACAATGTTTCTACCCTGATGGACAGGATTGCCCTGTCACATCCGGAAATAAGCTTCACGTTTATCCGTGACGGACGTCAGGTCATGAAAACTATGGGCAACGACAGTCTTGAAACAGCGATATATCAGGTGTTCGGCAAGCAGTTTTCAACATCCCTGATACCCGTTTCCTATGAATATCAGGGTGTAAAGCTCAGCGGATTTGTGAGCAAGCCTGTAAGCGCCAACCGTGCCAGCCGTGCAATGCAGATGTTTTTTGTCAACGGCAGATATGTAAAGACCAATACTGCAATGGCTGCATTGGAGCAGGCATATAAGGGCTTTATCATGGTGGGAAAATATCCTGCCTGTGTCCTGAAGCTTGAGATGAATTGCTCGACGCTTGATGTGAACGTACATCCTGCAAAGCTTGAAATACGCTTTACAAATGAACGTCCGGTATATGAGTGCGTATACTACGGGGTAAAGACTGCATTGTCGGCTTATGATACCCGCAGCGGCGCAGAGATATCCCCTGAAAAGCTCCCCACAGACCCGAAGGTGATGGGCCCCACAGCGGATAAGGGCGTACAGTTAGGATTTTCATACAGCGCAAAATCAAGCAGTGTAAATAATTCACCGCAGGAGCCGGAGGTGTATATGCCGAAGGCTGCTGATTTCGGGGCTGTGACAGTCAATGACCCTGTAAGCGCTGCCCGTGCATATTACGGCGACAATGTGAAAATCAGAAAAATAGACCTTTCACAATATCATTCAGAACGCAGCAGTATGCCAACTCTTGTCAAAACACGGGAAGTATCCGATACTGCCGCAAATGATGATGCTTTAACCGCAAAGCAGGGGGAAGAGGATATATCGGCAAAGCCGGCAGCTGATATCAGTGCTGTCAGCATACAAACAGATGAAGCACCCAAAAGACTCGTATCGCCTGTGCTTATTCAGCCTGACAACAGGATGGATGAAACACATCCGGCTGATGCTGCACCGGAAACTCCGGATATAAATACCGCAGTTCCTGACAAAACTGAAAATATAGAAAACAAAGATAATTCTTCTTCGCCATTTGTGAGCGGAAATAGTGTAGCAATTGTTGATCAGGACAAGAGGGAGATAAGGCAGAAATATATCGGTGAAGCCTTTTCGGCATATATCATTATCGAATATGGCGAGGACAGGCTGATGTTCATAGATAAGCACGCAGCACACGAACGTCTTATCTATGAGAGACTGAAGCGTCAGCATACAAGCTCACACCCTCAGCTTTTGCTGGAGCCTGTAGCGGTGACTCTTGACAAAGCCGAATGTCTTGCCGTAATGGAAAGCAAGGATGTGCTTTCAGAAGCGGGCTTTGAAACAGAAGAGTTCGGCAGCGGAACAATACTTATCCGCAGTGTACCTCTTTTTCTTGAAAAGTTAGAGATAACGGAAGCGTTTCTGGAAATAGCGCGATATCTCAAAACTCACAGGAAGCTTGTTATATCAGAGAAGATGGAATGGATATATCAGAATACGGCTTGCAGGGCTGCCATAAAGGCAGGCAATAAAAATGACCCCAGAGAGCTTATCGAGCTTGCGCTGGAGCTTGAAAGAAACCCTGAGGTAAGATATTGTCCTCACGGACGTCCGATATACTTCTTCATGTCGAAGAGCGAAATAGAGAAAAACTTCAAGCGTATCTGATTTAAAGCTTTCATCATAAAAAGAAAATATTCAGCGGTTTTAGTAAAGGGGTATGGGGAATGCCCCTTTTTCCCATGTAACTGCCACTGTAAAATTGTTTTCCTTGCAGTACCGTTGACAATCAGGATATTTGCTGATATAATTACAATATGCAAAGGTCATATCTTATTAAAAAGTAAAGGAGATAGACAAATGAAAAAGTATCTTAAAATAATGCTTACAGCAGCTCTTGCAGGTGCAATGGTTCTCGGTGCTTCTGCGTGCGCTGGCAATAATGGACAGAACGCAGGTCAGAATCAGGCAAGTACTGAAAGCTCAGCTGCTTCCACAGAGGAAAGCTCTGCTGCTGATGAAAGCGCAGAAAGCACAGAAAGCACAGACGCAGAGGAAAGCTCCGCTGCTGAAGAGAGTGCAGAAAGTACAGAGGGTGATGTGTCAGCTGATGCAGGCGATGAATCAGATGTCTTTGTAACTGATTTGTCAATGGATGAAAGCGGAGACGCCAGCACAACTGAGATCAGTGTTGACGAGGTATCCGGTATCCAGAGCTCTAATCTCGCTACAGTATATGATGACCTTCTTCCGGATGCTGTAGGTACATGGAAGCTCAATATTGATATTGATGCAATGAGAGAGTACGTAAATCAGATGATCGGAGCTATGTACGGCGATGAGTACAGCGGCGAGGATCTTGAGAGTACAATAGACTACTACATGGACGCTCTTGGAAGTGTAGATATGGAAATGACTCTTAAGGATGACGGTACCGCAAGCGCAAAGGCTACCGCAATGGAGCAGACAAGCGAAACCGAAGACGGTAAATGGGTCTATGGTGCAGACGCAGAGGGCAAGGATGTTATCAGTATAACAATATCCGGCAGCGCTCAGGACTTTTATTATGAGAACGGACAGCTTATAGCAGTTGGTCAGGAGTATATGACCTTCTCTAAGTCATAATTACTGATATAACTGATTTTTATTTATCCGCAGGCAGGCTTACTTGCCTGCGGATTTTTAAAGAGAATTATAATGTGCAGTCGGTCATGCAAAAAGCAGGTGGATGATTGGAAAAGCTCAGATTATATGTAAGCGTATATAAAGAGCGGATGCAGAGTACGGCTCCGTTTACTGTGCCCGTTTCGGCAGGCGCGGCATTGTATGGCAGTGACATTCTTCCTATGGATGCAAGAGATGATACAGGGGATAATATCTCGGACAGAAATCCTCAATATTGTGAGCTTACCGTGCAGTACTGGGTGTGGAAACAGCTTTTAAAACAAACTGATGCGCCGGAATATATCGGCTTTATGCACAGGAGAAGATACTTTGATTTTTCCGATGCTCACCCTCTGTCTTGCGATAATGCGGTCAAGACAAAACGACCTTACCGTATTTTCAAAGAGCCTGATGAAAAAACTCTTCAGTGTATATGTTTTAGTCAGGACAAGATAATGTCTTTGATAAACGGATATCGGTTTATTGCCCCTCTGAGGGAAAATATCTTTCAGACAGTTCTTGAGCAATACAATAAAAACGATTGTCAGGGGTTTGATGATATAGGGCTTCTTTGTGAGATAATAAAGGATAAATACCCTGAGTATTCTTCTGCTGCCGAAAAATATCTTAAAGGTACATATGGGTATTACTGCAATATGTTCATTGCGGACAGGGAGATGCTTGATGTTTATTGCAGCTGGCTGTTTGATATACTTTTTGAATATGACAGGCGAAAGCCCAAAAAACTTATGTATCCCCGTGAACAGGGCAAATTGGCTGAAAGGCTTTTCGGGATATTCATGACATATATCCGGACGGAAACAGATATCCGTTGGGCGGAGCTGCCAAGAGCGCATTTTGCAGGGCTTAATGGCGCTACCTCAAATAATAATTCCTTCAACAGGCTGACATACAGCCTGTTTCCTCCGGATTCACTCAGAAGGAGGATTGTCAAAAAGCTCAAGGGCTGAAAATGTTTATATTATTTTCAGAATTTTTTATTGCGAAAGGTTGATAGAAATGTACGATTATCTGGTAGTAGGTGCAGGACTCTTTGGTTCAATATTTGCATATGAAGCAAACAAGAGAGGAAAAAAAGTTCTTGTCATTGATAAGCGAGACCATGTAGCAGGCAATATTTACTGTGAAAAAATAGAGGATATCAATGTGCATAAGTACGGCGCACATATCTTCCACACAAACGACAAGAATGTATGGGAGTATATCAATCAGTTTGCAGAGTTCAATAACTATGTTAACTCTCCTGTTGCTGTATATAAGGACGAGCTTTATAATCTGCCGTTCAACATGAACACATTCAGCCGTCTCTGGAATATCAAGACTCCGGCAGAGGCTAAGAAGATGATTGCTGACCAGATTGCAGAGCTTGACCTTAAAGAGCCCAAGAACCTTGAAGAGCAGGCTCTCAGCCTTGTCGGACGTGACGTATATGAAAAGCTCATAAAGGGCTATACCGAAAAGCAGTGGGGACGTTCCTGTACTGAGCTTCCGGCATTCATAATAAAGAGACTGCCCCTCAGATTTACCTACGACAATAACTATTTCAATGCGAGATATCAGGGTATACCTATGGGCGGTTACACAGCTATCATAGACAAAATGCTTGACGGTATCGAAGTGCTGACCGGTACCGATTATTTCGAGTGGATAAAGACAAATGCTGACAAGGTGAAGAAAACAGTATTCACAGGACAGATAGATGAATTCTTCGGCTATAAGCTGGGCGTTCTTGAATATCGTTCAGTCCGCTTTGAAACAGAGGTCCTTGATACGGATAACTTCCAGGGCAACGCTGTTGTGAACTACACCGAGAGGGAAGTTCCCTACACAAGAATAATCGAGCATAAGCACTTTGAGTTCGGCACACAGCCAAAGACAGTTATTTCAAGGGAGTATTCCTCTGAGTGGAAGCCCGGTATAGAGCCTTACTACCCTGTAAACAACGATAAGAACAACTCACTTTACGAGCAGTACAAGAAGCTTGCAGACGAGACACCGGATGTTATCTTCGGCGGACGTCTGGGTCATTATAAGTATTACGACATGGATAAGGTAATTGATGTTGCTCTTGCAGCAGTAAAGGAAGAATTTGGTGAATAACGAGCTTATAACACTTCGCAATGTTTTGTTTCCGGATGAGGATATCTGTACACAAACTGACCTGTACTACAGGATGCAGCCGGACAGTCAGGATGCGGTTGCAGATACCGGTTCCGGAAAGGGATATCTCAGGATAAGCGGTACCACAGCCTTCGATACATATTTCAACTCGCTGGCTGTGGTAAGCTATAAGAAATACTGCAAGCTCTCAGCGCTTTTTTTAAGGCTGAGAGTGTGCGGTTTTTTCGTTTTGCGCATTTTTTGTGTAAGAAAAAAAGACGGGGTTTTTGAAGAAGAGCTTCTGTCGGAAGAAACGTTCGGCTCTGAGAATATTACTGAATACAAGACTGATATTTCAAAGGCACTTGAAAACGGCTGCGAAAATCTGTATTTTACTCTCAGCTCAGAGGGCGGTATCCTGTACGGCGGAGAATACCTCTGTGGTTGTACAGAGGTAAAACGTACAGATATTGCCGTTGTCATCTGCACCTATAAACGGGAAAAGTTTTTGCTTCATAATCACCGTGCGATATGCGAATATATCCGAAGCAGCAGTGCGCTGAACAGCAGCAACATAAAGTTTTATATTGTTGATAACGGCAGGACTCTTGACAAAGAAATCGTAGAAAATGATTTTGTCACCCTTATTCCCAATGACAACACAGGCGGCAGCGGTGGCTTTACAAGGGGATATTATGAAGCTGTAAACAGCGGCAGGGATTTTACCCATATACTCTTTATGGATGACGATATTGTTCTGGACTGTGAAATGCTTCTGCGTGTATATTCAATACTTCAGACACGCAGAGATGAATTCAGCGGATTGGCTGTAGGCGGTACCATGATACGTCTCAGTGACCGTATTACACAGCACGAAGCAGGCTCAGTGTGGGACGGCAGGCGGCTCAATTCAATAGGGGAGGGCGCAGATATCACCCTTCGTGAAAATGTCTTTGATATAGCACATTATCCTCAGGGAAATTACAACGCATGGTGGTTTTATTGTTTCCCGTCAGAGTGGCAGGAAAAGTACGGATATCCTCTACAGTTTTTTGTCAAAGAGGATGATATAGAATACTCTCTCCGGTGCGCTGATGATATTGCTGTCATAAGCGGTATCGCAGTGTGGCACGATGACTTTGACGGCAAGTACGATGGTTTTCAGGAATACTACATAAAGCGCAACGAGCTGATAATGACTTCTGTAGCTTCCCAAAAGCCATATGCGCTTTTTCAGGTACGCAAGCTTATTCTGAGTGTTATGAAGCAGACTGTATATCAGCGGTACTTCCTTGCGGATATTATTTTTCGTGCCTATGACGATTATCTCAGGGGTTGGGAGCACTTTAAAAACACAGACACAGCTTCACTTAACACAGAGCTTATGAATTACTGTCAGCCCTTGCTTAGTGATGACGAATTATATTCAGAATACGGCGTTTATTTTGATGAGGACAAATACAACACTTCCCTCAGCGAGCCTGAAAATTTGAAGCTTCAGGCATTGTCCATGAACGGCTATCTGATACCGTCTGTATTTTACAGAAAAGACAAGGATGGTTTTTCCATGACTGACCTTGCCAAATGCCGTATCGTAAATTTCTACAAGCACAAAAGGGTACTGCACTATGATGTGTCAAAAAGAAAAGGCTTTGTCACACGGCAAAGGCGGACAAAGCTTTTTAAAAACATATTCAAGCTGATATATAAGAGCATCAGGTTCCTTATAAAATATCCTTCTGTGCGAAAGGGTTACAAGAAGCACCTCAAAGAGCTTTCGCAATTTCCATGATTGTCATTAGTGGTTAGTGGTCAGTGCCGAATACAAATTAAAGTGGAAGTTTTCAATGACTTACTATATATGTTTTCGCATAAGCGAAAACATACCACTATTATTAATTCTTAAGTTTTAAGTTTTCAGTATTCATTAATTTATATATGCTTCAGGTCTGTAAGCTTACCGAAGCTGTAGCCCATGTCCTCCCATTTTGTAAGAAGCTCGTCCAGTATTTCACAGTTGGTTTTTGACGTGCTGTGCAAGAGGACAATGGCACCGTTGTGTATTCTCGGCACAAGCTTGTTGAAGGCTTCTTCCTTTGTGGGCTGTGCGTCATTGTACCAGTCTACATATGCAAGACTCCAGAAAAAGGTGGAGTAACCCATACTCTTTGCCATTTTCAGATTGTCTTCGCTGAATTTTCCCTGAGGGGGTCTGTACAGCTTGAGCATTTCCTTTCCTGTTGTTTTTTTATACAGGTCAGAAAGCTGTGTAAGCTCCTTTTTGAAGCTTTCTGTGTCCGATATGGCTGACATATCAGGGTGAGTCATCGTGTGATTTCCCACCGTATGACCTTCATTTACCATCTGCTTTACAAGCTCCGGAGAAGTTTCGATAAAGTTGCCTACAAGAAAAAATGTGGCACTGACCTTATGCTTTTTCAGAGTTTTCAGAATGTCCGCCGTATATCCGTTTTCGTAGCCTGCATCAAAGGTAAGGTAAATGGTTTTCTTTGAAGTATCCCCAACATAGAAGGCGTTGTAGTTTTTCAGATCTTCGGGCGATGCGTTGCCGGAGGGGACGCCGTTTTCGGTATTGAAGCTCAGCCCCCAGTTCACATCTGCGCTTGCGTTCATTGCCTTATGTTCAACAAATACATCCGTGCCCACAAACAGGACTACAGCAAATATCAGCACTGCCGATAAAGCAGCGACCATTGCCTTTCTTTTTATTATTAAGTACAAAATACACCGCTCCTTATTATTCGTTTATAATAAGTATGCGGTGTTTGTTTTTTTATGCTCTTCCGAGATTTACAAGTCTGTACAATTTTGCACCGTACTCTTCGATAATGTCTGCCGTATATGAGAGCATATACTCAAAGCATGAATCATCTGGTCTGCTGTTATAGAAGCTTGACGTCATTTTAAAATACACTAAGCCGTCTCCGATATCATAGCAGAAGCAGCCGTCAGCAAGAGAATGATTGAGCATACATACAGCAAGAGAAATGTCTGTAGCCATATGTGCAGGCACAAAGAAATTCAGTGGAGAATAAATTGTTACGAGCATTTTGTCGGTATCGGTTTTTATCATGATACTGACATCTTCGTCATGTACGCTGATATGGCATTTTACACAGTATGTGCTTTTTATCTCGTAGCTGATTTCATTACGTTCAAGGACATTGAAAAGGGCAGGATACATCTCTTTTGTTTGCAGAGCTATAAGCCTCAAAATACTCCTCCTTACAGTATTTGTTCATATTATTATCCACCTGTATGATAACACTTCCTGACTGAAAAAATCCACGAAATATGCAGCACGGTCTGATGACTTTCAATGTTCAGTTAAACAACAGAGTTACCGGTATTACTCAATTACCTTTCTGATATCTGCCGCTAAATAAAGTGAACCGAAAATTACTATTGCGCTTTCCTCGGCGCATTCACCTGCAAGGGCAAGAGCCTTCTGATATGCAAGGGAATAATCACTGTATGGCTCGACAGGAACTCCAAGTGATGAAAGCTTTTCCGCAAGCGCTTCGGCACTCATAGCTCTGGGATTGTCAGGTGTGACTGTTATGGCTTTTTCAAAATGACGTGCCAGTATTGAAAGTGAGGTATCAACATCCTTATCAGCCAACATACCTACAACGGCGATGTTTTTTGTATCTGCAAGCAATTCATCCAGAGCGCAGGAAAGTGCGCCTGCACCTCCGGGATTATGTGCGCCGTCAAGCAGTACAACAGGAGACTTCCTCATAAGCTCAAGCCGTGCAGGGAAGAAAGCTTTGTCAAGACCCTTTGCAATTGCTTCTTCAGAAACCTCCACACCTTTTTCCTGTATTGCCCGGATAGTATATAATGCGGCGGCTGCATTTTTCAGCTGATGTGCGCCGATGAAGGGGATATGGAGCCGAAGTGTTTTTCCGCTGAATACCTCTTTGTCACAAAATGTAAAGTCGGAACCGTTAAGTCCGGAGGAAAGCTTTATCACAGCTGAGGTATCTGCAATGAGCAGACGGTTATTTTTATCAGCGGCAGCTTTCTTTACTACATCAAATACTCCGTCCGGCTGTTCACCGTAGAGTACCGTAGTGCCGGAGTCTTTAATAATACCGCATTTTTCAAAGGCTATTTTCTCATAGGTGTCGCCCAGTATAGCTGTATGGTCAAGGGATATTGACATTATCACCGATGCAAGAGGGGTGCTGATAATATTAGTTGCGTCAAATCTTCCCCCAAGACCTGTTTCAAGCACGACGATATCGCACTGCATACGCTGAAACCATTTCATTGCTATGGCGAATACAAACTCAAACTCTGTAATTATCTTATCTTCGTTCTTCATTTCAAGCACTACAGGATAAAGCTCCTCCACGATATCCGCAAGCTCCTGTCGGGGTATCATACTGCCGTTTACCTGAAAACGTTCACGAAACTCCAGAACATAGGGTGAAATGAACATTCCCGTCTTATAGCCTGCTTCCTTCAATATGCTTGAAAGCATAGCACACACTGAGCCTTTTCCGTTAGTACCTGCTATGTGTATAAATTTAAGCTGTTTATCAGGTGAGCCGATACGCTGTATAAGTTCACCGACTCTTTCAAGTCCCGGCTTACTGCCGAACACCAATAGTGAGTCGATTATTTTTACTGCTTCATCATAAGTCATATTCATATCTCCTTGTAATTATGATACTATACCATTATACCAGAAAAATATAGAAATACAATTTTTTCTTATTATTCAATTAACAGGACTGTTTAATGAATTAGCGTAGCGTATCAAAACTTAATAACAGACTTAATGGAGAACCAATCCTAAACACAGGGTTGGTTCTCTTTTTTTACGAAAAAAACAAGTCGAACAAACAGGCAAATGATTGAAATTCAAGTTTGTAGGTGACAGTTATGAAGAATAACGATCAGGCATATTTCTATATGCCGAAAGAGATCATGTCAAGCGAATATAAGGACTATTCCGCAGAAACGAAGCTGCTCTTTTCTATGCTTATCTCCAATGCAAAAACATCTTCGGCTATAGCTGATACTGCAAAGCTTATTGAAGATATCGGTTTAAGAAAGATCAGCTCCATGCACAAATCACTGAAAAGCGAGATCGACAAGATCAAGGAAAGTGAGGGTGCTTGAGATGTTTGATTTCTTCTATGGCAACGAAGCGGAGCAGTACCAGTTTTATAGAGTACCGCAAGCCCTTTTTACAAATGAGAAGTTCAGCAAAATATCCTGTGAGTCGAAGCTGCTCTACGGATTTCTGCTTGATCGCTGTGGATTATCCCGAAAAAGCAAATGGTATGACGAGGACGGCAAGCTCTATGTCTTTTTTAAGCAGGAAGAAGCTATAGAGAAGCTGAATATTGGCAAAAACAAAGCTGTCAAGATATTTGACGAGTTAGAGCAAACGGGCTTGATTGTCCGCAAGAAGCAAGGTCAGGGTAAGCCTACGAAAATCTATGTTTGCAACTTTACAAAAGAGCTTGCAGATATGTCAGTAGATCAGACTTCCGCAGAAAACATCAAGGAGGAAGTCCAGACTCCCAAAAACGGGAAGTCTGAATTTTCTGTATCCTCTGAAAGCACTAAAAAGGAAGTCAAGACTCCCGAAAACGGGAAGTCTAAACTCTCCAAAACAGGGAGTCAATATATATATAGTTTGAATCAGACTGAGATGAATCAGACTAATCCATCTATCTATCAGCAGCGTGAAACAAAACAAACGTCTGAAAAGGATAGATGGACGGATGCTGAAATTGCAGAATGTGAAGAATTTATCAAAATGAATATTGACTATGACATTCTTCTGCATGAAGGTGTATCTCCCAATACCCTTGACATGATTGTTGATATTATGCTTGAAGCCTATAACCCTCTGAACGATTTTATTAAAATCCAAGGTCAATCAGTCAGCCGTACTATCGCTTTGCGACAGTACGAAAAATTGGACAGCAATCATATCCGCTACATACTCGATAGTATAAACGAAGAAGTCCGTAAAAAGAAAATCAAAAATCTGCGTACATACCTTAAAACGTGTTTGTATAACGCACCTCACAGCATGGATATGTACTATACAAATGAGTTTAAATTCGACTATGGAGTATCAGAGGATAATGGAAGTTGACTTTTGCCCCAGCGGAGAGCCTCCGCTCCCAAAATAGTTTTGGAAAATTGTTCAGTTCCGGTACATTGTTTCTTTCAATAAGTAAATCGAAATCGGCAACCTGCCGAAGCAAAAGTTGGAAAATAACAACCTCTGCCCCACTGGGGCAAAAGTAGAGTGAAAGGATGAATTATCAAAATGACCATTGTTACACAGGAAAACGATCTTATCAACTATGACGCAATTAAAATTGTGTCGCTTTACACAGGCACTTATACGGACGATAGAACCGAAGAAGAAAAAAATATCTATACGCTGCTTGCATTTGATTATAACTGCGAAGTCGGAGCAGATCTTGATGAAGCTGTTGACAGTGCTATTCAACTCGGTGCTTTCAGCGACTTTAAAATATGCAATGAGGTTCTGAATAATCTGATTGCCAGTATTGTTGACGGTAAACCGTTGTTCCGTATTCCTCAGCCTGATGGTTCGCTGACATGAGCAGACAGGATGCGGAAAGCACAATATCCTTCTCGGTGCAGGCTGTAAAAGTTACATCGGAGCTGCTGAAGGAAATGTGCAAAGTATTTATCGACTCGCCGCCGAAGCACGGCAAACTCAGATATGGTGATATAGCCAAAACCGGTAAGTTGGAATCCATTGAGGTAACTGAAAACAACATCGGAGATTTTTTGGAAACAGCGAAAAAATACGATATTGACTATGCCCTCAAGCGTGACAGCTCCACATCACCACCAACATATCATGTCTTTTTTACAACAGGACATTCTGAGAATTTCCGTAAAGCTTTTGCTGAATATGCCGGAGGTATGCAGTCACGGCTTGCAGATAAGTCTGTTGTTAATCGTGAGCAGATCAGACGGAATGCAAAAATCATCTCGCAGAAATCTTCTGAGAGAGCTGCCGAAAAGCATTTGTCCAAATCGGACATTGCAGGAAGGTGATGTGATGGACAGCAAAAAAACAAAGCAATTACTTCTCCGTTCCATTCCCCTGATTTTGGTTGGATGGGTCGCAAATAAGACAAGTCTGTCCTATCGTACAGCTTCGGGCAGCAATCTATACACTAAGCTTTCCCCGTTTATCGACAAGTTTTCCGATAATATTACATCGCCCTTACCCAGTCTTAACATGATTGACTTGTTTGTGGGAATTTGTGCAGCACTGCTGTTTTGGGCATTTATCACTTACAAGCGAAAAAATCGAAAGAATTACCGCTATAAAGAGGAATATGGCGGTGCTAAATGGGGCAGCGAGAAAGATATACAGCCGTACATGGACAAAACAAACTCCGATAACAATGTAATTCTAACACAGACGGAACATCTGACAATGGGTAAGCCAAAATCTCCGAAGTATGCCCGTAACAAAAATATCGAAGTAATTGGCGGTTCAGGTTCGGGTAAGACACGATTTTTTGTAAAGCCAAATCTTATGCAAATGCACAGCAGCTATGTTGTTACTGACCCCAAAGGAACCGTGCTTGTAGAATGCGGCAAAATGCTGAGAAAAGGCAGACCGAAGCGTGATAAGAACGGAAATGTCACATATGAGCCATACAAAATCAAGGTTTTTAACACCATTGATTTTGACAAATCCATGCACTACAATCCGTTCGCCTACATCAGACCTGCAACAAGAGAGCAAGATATACTCAAATTTGTGGAGGTGCTTGTTAAGAACACAACCTCAAAGGACGCTAAAGGTGATGACTTTTGGGTAAAAGCAGAAAAGCTGCTTTATCAGGCATATATTGCCCTGATATTTACAACTTGCCCGAAAGAGGAGCAGAACATTGAAACCTTGGTAGAGTTTATCAATGCTTCTGAATGCCGCGAAGATGATGAAAGCTTCAAGAACAGTATCGACTGGGCATTTTACTATCTCGAAAAATGGCTTGACAACAGTTGGAGCGATGATGAGGCGTTTGAAGAAGAAAATGCGAATTACAGCAAATTCCGAAATCTTGAGCCTACAGCTGAACAAAAATCACTTGGCAGATTTGCTATAAGACAGTACAAGGCGTATAAGCTTGCAGCAGGAAAAACAGCAAAGTCAATTCTTATTTCCTGCTCCACAAGGCTTGCACCATTCAGCATTGACAAGGTACTGGAAATTACACAGTATGACGAAATGCAGCTTGATACGATTGGTGATGAGCTGACAGCTCTTTTCGTTATCATTTCCGATACGGACAGCACATTCAATTTTCTTGTCGCTATCATGTATTCGCAAATGTTTAATCTGCTTTGCACAAAGGCTGACAACAATCCTGACGGTTCGGGACGATTGAAGTATCATGTCCGATGTTTGCTTGACGAGTTCAGCAATATCGGAGAAATACCAGAGTTTGACAAGCTGATCGCAACTATCAGAAGCCGTGAAATCTCAGTAAGTATTATATTGCAGACAAAATCACAGCTCAAGGCAAAGTATAAGGACAATGCCGATACCATCGAGGGTAACTGCGATACTATGCTGTTTCTCGGCGGTAAGGAAAAAACTACGCTTAAAGACCTGTCAGAAAGTCTTGGTAAAGAGACGATTGATCTTTTCAATACCAATATCACCAAAGGTCAGAGCGAAAGCTCAGGAGTTAATTACCAGAAGACAGGACGAGAACTGAAAACGCAGGATGAGCTTCAAGTAATGGATAACTCTCAGTGTATCCTGCAAATCAGAGGTCTAAGACCGTTCTTGTCCCAGAAATTCGATATTGAAAAGCATGAGCGTTATCCTCTGCTTTTCGATTACAGCAAGGATAATTATTTTGACGTAAAAAAATACGTTTCCGAAAGACGGAAACGAAAAGCAAACCTGAATAAAAAAACCATAGTCGATGAATACGACTTCATAACGTAATACAAGGAGAAATTTATTTATGAGAAAGACAACTATTCAGAAAAGGGAGAAAGCTTCAAAAAAATCGAAACTTGCAAAGAGAGCGGTTATGTTTAGCACTGTCGTTATGTGTATTATGGCACTTACGACAGTAACAGCTTTTGCCGCATCAGGTACGGTAAGCACAACTGATTTTGTAGACAAAACGATCACCGTACTACAGTCAATTGTATCGCTCATCGGCGGTGGACTTGGTGTATGGGGTGTTGTCAATCTGATCGAGGGTTACGGCGGTGATAATGCTGCGGCTAAGTCGCAGGGTATGAAGCAGTTTGTAGCAGGACTTGGATTGATCATTCTTGGAATAGTAGTTGTACCCGTTCTTGGAACTATGATTACTTCTGCAATGTAATAACAAAAAGGGTATTTAAATTCCCGGGGAAATGCCCGAAAAGAGGTGATGAAAATGAGCTGGGATATAGTCGGAGACGCTATACAAGCAATAGAGGACTGGTTTAAGGGGATGCTTTGTGACGGTATTGTGGGTTGTCTTCAAAACACCTGCGATACACTAAACGACACATTTAATACTGATAATCAAGGAGTAATGAAAACACTCCTGAGTGATTCTCCCAGTCAATTTACAGGCTCAACAGCAAGTGATGCAGCTCCGATATGGAACACAATAGAGACTATAACCAATAATGCAATCGTACCTGTTGCAATTTTTATTCTGGTTATCGTCATTGTGTATGAGCTTATTCAGATGGTCGTGTCAAATAACAACTTCCGGGATTTTGACACAAGCATTAAGAGATTTGCTGACAGAGGACGAATATAGCTCGGCAAGAGCGACAACGCTTGACTCGTTTTATACATCTCCTGTTATTATCGACAGCATTTATACTGTTCTGCAAAACTCAGGCTTTGAGGGCGGCAATATCCTTGAGCCGTCAATGGGTATCGGAAACTTTTTCGGCAGAATGCCGCAGGAAATGCAGGAGCAGTCAAGGCTGTTTGGTGTAGAGATCGACAGCCTGACAGGACGAATCGCAAAGCAGCTTTATCCCGAAGCACACATTGACATCAAAGGCTTTGAAAAAACAAGCTTTAAGAACGGTAGCTTTGATGTTGCAGTCGGTAACATTCCCTTTGGCGATTTCAGCTTGCAGTATGACAGACAATCGCTGAAAATACACGATTACTTTTTCATGCAGGCTCTTGATAAGGTCAAGGACGGCGGCATTGTAGCCTTTGTTACATCAAAGGGAACGCTTGATAAGCGTGACAGCTCGTTCCGCAGACAGCTTGCGGAGAAAGCTGATCTGATCGGTGCGGTCAGACTGCCGAACACAGCCTTTAAGACAGCCGGAACAGAAGTTACAGCCGATATTATCTTTCTGCAAAAAAGGCAGTCACCGCCCGAAAAAATGCCCGACTGGGTAAATATCGGGGTAAATGAAAACGGATTGCCGATAAATCAATATTTTATTGATAATCCCGAAATGGTTCTCGGTGAGATCGTGCAAGGAAACAAAATGTACGGCAGAAATGATGATACTATGTGTGTGCCGCTTGAAAACAGCAGCTTGTCTGAGCTGCTCCCCGAAGCGGTCAGCAAAATTCATTGATTAACTAAGGAAGGACAAAACAAATATGTATACTGAAAATAAGCAATGGAAACGTTTTTATTTTAAAGATATGACAAAAGCAGAGTTGGAATTATTTGAGCATTCGAGATATGTTCTTTACTATTCCGATGAAAAAGAATACAATGGACCGGATGGAAATACATATGTATACTGTGCTGTACATGAATTTCACAGTGGTAATCCCAGAGAATATTTTGATGTGTATACCAGTAGTATTGATACTAAGAATTCTATAACCTTGAGTAGAAATGAAATTCATTTTACAGATTGTCAGATTGATATGAAAACATTGAAAATAATGATGAGCCGCTTTGAGGAACTGGGATGGAATTGGATAAGTTGAAAAAGATACTTGGCTCTAAAGGCTTGTGGGCATTGATTATGCTTGCTCTCCTGCTGTTGATGAGGATATTATTCCCCTCGGCAATTATAGAGGATGACTATTGGCACGTGAGATTTTTGAGAGGATTTGACTTTGCAGGACTAATTACCGTTGGAGCAGGATTTATCCTGACCATAAAAGGAATTGCCGTTAAAAAATTGAAACAAACGGCAAAAGGTGCTGCTTTCGTAATACTGTGAGCTGCCATGTTGTGTCTTGCTTTTTTCTGAAAGATGGCATATAATATGAGTGTCAGAAATGACAACAGTCAACATTGTGTGGCTGTTAAGCTGTGATTCATAGTGCTGTATCGGATGCAGTGTTGTGAGGAGCTTTCAGGAGGGGGTGTGCAGTGTCACCTCAATCCGATGTAGGCTTGACCGAAAGAAAATGCACCATAAAGCGACTTTGTTTTGTCAAGGTCGCTTTTTCGCTTATTGTACAAATTATCGTTCTTTTATTTTCTATATTTTCCGTAAAAAACTATTGATTTTTTCGGAAAGATGGCATATAATATAAGTGTCAGGAATGACAACAGTCAACATCGTGTGGCTGTTAAGCTATAATGTAAAGTGTTGTTTCGGAGTGCAGTGCTTTATTAGCTTTATAAGGGTTTTACATTTACCACAATCCGAATAGAGGGCAGACCTTTGTGAGGTCGCTTTTGAAAGAAAATGTTATAGTTGACTTTGAGAGAACTCTGTTTAATGCAGGGTTCTCTTTTTTTTAAGGAGAGAACATTTCTTTGGATAATGAAGTAATAAAATGTTTAAGTGAGTTTTTGAAGTTGTTAGATGTTGAATACAACTTAGTAATCGGCAGAAAAGGAAAAACAACATCAATAAAATTAACATTTGATAAAAGAGATTGTTTCCATTTAATGGGATTACAATATATTTCCGATGTACCAGAACTGCAGGGGGATAGAGGAAAGGTTTTCGATAAAATACTTTTAAACGAAATAAACTCTGAAAAAATATTACATTCTGCATTTTATGATGATATCAAGGAGAGGATAATTGCTACATCACAATTAGAGTCGATTCTTGATTCTAACGATATTAAAATTTTTAAACTAAATTCTATAGAGCTTGCAAAAATATCGAAAATAAAAGGGAAATATCTGTTTGATGGTAATTTTTTAATTGAAAGTGGCTCAAAGGGTCTGTACATATTTTTTGATAGCTATAAAGACGGTGTTACTGCATTTGGTCTGTCACTTTTTCCAAAAGGGCGTGTAGATTATACTAAAAGACAACCACTTAGCACATTATTATATAAAGAAAAAATCATATCTGGTAAAACAGAAATCCAATTTGACAGATTATATACTTATACAATCGTAACTCAGAAGGAATATGATGCGTTGAAATCTCACATAACGGTAGAAACAGTGTCCAAAGAAATGAATAAAATAAATATCAGATATTTTAAGACAGACGAACCAAAAGTGAAGAAATTATTAGATGAATTATACCAGAAAGAAACTTCTCCTTTTTCCACAACCAATATTTCAACTCAAACAAATAATGGTTTATCTTCTAATTTAATGTATGGCGGAGCTGTTGCTCTTTCCCATAGCTCTAATTATCGTCCGCCTTCGTTAGGAGAAATAATAGAACTGATAAGACGAAATATCAAGAGATTTGTTTCTTCCTTCTTAGGAAGTCAAAAAGAATTACATAAAAAAACAAAGCGGTCATCTGTTCAAGCAAAACATCAATCTTCTTCCAAACACAAAACTTCATCCACAAAGCAGCATAGTTCATCAAAGCAAAAGTCAACTACTCCGCAACAGCACTCCGACAGCATGACACAGACTCCGATCACGAATACCAAGGCTGTTCAGCAGCAAAAACACCAAGAACCATCATATTTCGGAAAAAAGACAATACTCAGTCATAAGTCCTCCTCCAAACAACAAGAGCCTGAAAGCAGTCGGGAGAAGAGTAAAAATAACCGCCGCAACAACAGTGACATAGAATAGCTGTCAGACGTCTCAAGAAGCCTATCTGGCGGTTTTTGGGCGCATATAAGTATTGTTTCTTTCTCTTTCAGAAACCGCCCTACAAACGATTTTAAGGCATAATTTAAGCCGCCCGATTTGGGCAACTGTTTTGTTATGCTGCGTAAAAGCTATTCTTGAGAATGTCTTCTGCTTTGTGTCGATTGTTGCGTTTCAGTGCTGCATATTTGTCCTTATTGCCGAGCCGGAGAGCAAGCTGCATTTCCTGATTGGCTTTTTCACATAAAAAATTCAAACAAATTAATAGATATAACCTTTTCGAATACCAAAATTTGCTTTGCTGTTTCCGGTTTTCTCTGAAATTTCTTTTCCAATACTATTGTTTTTTTCGGGAGGATAGCATATAATATGTTGCAGAACGATGTTGGTTACTCATCTTAAGGTTGTGCTTCGCTACCGTCTGATTATCATATCAGGAGAATGCGACGAAAAAGTAACAGGACTGTGAGTAGTTTAATAAATGACTTTACTCACAGTCTTTTCTCATGTCTTAGCCTATAAGATATTATAAATGGAAGATAACTGGCTTTATTGTACATATTATTGGTCTAATATTTTCTGTATTTTCAGTAAAAAATATTGATTTTTTCGATAAGATGGCATATAATATACTTGATGAATGATGATTGCACATTCTATTAGTGCTCACCACTATGAGAGAAGACTGTTGCTATTAGTGCTCGCCACTATGAGGGAAGACTGAAAGCAATCATAACAAGAGGGAGAAAGTTGTGTGCTTCCTCCCTTATTTATTTGGATGAATGATTATTTTGCTAAGTTGTAAAATAAAACTATTGATTTTTTCAGAAAGATGACATATAATAATACTGACAAGAAGAGATTGGTTTTCCGTGTGATGTAAATCAATTCCAATCAAACGTGTTGTTAGCGGTCAATTCCTTACCGTGCTAAATTGGGAGTGGTTAAAAAGATGGGAACCCTACCATATAAAATAATTGGGAGTGGTTAAAGATGGGAACCCTACCATATAAAATAATTGGGAGTGGTTAAAGACGGGAACCCTACCGTGCAAAAAGGATTTTGGGCTGTGATTGTTCGCAGCCCTTTTTATTTTTCAAAAAGGATGATCCATATGAAATACACGATTTGCATTTGTATTACATAGATAAAAAATTTATAAGAGAGATGCATAATGCCGATGATAAAGTAATGTCAGTATCTCCTCAGATTCATAAAGACACACGACCATTTATAGGAATAATTGTTGTTCTGGATAAAAAGAAGTATTGTATTCCATTGACATCCCCTAACAAATCCAAATTTAATAAAAAAAGTCAAGTTGATTTTATAAAAATACAGGATTCTTCAGTTAAGGATGAACATGGTGCACCCAAGACTATCGGTATACTAAACATCAACAACATGATTCCTGTTGACGAAACAATTATAAGAAGAATAGACTTAACTTTATATGAAACAGATTCGCCGGACACTCTTTGTAGGAAGAGACTTATGATAGATCAGCTTAGTTGGTGCAGAAATAATATTTCTGTCATTCAAAACAGAGCCAATAAGGTTTATAGGCTAGTAACAGAATCTGCCGAACAGAATAGAAATCTCGTCAGAAGGTGCTGCAATTTTCAGAGATTAGAAGCTGCTTTGGACAGATACCTTACAAAACACGCTTTTCTTGTCAGCGAAACAGTACATTCATCGTTACCATCAAAGCCACAGGAAACTGCTTCACAGCAGAAACCGCAAGAACCATTCTATTTTGGAAAAAAAGCTATACTCGGTCATAAGCACACCTCCAAACGGCAAGAGCCTGAAAGCAGTCAGGAGAAGAACAAACATAATCACCGCAACAACAATAACATAGAATAGCCGTCAAATACTCTCAGAAGCCCTCTGGCGGCTTTTAGAAGCAAATGAGTAAAGTTTGTCAAATGAAATCAAAACCGCCTTACAGACGATTTTAAGGCATAGCTTAAGCCGCCCGATTTGGGCGGCTGTTTTGTTATGCTGCGTAAAAACTATCTCTGAGCATTTCCTCTGCTTTGTGTCTATTGCTTCGTTCCAATGCTTCGTACTTGTCCATATCACCGAGTCTGAGTGCAAGCTGCATTTCCTGATCATCTTTGCAAAGCTCACTGGTCTGACTGTCAACAGCTTTGTTGTATGCTCTGACTTTCCGCAGGATATAGCTATAAAGACGGCACTCGTTGAGCAGCTGCAACAGGTAATCGGGCTTCTGATACATCAGGTAATTGACAAGCCTTGCTTCGTCCATTCTCAATGTTCGTTTGGAATAAATTCTATGCTTGCTGTCCCAGTGATAATAACGGTACATCTTGTTATCAGGCTCGTTGATACATTCCTCTATGTAACAGTAGGCAAGACTGGGATTTGCTCTTGTTTTGCTGAAAACTTTGTTATTCATACATTACACCTTCTTCGTTTTCTGTCTGATGATCAGGAAAGCGAATACTCCAACAATGACAACACCGCTTATGATAATGATAATCGCAGTGGTATTATCGCCGGCATTTCCGCTCTCTGAAATCTCTTCTGCCTGTTCTTCAGCATAATCAACAACTATACCGCTATCCGATTCATTCATGTCAGTTTCAGACTCCTCTATGGCTTCGTCTGCTGCTTTTTCTTCAAGTACATTGTCCGTATTGCTGAGATTTGAAACACTGTTTTGCTTATTATCGCTTGCTTCTGATTCTGAATTAGAATAATAAGGTTTGCTATAGGCATATACCTTCCGGACTATTTCTCCGGCATCATTTTTGCATATAAAATTATTGGTTTCCGAATCGTAAGTCCAAATCAGGATATTGGAAATATTCTTTTGATCGTATTGCATATACAGATTATTTTTTTTAGAAGCGTTCATATTATCTTCTGTTTCAACCTGTATATTCTTATCATAGACACCATAAGACGACCATATCAGATCCGCATCAGGATTTTCTTTTAGATACTCTATTATCTTTTCACTATATGGCAGTATTTCAACTCCATCAAGTTTGTTTTTGTACCACTTCATAAAGTCGTTAAAACCATCTGTATCATCAAAATCCAAATGGTCAAAGTCGGTTTCGGCAACATACTCTTTACATTCATCATACATCAATGAAGCTTTTAATCCATCCGAGGACTGTGTTATCTTGTGCCATATACAATCAAACACTTCGTCTTTTGTAAGCCCATACAGCTTAGTTCTTGCAAAAACCGTTGCGGACAAAGCTGTCAGGCAAACACTCAACACAACAGCCACACAAACCATTTTTCTGATAATCCTTTTCATTTTACAGCACTCCTATTATAGTATTTTAGTATGATTATATCATGGTATCACATTTTCGACAATACCACTTTGGTTGAAGCATAATACATTTCTAATGCTTTCTCCACTATGTAGCTTATTTCTTTTTTATCGATATTGGTAAAGTATTTGTTAAAAACCTCATCATCAATCTTAACGGATTTGCCTGACGTTTTTTTCTCTTTTTCTTCTCCACTCAGGATACTGTTCATCCGGTTGGATACTCCATTCTGTTCGGCAGCAGTTCTGAGCTGCTTCGCTGTTTTCTCGCTGATCTTCCTTGACATTCCCCCTGTCGAATAGTCTGTGTTGGTTTTGTAAAGCTGTTCCTGCTCATCGTAGCTGAGATATGACAGTTCCACCGCAGCTCTGACTGACAATTCACCGTTATCTACCCAATTTTTCAGTCCGTCATGCAGCTTGTCTACACGGAGAAGCCTTGCAACGGTATTTCTGCTTAAGCCGTATTCTGCACCGACCGCTTCTCTTGAATTGTGTTTCTGCTTCTGATCTGCCTTGCCCTCAAGCTCTAAAAGCTCGTTGATAATGTCATTACGCTTGCCTTGAGAAAACATACTTTCATAGCGAAGTGCAAGCACCTGTGCTTGTTCCGATGTTTTCAGTTCGTTAAATCCTCTCTGAAGAAGATTGCTCTCAATAACATAAATCTCGGCTTCTTCTTCCGTCAGATTTTCTTTGATTATAGCCGGAACACACTCTTGTCCGGCTATCTTTGAAGCATTCCAACGGTTATGCCCGATCAGAATTTCATAGTTCCCATCTTCCAAAGGCTGAACGACAATAGGTGTCATAACTCCGTTTTTGCGGATACTCTCGACCATATCGTCAAGTCGTTCACCTTCATACAGCGTGAATTTATGGTTGTGATACGGAACAAGCATATCGACAGGTATCTGCTTGATTTGGTTTTCCTGTGACATCATTGCCCCGAAATTGAATTGTGTCATTGTACTTCCCTCCATTTCCTGTTTTTGCTTATATTCTTCCTTAACCCAGTATCTGATATGCCTTGCTGCCATACTCCATGACATTGAAATAACAGTATCACCTGAATTATTGAGAGGTCGCTTTAAATCAATTTCTATTTGGTCAGACTTGCACATTATCTGATATGGAACAAAGCATTTTTCAAGAGCTATTCCACCGAATGCGTGATGCTGACCAATATGTTGTTTAAACAACTCGGTATATTCCTTATGACTCAGAAACCGTGCCTTTTGTATTTCTGAATCGGTTAACAAGAGAAATAAACCTCGTTTAATTTCGTTTGCATACGCTGTGCCGTCCCATTTCATTTTAATCAGTCCTCTACAATGGATATAAAATCATTGTTTTCAACAAGGTGTTTCTTCAATCGTTTAAACGAAGTCCAAAATGGAGAGTAGGCAACATAAGTGTATTCATCCTTTATTTCCTGTCTGCGTTTTTTGCTTCTGATTTTATCAAGTTCCTTTTTGGTTGCAATGCACTTTTTAGATGGACACATAAATCTGCGTCTGATGTCACAGTCTGTAGCTGCCCACTCAAATTTGAATTTGCCGTCCACATATACAACAGTGTACAGTTTATTGCCCTTTCGCTGATTGATGAGCCATATCATTATCAGGATTCATAATATACGCTATTGCTTTAGAGAGAGTAGTACGGATTGGATGGACGTTAGTGACTGCCATATTTCGTTTACCACCTCTTTCAGATAATCAAAATCATCATCATACATTCGGCACGTTGCATTAACTCTGATTGCCATCTGATTGATGTTCTTCTGTATGCCGACAAGAGATTTCCGCAGTTTCTTCAAGTCCTGATTTTCGTAATTAACTATGACTCCCGTGATAGCCATTTTGCGTAGATATGCTCCTGTGGAGCTGCTATGTGCAAGCCGTGCTTTTTTCAGAATAAATTCTTTTTCATCGGGTGTAACTCTCATCGTCAGGTAAACATCTCTTTTCACATCATTTTTCAAAAAATCACCTCCAAACGCTAATCGGTATTAGCGAAAAGTCTTTAGGTCTAACGGGGTCTTAGGGGCTGTCCCCTAACAAGCACTGAGCCTTTCGGAACGGAGGGCATTTTTGCGAAGTGTGACACACTTCGCAGTGCTTGCTATTCTTGAAAACCGTAAAATCCCGATTTCCGCCGCAGGCTTAAAAACCTCCTATAAATAATCCGAAAAATCCTTAAAATCGCACCCCCTGTTTTACAAAAAAACGTAAAATTCTTCAAAATTATTGATTTGCACAAATATATGTGATATTCTTAATACATCAATCATTTGTATGTTCGTTCGATGTGTAGCGAGGAGTGTTAGACAAAGAATGAACGACAACGAAAAAATAAAATCTTATCCTCCGGATTTCCAAAGGAAATTACGGCAGTTGGATCGCCGATCACGTTACATTTTGCATGAGCGTGACAACGGTAAGAGCAGAAGAAAAGTTATCGGGTTTGATGAACGATATATGCAAGACAAAAGCTCACCCACGCTGATAGAGGATATGATAACAGCAAGAGATATGCACCTTGCACTTGAACGTGCATTGTCGGAACTGACCGCCGAAGAAGACCAGATTATTACAGAATGTTTTTTTGAGGGTGAAAGAGTGAATTATACTAAGCTTGCTCAAAAGCACGGTATAAGCAGACAGGTGTATTGCCGAAAGAGAAAACGCATACTGCTAAAGCTGAGAAAATCGGTTATATTACACTATATACAAATCTCCAACTTGTGCAAAACGCCGAATTTTTAGAAAAATATGTTTTCATGGGGTGCGATTTCGCATTTTTTTCGGCTTGTTATTAGAGGGATATTTCTCTCTGTGCGTTAATTTGTACAACCTCGCTTGCATTTTGGAGAGGATTGTGGTATTTTATTGAAACAACTGAATTTCAATGATTGCCTGTTTGTGGAAAGGAGTAATATAAATGCAAACAGGACAATACAAAATTACTGCACTTTATGCTCGACTGTCCTTGGACGATGAGCTGCAAGGTGACAGTAACAGCATAATCCACCAAAAGCAAATTCTTGAGGAATATGCAGCTAACAATGGCTTAGGAAATTGTCAATTCTATGTTGACGATGGCTTTTCTGGAACAAACTTTGATCGTCCTGATTTTCAGAGAATGATTGAAGATATCGAAAGTCAGATTGTCGGCACAGTGATTGTTAAAGACCTGTCCAGATTGGGAAGAAATTACTATCAGGTGGGATACTATACCGAGAAGTTTTTCTTGGAACACAATATCAGGTTTATTTCCATAACCGACAATGTTGACAGTATCAATGGAACGAATGAATTTGCACCGTTCCATAATCTGATCAATGACTTCTATGCAAAGGATATAGCCAAAAAGCAAAAGGCTGTAATAGAAAGCAAAGGCAACGCAGGACAACGATTGACTACGAGGACGATTTATGGCTATCAAAAAGATGAAAACGGTCAATGGATTGTTGATGAAGAAACAGCTCCGGTCGTCAGGAAAATTTTTGAGTTATGTGCAAGTGGAAAAGGTGTACAGCAGATTGCAAATCATCTTTTTGCTAACGGGATAAAAAATCCCACAGCGTACAAAGGCAAAGTCAAAGAAGGAAGTATTGCAGAACGTAATCCATGTCTTTGGTCAGCACAAACAGTTTCGCAAATTTTGAGCAAACAGGAATACTGCGGTGACACTGTTAATTTCCGCTATCGCAAGAAGGGACTGTGCAGCAAGATTGTTGTCAAGAATAGTCCTGAAGAGATAAAGATTTTTGAGGGCACACACGAAGCAATTATCAGCAGAGAACTCTTTGACAGAGTGCAGCAGCTCAGGAGTAAGAAACGACGCAGAGCAATTATTGAAACCCCTGTGCTATTTGAAGAAGCTTACTGCTCAGACTGTGGCAACAGAATGTTGATTATCCGTTCACGGAATTATCATCCGGCAGCATATGTTTGCTCCACTTATCGCAAAGCACTTATGATAAGAGAAAGTTCCTGCACTTCTCACTACATTACCGAAAAGGTTCTTGCAGATATTGTTCTGAAAATGATTAATCAGCTTTTAGAAACAGCAAGAAAAAGTCCCGATGCATTTCAGAAGATCATATCCTCTGAGTTAAAAAAGCAAAACGGACTGACACAGGCTGAAATAAAAAAAGAAATCTCGTCCGCACAAAAAAGAACAGACGAGATAGATCAGATCATTAAATCGTTGTATGAGGACAAAGTTAAAGGGAATATTTCTCTTGAAATGTTTCAGAAGCTTTCTTCCGAATACTGCTCAGAGCAAAAAAGACTGATGGCAAAAATCTTAGACTGCAACAAGAAAATAACAGATCTCGGAAAAACAAGAGAAGCTATGAAAGGTTTCTTTGATGTAGTTGACAGTTATCGCACAAAAGGCGAAATAGGAGAGCTGACAAAGGAAATAGTCGATGACTTTATTGACCATATCGTTATTAGCCAAGAAAAAAAGGCTGACGGCAAGCGTCAACCTAAAATCTACTTTAGAGGGATTGGTTTGTTAAGTGAAGATGTGCTTTGCTAAAACAATTAACAGGAGTTGTAAACGTGAATTAAATATGATATAATAAAAAGTGATATTACTTAAGGTAAATCAACTTTGCTGCATGATTTTTATTGTCAATTACAGGGAGGCGCAGTATGTCAGATACACCGATTTATTCTCAGCTTGTAAAACATCATAAGCTGGACTATTCCCCATTTCACACTCCGGGACATAAATGTGCAGGCTTTTTTCCGCCGGAACTGTTGTCTCTTGATCTTACAGAACTGCCGGATACAGATGCGCTTTATGAAGCAAGCGGTATTATTCTTGAAGCAGAAAAAAACCTCGCAGAGCTTTTCGGCGCAAAGAGAACATTGATATCCGGCTCCGGCTGTACCCTCGCTATTCAGACAATGCTGAGACTCGCTTCCCAAAGGGGAGGTAAAATACTGTTCGCAAGGAATATTCATAGAAGTGCCGTCAATGCAGCGGCGCTTCTGGGAATTGAACCTGTATGGGTCATGCCTTATTCCGACAGCGGACTTTTTACCGGACGTGTAAAGCCTGAGGATATAGAACAAGCTTTAAAAAAAGACAGTGACATCACCGCCTGTTATGTGACAAGTCCCGATTACTATGGAGAGCTTACGGACATTAAAGCCTTGTCCGAAATATGCCACAGCTATGGAGCACATCTTCTCGTGGATAACGCACATGGTTCGCACCTTGCTTTCACGAACAAGAACCTTCATCCAATTCATCTCGGAGCCGATATGAGCGCCTGTTCACTGCATAAGACACTTCCTGTGCTGACAGGCGGCGCAGTCCTGAATATTGCCAATGAAGAATATGTGGACAGGGCAAAGCAGGCTATGTCGCTGTTCGGCTCTACAAGTCCGTCCTATCCGATAATGGCGTCGATAGACTTGTGCTGTGATTATCTCAGAAACGGTGGTACAGGAAAATACCGGGAAGCAGAGGAAAGAGTGGGACGAATTAAGCTTCATGCGAAAAAAAACGGTCTTATACAACCGGATGGAGAGTGCGACCCTTTGAGGGTGTGTATAAATACTTCTTGTGCGGGTATTAAAGGAAATGAACAGACCGAATTTTTCCACCGTCATAAAATAGAACCTGAGTTTTGTGACGGCAGTAATGCAGTATTCATATGTACTCCGTTCAACAGTGAAAAAGACTTTACACGCCTTGAAACTGCTATAGATGATTTTGGGAACAGAGTTGACGTTCGTTTGGGGCTGTCTCAGGATAAAAATACAATAAAACTGCCTGAGTCAGTAATGACACCGAGAGAAGCCGTTTTCTCAAAAAATGAGAATGTACCTGTAAATTCATGCTGTGGACGTATAGCATCAGACAGTGCCTGTCCGTGTCCGCCGGGAATACCCGTCATCATGCCGGGCGAAAGAATAGATGAAGATGTCATAAGCAGACTTCTGAACAGCGGCATAGAAACCATTCGGTGCGCAGAAAATTAATGAATACTGAAAACTTAAAACTGAAAAATGAATAATAGTGGTATATTTTGCTAAAGCAAAACAATTATAGTAAGTATAATATAAACTATAGTTTCATACTGTACAGGCGCATGAAGTTGAGTAGGGGGAGAAACTATAAGTCCGGAGAGAATAGCCGAAACAGCAGCCCTCAGGCTGCGCCGGTGCGTGACCGCACAGGACGACTTAACAACGTATCTGCATTTGTCTGGAACATCCGCGTCGTGCTCTTTATTGAGCACTTTGGCTATTGCTGTTCACGTCTGTAGTGCGTTACAGGTTTCAAGCTGTACAGGCGCATGAAGTTGAGTAGGGGGAGAAACTATAAGTCCGGAGAAAATAGCCGAAACAGCAGCCCTCAGGCTGCGCCGGTGCGTGACCGCACAGGACGACTTAACAACGTATCTGCATTTGTCTGGAACATCCGCGTCGTGCTCTTTATTGAGCACTTTGGCTATTGCTGTACACGTCTTTAGTGCGTTACCGGCTTCAAGCTGTACAGGCGCATGAAGTTGAATAGGCGAAAAAACTTTTTGCTTGGATAAAACAGCCGAAACAGCAGGCTCTTAGCCTGCGCCGGCGGATGGGGGATGTTGTCTGACAAGTTTGCGCCGTTAACCGCGGGCAGTGAAGTTTCGGTCAGAATATCAAAGTGAGCGTAAGCAAACGCCAGCGCGAATCGGGAGCGCAAGCCTTGCGCCGCGAATCGGCACCGGCGGCTCGCCGGCGATGTTTAGTTTGACTAAAAAAAATGGATGTCTTTATTATTTTTCTAAAGTTTTATTTGATGTAGATTCTGACAAGAACTTGATTTACATTTGTAATGATGATAAAATGAATGATAGTCAGAAATTTTCCTCATAAATATTTTTAGGAGTGTAGAAAATGAAACTTCAAAGCCTGCTTTTCCCGCAGACAGGAATTTGTACGGAAGAACAAATGTATTTCAGAAGACAGGGTATCATTGATTTTACATGGGATAAGGATTATCTCAATATGTTCCGCGATGCTTCGATAAGCTTCGATACTTACTTTAACGGCTGTTCTGCCGAAAAATGGTTCAAATATACAAAGGTCAAAAAAATACGCATATTCCTTCATGTAAAGGGTCAGTTCAGAATAACCCTTATGAGAAAGGAAAAGAACCTCGACGGTTCAACAACAAAGTTCCTTCATGAGGAAATGTTCGGTGAAGCCGATAAAGAGGATACATATTCCTTTGAGTTTGAAGCTGAATCCAATAACGGTATGTTCTGCTTCCAGCTTCTTTGCCTGAGTGAGTCCGGCACATTGTTCGACGGCTGGTATGACGGTGAGGTTGAAGAAGAGGATATCAGAAAGGTAAAAATCGCACTGGTTATCTGTACCTTCAAGCGTGAGGTATTTGTAACTAAGAACGTCCGTGAGCTTTACGATAACTTCTTAAGTAAGCCCGACTCGGGAATGAGTGACGGTCTTGAAATATTTATTTCGGATAACGCTCAGACACTCAACCAGAATGATGTACTGCTTTGTGATAAGATACACGTATTCCTTAACAAGAATACCGGTGGCGCAGGCGGCTTTACAAGAGGTATGATAGAAGTTATGAAGTGCAGAGAGGAACATAACATAACTCATACACTCGTTATGGATGATGACGTTATCATCAATCCTGATTCTATATATCGTACCTTTGTAATACTTTCACTTCTTAAGGATGAGTATAAGGACGCATTTGTGGGCGGCGCTATGCTCAGACTCGATAAACAGTATATACAGACAGAGGCTGGCGCAAGATGGAATAAGGGTTATCTTATTTCCCATAAATCAGGTCTTAATCTTCTTGATGTTGATGCCTGCCTGTATAATGAATTTGAGGAAAAAACAGAGTTCAACGCATGGTGGTACTGTGCGTTCCCGGCACATATAATCTCCGAAAAGAACCTTCCTCTCCCGATCTTCATCAGAGGCGATGATGTTGAGTACGGTCTCAGAAACCTTACAAATCTCATACTCATGAACGGTATATGTGTATGGCATGAGCCTTTTGAAAATAAATACGCTTCCTCTATGTACTACTATATCTTCAGAAACAGACTTATAGATAACTCTATACATAACCTGAGATATAAAAGGAGAAGCTTTATAAAGGACCTCAGCGAACAGGTAAAGCGTGAAATCGTATATTACAGATATAAAAACGCCGACCTTCTTATGGATGGTGTAAATGACTTTTATAATGGTATCGACTGGCTTATGGCACAGGACGGTGAGGCTCTCCATAAGGATATAATGAACAGGGGATATAAGCTTCAGGATATCAGCACGCTTTCAATTCCCTTCAGCTATCCCGCATATGAAAGCTCTTGCCGTATGCCTGAGCCCGGAAGACGTACAAGAATATGGAGAAAGTTTACTGCAAACGGCATTATGCTCCCCTCAAAGAAAAAGGCAGAAAATGAAATGCCGGTAGTAGCTCCTACATTCACAGCAAGACCTGTAAACTTCTATCGTGTTCAGAAGGCTCTTAACTACGACTACACCAGCAGAAGAGGTTTCGTTACCGAGAAGAGCATGAAGCAGACTATACGCCTTTTGTACAAGCTCTGGAAGATATCGCTGAAATCCAGATGGAAATACAAAAAGACAGTAAAGTCTTACTACAAAAGAGGCAATGAGCTGATGGATTACGGCTTCTGGCAGAAATATCTTGACATATAAATAATTGCAGCAAAAAATTATCGAAAGAATAAAAAACTATTAACAAGGGAGTGTTTTTAATGAGCGTATCCGAAAAAAACGAAAACACAGAGATCGTTGTAAAGGCAGAGGATACTTATCATGATATTGGTATAGTTGGACTCTGGTTCGGTCTTAACTACGGTTCTATTCTTACCTATTACGCCCTGTATGACGTCGTTACAAAGATGGGCTACAGCGCAATAATGGTGAACAAACCCGAAGTACTCTGGCGACCGAAATATGCTGACAAGAGTTCAGTTGCCAACAGGTTCATATATAAATACTGTGATAATAACGTGACTCAGTGCTACCATAGCTCTCTGGATTATAAAGTGCTCAATAAGACTGTGGATACCTTCATTGTAGGTTCCGATGTTGTATGGCATTATGCTATATGCGGAAAGGACGCAGGTCAGTTCTTCTTTCTGGATTTTGTTAACGACGATAAGAAGAAAATAGCAATGGCAAGCTCCTTTGGTGCAGGCTATGACGGTCCTGATGAAGCAAGAGTATGGTCGGAACATTATATGAAAAAATTCGACTATATTGGTGTGCGTGAGGATGACGCTGTAAATATATGCAGGGATATCTTCCATTCTCATGCAGATAAGATAATGGATCCGGTGTTCCTTTGCGACAGACAGGTCTATCATGACCTTGCAAATAAATCAAAAGTCCATGAGGATGAAAAATACATTTCGAGTTATTTTCTTGGTCCCGGTAAAGAAAAGGCTGATATGTTCCTGAAGATCGCTGATATTCTGGGCTGCGGATACAGATGTCTGCCAAATCCGAACAATCCTGAAAACTTCACAAAGAAAACAGGACTTCCGGCTATACAGGATCCCGATGTTGAGGATTGGCTGAAGTATTTCCAGAATACACAGTGCTATGTGGGCGACTCCTTCCACGGACTTTGCTTCTCGATAATATTCGGCAGACCCTTTGTATGTATAGTGAATCAGGGTCAGAGCCTTGCGCGCTTTAAAACACTTCTTGCAACTGTAGGTCTTGAAAACAGAATGATCAACATTGATGAAGAAGACATAAGCGAAGAGGCTATAGACAAGCGTCTCAGAGAAATACTTG
Source organism: uncultured Clostridia bacterium (assembly GCA_946186665.1). Classification (GTDB taxonomy): domain Bacteria; phylum Bacillota; class Clostridia; order Oscillospirales; family Acutalibacteraceae; genus UBA1213. Next base: position 4,524 of record CAMHOE010000021.1, on the reverse strand, counting down.
CTCAGGAGATAGACTACGAAAAGGTATGGGCAATTATTGATGAGAAATCAAAAAGCTCTTATGACTGGCTGAAAAATGCTATTGAGTCTGAAAAGAAAATAAGCGAAGAGCAGTTAAAAGAGTCTCTCAAGTTGAGAAATCCCAAGATGGATGGAATCAATCCTATAAATGTTTCAGGAGTTCCGGATACAGTATGTACCGGCTGCTCTGCTTGTATGAACGTATGTCCTGCTGATGCCATTACAATGCAGGATAACGACGAAGGCTTTATAATGCCATCTGTAAATAACGACAAGTGCGTGAAGTGCAAGAAGTGTATCCTTACCTGTCCGGCAGTGAATACTCTGCTTGATAATGTCCGTCAGCCTGATGTTTATTCGGCTGTAGCTAAGGATGATATCAGAGATGCAAGCTCCTCTGGCGGAATGTTTACCGTTGCTGCGGAAAAAGTACTTGAGTCGGGCGGCTACGTGTGCGGCGCTGTCTTTGATTATGATAACCTTGAATTGCTCCATAAGATCACTGATAACAAGGATGATCTCGGAACAATGAGAAAGGCAAAATATTCACAGAGTAATATCAACTATCTTTACAGGGATATCAAGAAGCTTCTTAAAGATAATAAGACAGTTCTCTTTACAGGTACTCCGTGTCAGGTGAGCGGACTGAAGGCATATCTTGGAAAAGATTATGAAAATCTTTATCTTATAGATATACTTTGCCGCGGTGTTCCATCTCAGAAGTTCCTGAAGGATTATGTTGAGGAAATATCACAGCTTCCAGAGATATCTCTTGGTGAAGAACCTCCGAAGCCGGTCGAGATCATTTTCCGTGATAAGGACAGACATGGCTGGCAGTGCAGTACCTTCATACGCATTGTGTTTGACAACGGCACAGAATATGAGGGAAGTCTGTTAGGCGAGGATGTGTTTGAGAAAGCATTCCATGAAAATCTTGCCCTCAGAAAATCCTGTGGTGATTGTATTTTCTGTGCATTCCCACGTCAGGGCGATATTTCCATAGGAGATTTCTGGGGTATAATGAACATATCGCCGGAAGCGTATGACAAAAAAGGTACCTCTATGGTGCTTGTCAATAATGCGCACGGCAGACAGCTGTTTGATTCTCTGACTCCTGAGCTTTCAAAAAGCAAGTTTGTGAAGATCAATCCTTCCGAGATAAAGCTTAACCGTCTGAAGGCTAAGGTTCCTGTAAATCAGGGAAGAGAAAGATTCTTTGACCTTCTGAAGCACCATGGCGTCAATGAGAGTGTTTCACTTGTAAGCAAAAATCATTTCGATGTAGGTCTTGCTGTAAACTTCTATGCTATTAACTTTGGCGGAGCGCTGACGCATTATGCGCTTTATCATACGATAGAGGATCTCGGATATTCAACGCTTATGATAGAGCGTCCCAGAACCTCCAAAAATCTGGTAAAGGTCATGGAGAATTCTCCGAAGATACATCTTGAACCGCTTTATCCGAGCTATGCTATTTCAAAAAGCTATCAGGACAGAGACGATATGAGAAAGTTCCTGAACCCGCGCTGTGATATGTTCGTAGTAGGTTCGGATAAGCTTTTCAACTATGTTCTCTATACAGCCCTTGACAAATATACATCACTTGATTGGGTAAGCGATACAAAGAAGAAGATCGCATATTCCGCTTCCTTCGGCAGAACACTCGGAAGTCCGAAGATACACAGTGAGCTTGGTTATTTCCTTCAGAAGTTTGATCATTTCTCGTGCCGTGAGGACAGCGGCGTTGACACTGCAAAAGAGGTTTATGGTGTGAAGGATCCTACATGGGTTCTGGATCCGGTATTCCTTTGCGATATGAAACACTATCAGGCTCTTATTGACCGCTGTAAAAGAAAGACACCTGAAAAGTATGTGAGTGCTTATATCCTTGATCCGACAGAGAAAAAGGCTGATATAGTACGTACCTTCCGTGATAGTCTGGGCGCTGACTGTGAGAGCTTCTCAGAGTATCTTCGCGGTAAGAAATACTATGCTCCTCTTGGCGAGCTGTACAAGAAGCCGCTCAAAACTGAGGAAAGACTTCAGAGTATCGCAAACTGTGACTTCTTTGTAACTGATTCTTTCCATGGAATGTGCTTTGCTATCCTCATGAAAAAGCCGTTTGCTGCGATAATAAACGAAAAACGCGGCGCATCACGTTTCTATTCGATTGCCAGGATGCTTCATCTTGAGGACCGTCTGATAACAGATCAGGACAACTTTGACAAAGAAAAGCTGCTTCAGCCTATTGATTATGATAAGGTCTATGAGGTTCTTAACAAGGAAAGAGAAAGATGTATGAACTGGCTGAAGAATGCTCTGGCTGCACCTAAGGTAAGCGCAATGTCTGACTATGACATTATGTATGAGCTTCTTAAGGAGCAGGATAACAAGCTGGAAAACATGAGAGATCTTATTATGAATATGGTTTCAAATGTTTCAACTTCTATTTCTGACAAGACAGATATAATGGATTATCTTGAGGTACTCAAGAGTCAGTTCAGAGGCAATATCATCGTTGTCTCAGTTAAGGATACTCCCGGACTTGCGCTCAATTCCTTTGTTGTAAACAAGCTGACTTCTCTCGGTCTGAAGGAGAATTTAGAGGGCAAACACGGACACAGCTATGTGGCTGTTATCAATGGAGGAAAGGTCATATTCGAAAAGCTGGGAGAAAACGAAGAGCCGACTGTCTATGATGGAAATGTAGGCAAAAACAGCCTTCATGTTGTAAGCCGTGTATATAATAACGGTAATGAAGCGTCTATCCAGATAAACGGAAAGGAATATGCCGTAAATTCACGTGGTCTGAACATTGTTATCTACAACAAGACCACAATGAAGCCGGTGGATTCCGTTTGCTTCGACACTCATATAAGCGACTTTACGTGCCAGAGATAATTATTTAAAAAGAAAATATTTTTACAAGATCGCCTATACATTTCTGAAGTATAGGCGATTTTGGAAAATAACGGAATTATATTCCTGATCGATAACTGTTGATATGCCCTGTTATAGCAGGAGTTTGAATTATGGAGAAATGATTTATGGTTAAAGCACAAGAAATTCATTATAATAATATGGCGAAGCTTATCAGTCAGAATATCAAAGGAAGAAAGCTTGTACTCTGGGGACAGAATGCTGTGTTCAACAGATTTCTGAATAAATATAAACTAACGGTAAGCTTCAATATTGCTGAGGATGATGGTATAAAGGATGATACCAGCATTACATTTGAAATGATCAGTAAACATATAGGTCGTTATTATATTCTTGTTCCAAGTACACTTCGCAACAAAAATGATGTTACGAAGCTTAAGGCGCTCGGATACAGGGAAGGAAGGGACTTTTTGTTTGTCAACCGTCCCCGTACTATAATTCCGCCGGAAACAAAAGAGTATTCTGATATTTACGGTAATGTTGTACATGATCATAGCGGAGCAAAAATCATACTTTCACCCTATGCTTTTGGTGCTGAGATAAATATCGGAGAAGGCTGCAAAGTGGACAAAGAGTTTACCATAACGATTTTTCGTGCTGGCAGTGCAAAAGTTAATATCGGCAAAAACTGCACGCTCAAAAGCAGCGCGATAAGAGTATATGGTTCCGGTCAGATTACTATAGGAAATAAAGGTTACATCAGTGAGGGCGACCAGTTCATTTGTATGGACAATGATATTATCACTGTTGGCGATGATCTGCTTATGGCAAAAAATTCCACCATATTCAGCGGAGACGGACACGCCATTTTTGACCTCGAAACGGGCAAGCGCACAAATCTATATGAATTGGGCGATCCTAAGGGAACTATAACCATAGGCAGCCACGTATGGATAGGAATGGATGTTATTGTCCTTAACAGAGCGTCTATCGGAAATAACTGTATTATTGGTGCGAAGTCACTTTTCAAAGGAGACTTATCGGAAAACTGTATTGCTGCCGGAAATCCGGCAAGATGTATACGAAAGAATGCCACATGGGCACATAGTCCGTTTGCTGAGGTTCCACCTGAAATCGGTCTTTCCGGTCTTGATGATTTGAATGAAGATTCCGATGATGAGAACGGCTGAGCGGAAATAGTGAATAGTGAATGGTGAATAGTGAATAGTTGTGGTATGTTTTGCTAAAGCAAAACAATTATAGTAAGTATAATAAAAACTACAGTTTCAAATTGTACAGGCGCATAAAGTTGAGTTGGAAAAAAACTTTTTGTTCGGAGAGTGTAGCCGAAACAGCAGGCTCTGCGCCGCTGTACGTAAATCATTTTTTAAAACCTGAATTACATGGATGTTTGATTTCTTACATACCAAACACTAATTGTGGATATTTTCTCAAATCGGATAATGTCAGCGGTTTTAGGAAAGGGGTATGGGGAATAACCCTTTTTCCGCCGGAAAAGGGTTTTCCCAATGTAGTTGCCCCTGCAAAATTGATTTCCATGGGCTCTGCGCACGGAAATCAATTTTCAAAAAAGTAGAAAATGTGATATAATATTCGTATGAAA
>CAMHOE010000020.1 GCA_946186665.1 uncultured Clostridia bacterium | reverse complement strand
AGGCTCTGCACCGCGAATCGGGAGTGCAGGCTCTGCACCGCGAATCGGGAGTGCAGGCTCTGCACCGCGAATCGGGAGTGCAAGCCTTGCGCCTGCCGGTTGACAAATGAGGGGGAGAGGTGTATAATGGGGTAAAATGATGATAAAGGCTGAGATGGAAAAAAGATGTGGCGTTCTGTGCAAAGAGAACCGGCGGTCGGTGTGAGCCGGTGACGGATGTCATGTGTATGACTCGCTCCGGAGCCTTCTGCCTGAATTTGCTTAGGGTGGAACGTGTGGCAGCGTTATATGCCGGAGTCCTTCTTGCGGACTCGCTGAGGGATGCACTGCATCTGAATTTGGGTGGTACCACGAGCATTATGCCCGTCCCATGTCATAGCTTTATGACGGGACGGGCTTTTTGTAATGTGTAAACTCTTTTCAGTGTGAGGTGCAAAAGTGTGAAGCTTGTTGTTTGAAATTTGCGTTAGTTGTATTTAAGTTGCATTATTAATCATTACTAAAATGTGGAGGTAATATCATGGAAAAAGGTTACAAAAAATATGTGCCGTTTCAGCAGATAAAAATGGAAAACAGAGAATGGCCTGATAAGACTATCACTAAAGCGCCTATATGGTGCTCCGTTGACCTTCGTGACGGTAATCAGGCTCTCGTTGACCCTATGAATTTACAGCAGAAGCTGGAGTTCTTCCATGCTCTGTGCGAGATGGGCTTTAAGGAAATTGAGATAGGCTTCCCCTCAGCGTCAGAAACAGAATATGAGATTTGCCGTGAGCTTATCGAGGGTAACCATATCCCGGATGACGTGACTATACAGGTGCTCGTTCAGGCAAGAGAACATCTTATCCGCAAGACCTTCGAGGCTGTTAAGGGCGCTAAAAATGTTATCGTGCATTTCTATAACTCTACCTCTACGCTTCAGCGCAAGGTGGTATTCAAAAAGGATATGGATGGTATCATTGATATCGCCGTAGAAGGCGCTAAGCTGATAAAAGAACTGATAGACGGCTATGAAGGCGATACAAAATTCCGTATAGAATATTCACCTGAGAGCTTCTCGGGTACGGAAATAGATAATTCCGTGAGAATATGCGAGGCGGTAATGGATGTGTTCAAGCCTACACCGGAAGAGCCTATCATACTCAATCTTCCCAATACCGTAGAGATGTGTACACCCAATACCCATGCTGACCAGATAGAATACTTTATCAAGCACCTGAAAAACAGGGAGTCAGCAATAATAAGCCTGCACCCCCACAATGACAGGGGTACCGGCGTGGCTTGTGCGGAGCTTGCACTGCTTGCCGGTGCGGACAGAATAGAGGGTACGCTTTTCGGAAACGGAGAGAGAACCGGTAATCTGGATATCGTAACAGTAGGACTTAATATGTACACTCAGGGCGTTGACCCGAAACTGGATTTCAGCAATCTGCCAAAGTACCGTGAGATATACGAACGCTGTACAAAAATGAAGATAGGCGAGAGACAGCCATATGCAGGCGACCTTGTTTTTACAGCGTTTTCCGGTTCTCATCAGGACGCAATAAACAAAGGCTTCTTATATGCCAAGGAACACAACAGCGATAAATGGGAAATACCCTATCTTCCTATTGACCCTGCGGATGTGGGCAGACAGTATGAGCCGATAATAAGAATAAACTCCCAGTCCGGCAAGGGCGGAGCGGCATTCATAATGCAGAATAACTTCGGCTATGAGCTTCCTAAGGCAATGCATCCGGAATTCGGCGCGCTTGTAAAAGCGGAATGTGACCGTATCGGCAGAGAGCTTTCTCCTCAGGAGCTTATGGAAGTATTCAACAGGAACTATATAGACATTGAACAGAAGCTGTGGCTGGTAAAGCACGTCATCACCAATGTTGACCATGAAAAGGCTACCTTCAGGGGTACTATCCACCTTGTAAAGGAAGACAAGGATGTGGAGATATTCGGCGAGGGCAACGGTCCTATAGATGCGTTCTTCAAGGCTTTAAAGACTATCGGGGTAAAGGGCTTTGAGTTTGTGACATACAGTGAACACGCAATTTCTCACGGATCGGATTCAAGGGCTATTTCCTATATCCAGATAAAGACTCCGGAGGGTAAGGATGTGTTTGGTGTTGGTATCTCACATGGTATTTTCAAAGCCTCTGTCAGAGGTATACTCTGTGCCATCAATCGTTCCGGCGTTGATTTGAAATTCAATGTATGATATAATTGTATAGTAAATAACAGAAGCACAGGTGCATTGTTCCTTCGGGGATGATGCGCCTGTATTGTTTGGGTAAAATTGATATCTAATAAAAAAGTAAAAAAAATAAAGTTTAAAGTAAAAAAATAAAGTTTCGCCAGCCTTTTCAAAGGCTGCGGGGTCCATGGGGCAGAGCCCTTGGTCGCCGTCCGCAGACGCCCGTAGGAAGTGCCCTTGGGGTACGGCGAAATCCCCTTTTTAATCCCTCGGAATGGGGTGAATTCAAAAACAGTCCTGTGGACTGTTTTTGAAGAGGGGAAGCCCTGGAAGAGGGCTTCCCCTTGTAGCGGTCATAACGAAGTACCTCTGCTGACGCAAGGCAGCACAAAAAAACTAATGTTAATGACATTGGGACTTTGCCTTATATCCAATTCTTCTTATCTACTTGTATATCGGATAATAGTATAAAATTTACATTTTTACACGTGTGTTACTGCATTGATTATAAAAATTTTTATAAAAAAACAAAAAATATGTGCAGATAAGCTATTGGATATTGACGAAATTTGTAGTATAATATATTCTATGCGCTTTTGTATATATATGTAGGGACGGAGAAATGAGGCTTCGTGTAAGTGCATTTGTAACCTGTGCGGCAAGGAAGGCCGCAGATAGGAGGAAATTGGAAACATGAAACTGCATGGTATAAAGGTACCGCATAAGAAGAATACCGCAGGGTGTAAGCCTGTACGTATTCCTGTGCCGGAGCGTGTGGTGATACCTATGTCGATGCACATAGGTAAGCTCGCTAAGGTCACAGTTAAAAAGGGCGATGAGCTTAAAGTGGGTCAGCTGATAGGTGAGGCTGACGGCTTTGTGTCGTCCAACATCCACGCAAGCGTTTCGGGCGTTGTGGAAAAGGTCGATGAAATGGTGGCGTCAAACGGCTCAAAGGTGCCGTGCGTTATCATAAAGTCGGACGGTAAACAGGAAATGTATGAGGGGCTTAAGGCTCCCGATGTAAAGGACTTTCAGAGCTTTGTGCAGGCTGTCAAGGAAAGCGGCGTTGTAGGTCTGGGAGGCGCAGGCTTCCCGAGCTTTGTAAAGCTCGGTGTCAAGGACCTGTCAAAGGTCGAGGCAGTCATCATAAATGCGGCGGAATGTGAGCCGTATATAACATCAGATACCCGTACAATGATAGACAAGAGTGACTTTGTTTTCAAGGGTATTGACGCTGTGAGAAAGTTCATGGGAGTAAAGCGCTTTATTATCGGTGTAGAGAATAATAAGCGTGAAGCCATAGAAGTAATGCAGAAGTCAGCTGAAAAAACAGATGACGTTGAAGTGCACGTTATGCCCTCTATTTACCCACAGGGCGGTGAGAAAGTGCTTGTGTACAATACTGTCAAGCGTATCATTCCAAAGGGCGGACTGCCGCTGGATGTGGGCGTTATAGTTACAAATGTCACCACACTGGCGTTTATTGCAGAGTATCTGGAAACAGGTGTGCCGCTGGTGGAAAAATGTCTGACGGTAGACGGCTCTGCTGTTAAGGAGCCTAAAAATGTGATAGCTCCGATAGGCACTCCTATAAAAGACCTGATAGAGGGCGCAGGCGGCTTTAAGAGTGAACCTGCTAAGGTGCTTTACGGCGGACCTATGATGGGAATTGCCGTGCCGTCTATGGATGAGCCTGTGCTGAAAAATACCAATGCAGTCATTTTTATGGACGAAAAGGAAGCGACACCGCCCAAAACGACTCCGTGTATTTCCTGCGGCGCCTGTGTGAGTCATTGCCCCTTCAGGCTTGACCCGAGAGAAATATCAAGAGCCTATAAGCTCAAGGACGCTGAAGCACTGGAAGCACTCTGTGTTGACCTTTGTATGGAGTGCGGATGCTGTTCTTATATCTGTCCTGCAAACAGACCTCTTGTACAGACAAATAAGCTGGGCAAGGTGATGCTCAGGGAATATCTGAACGAGAAAAAGGCAAGACAGGAAAAGGAAAATAAAGAAAAAGAAAAAAAGGAGGCTAAAAAATGAGTAAGCTCATATCGTCAGTCTCGCCGCATTTTTACGGCAAGAGAACGACACAGACGATCATGCTTGACGTGATAATCGCACTGCTGCCGGCAGCTGTTGCTTCTGTTATCATCTTCGGTCTGAGAAGCCTTCTTGTAATAGCTGTCTGTATTGGCACCTGCGTGCTTTCGGAATTTCTGTTCCAGAAGCTCTGCAAGAGAGAAGTGACAGCAATGGACCTGTCCGCTGTGGTAACAGGTATGCTGCTTGCCTTTAACCTGCCTGTGAGCATACCGATATGGCAGGCAGTGCTTGGCAGTGTTACGGCGATAATCGTTGTAAAGCAGCTTTTCGGCGGTATCGGACAGAACTTTGCAAACCCTGCGATTACCGCAAGAATTATAATGATGACAGCCTTTTCCGGCTCTATGACCACATGGACTATGCCGGGAAACGGGGCGGACGCGGTATCCTCACCTACTCCTTTAGCAGCAGCGGCAAAGGGTCTGAAGGACGCAATGCCCTCATATCAGACGCTTTTCCTTGGAAATCACGGGGGCTGTCTTGGCGAGACCTGTGCGCTTGCGATTATTCTCGGCGGCATTTACCTTGTGATAAGAGGCGTTATCACATGGCACACACCTGTTGTATATGTTGCAACCGTAGCGCTTATGTCTTTCATATGCGGAAAGGACGTTCTGTATCAGGTGCTGTCAGGAGGACTTCTGCTGGGTGCGGTATTTATGGCAACGGACTATGCCACTACTCCCAATACAAAGTGGGGCAAGGTAGTATTCGGTGTGGGCTGCGGACTTATTACCATACTCATCCGTTTCTGGGGCAATCTGCCTGAGGGCGTGTCTTTCTCGATACTCATAATGAATATCCTGACACCCTATATCTCGAAGCTTACACGCAGCAAGCCGCTTGTTGGAGGTGCAAAGAAATGAAGGATATCATCAAACCTATAATAGTACTTGCATCCATATGTCTTATCGTTACGGCGGTGCTTGCGTATGTCAACATGATGACCCAGCCCGTTATCAAGGCGGCAGAGGAGGAGGCAGCGGCACAGGCAAGAACAGAGGTGCTTTCAGCTGCAACGGAGTTTAAAAAACTGGATGTCAAAAAGCTTCCTGAGGGAGTTACAGAGGTATATAAAGGTAACAACGACAGCGGTTATGTAGTGCTTATGGAGTCTAAGGGCTACGGCGGTACTATAAAGTTCATCTGCGGTATACACAATGACGGTACCATAGAGTCCTGCAAGACACTTTCTCACAGTGAGACAAGCGGTGTCGGCACTAAGGCTGTTGACAATGGCTCTGAGTTCAGGAAAGGCTTTGAGGGCAAAACAAAAGCCGATTACAATAATGTGGACGTTGTGTCCGGAGCGACTATTTCATCCAACGCATATAAAAAGGCTATAGGTCAGGCACTTGACGCTTTTGAAGTGATAAAGGAGGCAGGAGTATGAAAACCTTGAATAATTTCACAAAGGGCATCATCAAGGAAAACCCTGTTCTTGTCCTGATACTTGGAACCTGTCCGACCCTTGCCACATCCACAAGCGTTATAAATGCTCTGGGAATGGGAGCTGCGGCAACTATCGTACTGCTGTTCTCAAATATACTGATTTCCGCGCTGAGAAAGGTAATACCGGACAAGGTGCGCATACCATGTTATATCGTGCTTATCGCAGGACTTGTAACGGCGGTGCAGATGCTTGTAAAGGCTTATCTGCCGGACCTTGACAAGGCTCTGGGAATTTATCTTCCGCTGATAGTTGTTAACTGTATCATACTGGGCAGAGCGGAAATGTTCGCAAATAAAAACAAGGTGTTTGACTCGGCTGTGGACGCACTGGGAATGGGCGTTGGCTTTACCTTTGCCCTTTGCCTGATGGCGACTATCCGTGAGGTTTTCGGCAGCGGTACCTTCTGCGGTATCGAGATACCTGTGCTGATAGATAACCATGTTTCCATACTTACAATGGCACCGGGCGGCTTCTTCGTATTCGGTCTGCTTATTGCGGCAATGAACAAATTCGCAAAGCATAAGCCCAAAAAGACTGAGTTCGGATGCGCAGGCTGTCCTCAGGCTGAGATCTGCGGCAAGGCAGGCTGCGGAGATGTAAAGGAGGCGGCAGAGAATGACTAAGCTTATTATCATACTGCTCTCGGCGGTGTTTATCAACAACTATGTGCTTTCAAAATTCTTAGGAATATGCCCCTTTTTAGGAGTATCCAAAAAGCTTGATTCCGCAACAGGCATGAGCCTTGCGGTAATATTCGTAATGCTCATAGCAACTGCTGTGACATGGCCGATACAGACATTTCTTCTTACCCCGAACGATATGGGATATCTTCAGACAATAGTTTTCATACTTGTCATAGCGGCTCTTGTGCAGCTGGTCGAGATAGTTCTGAAAAAATATATGCCGGCGCTTCATAAGTCACTGGGTGTATATCTGCCCCTTATCACGACTAACTGTGCGGTACTTGGCGTTACCATACTGAATATAGACGAGGGCTACAGCTTTGTGGAGTCTATGGTAAACTCGCTCGGCAGCGGTCTGGGTTTCTTCCTTGCGATGGTCATGTTCTCAGGAGTGCGCTCTACGATAGAGGGCAGCGATATCCCCGAAAGCTTCAAGGGTCTGCCTGTAACGCTTATAGCAGCCTCTATAACCTCCCTTTCCTTCATGGGATTTGGCGGCGTTATAGAAAACCTGTTTGCGTAACGGAGGTGCTGAAAGATGGAACAAATACTTATAGCGGTAGTATCCGTTGTTGTAATAGGTATAATATGCGCTGCGATGCTTGTGATAGCTTCAAAGCTCATGGCAGTAAAAGAGGACGAGCGTTTCCCCGTTATACGTGAATGTCTGCCGGGAGCTAACTGCGGAGCCTGTGGTTTTGCAGGCTGTGACGGCTATGCAAAGGCACTTTGCGAAAGCTCTGACACTCCCACAAATCTTTGTGTTCCGGGTGCTGATGCTGTGTCAAAGCAGCTCAGTGAGATACTTGGTGTGGAATTTGCGGACGTAGTGGAGCAGGTAGCTGTAGTACACTGTGCCGGAGATTGCAGCAAGACTCAGGATAAAGTTGACTACAAGGGCATAGAGAGCTGTAAGGCTGCAAAGCTTATGTACGGCGGCAAGGGCAGCTGTACATACGGCTGTCTGGGACTGGGCGACTGTATGAAAGCCTGTCCTCAGGACGCAATATGTATAGTTGACGGGGTCGCAAGAGTGAATCAAAGGGCTTGTATCGGATGCGGAATTTGTACAAAGACCTGTCCTAATCACCTTATCTCACTTGTAGCTGACGTTGAGAAGGTAGTTGTTACGTGCAGCAACAAGGACAAGGGTGCGCTTACAAGAAAAGTATGCACAAACGGATGTATCGGATGCAAGAAGTGCGAGAGGGTGTGTCCTCAGGGCGCTATAAAGGTAGTGGACAATGTTGCAGTGATAGACTACGAGAAATGCACAGACTGTCCGGATTTTGGCGTATGCGCAAAGAACTGTACCACAAAGTGCATCATGATATCCGACCTCAGCGGAATGCACCGCGTATAAAATGTGGAATGTGGAAAGTGGAAAGTGGAAAGTGGAATGTCGGTATGTTTTTGCCGCGTTCCATATCAAAAGGGCAGCCATGATTTGGCTCCCTTTTTTTGCAGCTTGTGTGAAAAAACGCTACAGATGGGGCAGAATATTTTTTGCAGTGAAAAGTGTAAAGTTTCCGATTATTTTACATTGTCGGTCAAACTATATTTTATTGACAAATTCTGAACATGATAGTAAAATTATTATAGTCGCTTTGCTTTAACCTAAATGGGCAAGAAGTCCCCCGTCTCTATATGTGGGGGAGTATGTGTCATTATTTTATGAAATGGAGGGGTGCCGTAAATGAAAAGCCGCGCGCTAAAAATATTGCTTCTTAATCTCGGTATCGCTCTTGTGGATGTTATAATGTTTTCTAAGGGACTTGTGGGTCTTGACTTTGCAGGCGGTGCGATAACAACAGCACTGGCAGTTACGGTCATAGCTATGAGCCTTATAGCATTCGGATACGGCAACTATACTCTGCTTTTCAGCGAGCCTGCCGCACAGCCGCTGCCGCTTCTCAAGGGAAATGAGACAATGCAGCCGAGAGATTATATAGACGCCCTTGAAGAGAGACGGGGCAAGGGGGTTTTTGAGGAGGAAATACGCGTTGCCATAGAGCAGATATACAGGCTCCTTGATAAGGACAGGGCGCTGGATAATATTCTGGAGCAGTACTTTACTCCGCAGGAAATGACCTACACACGTTTTCAGAACGGCATTGACTCAGTGCAGGCATTGTTCTATAACAACGTCAAGAAGATGATAAACAGACTTCTTATCTTTGACTATAAGGATTACAGGAACCTCACGGACAAGATAAGGGAGTCGCAGACTTACGGAAGCACCGGCATAATATCAAAGTCTGTTGATACACAGATGAAGATATACAGCGAACATATAGAATATGTCAGGGGGCTTTGTGAGACAAACGAAAATATACTCATAAAGCTTGACGGTCTGCTTCTGGAGATATCAAAGCTTGATGACCTTGATGAACAGGGCATGGAGAATATCGCAGCAATTCAGGAAATAAATGCTCTTATCGAGCAGACAAAGTTCTATAAGAACTGATAAAAGGAGGTACATTATGTCAAGATTATCAAACGGAACAAAGGCAATAATTTTTGTCGCTATTGCGTTGCTGGTGTTCGGCGGTGTATTCCTGGGAATTACACTGACTCAGGACTTAGGCAAAACAGAGGAAGAGATAACCACAGAAAAAGCAGAGAAAAAGCTCAGTGAGCTTCTTGGTTCAGTCAAGGTGGAGAATGTGGACGCGAAAAAGGCTGCTATAAGCGATGAGGATATCCTCTCTGATGAGGAAGAGCTGCCGGATATCAGCGGCTATCCCCTCAGCGTAGAGGGCAGCGGTCAGATAAATGTGGAAATATTCTCATCTCCCGAAAAGGCAGGCACAGGAACAGACGGCTGGCTCAATGATGTTGCAGAGGATTTCAACAGCGAGAACTACAATATTGACGGCAAGACTATATCTGTGTCTATTCGTTCGGTATCGTCAGGTCTTGCGCTTGACTATATCAAGTCCGGAAAATACGTCCCCGAAGCTATATCGCCCTCTAATGAATTCTGGGGCGGTATGCTTGAAGCAAGCGGAGTAAAGACAGAGCTTGTGGAAAAGAAGCTTGCAGGCAACGTAGCCGGAATACTTCTCTCAAAAAGTAAGTATGACCAGATAATAGACAAGTACGGTTCTGTAAATATGAAAGTAGTTTCTCAGGCAACGGCAGACGGTGAGATAGCTATGGGCTATACAAACCCCTTTGTAAGCTCTACCGGTCTGAACTTCCTTGTGAACACCCTTTATACCTACGACAGTGACGACCTGCTCAGCGATACAGCAATAGAGGGCTTCAAAGCATTTCAGGAAAATGTTCCGATGGTATCCTACAATACCCTGCAAATGCGTACAGCAGCGGAGTCCGGTTCGCTGGATGCAATGGTAATGGAATACCAGCTGTATGTAAATGACCCCACATTACAGTCAAGTTATGTGTTCACTCCCTTCGGAGTAAGACATGATAACCCTGTATATGCCCTGAACGGACTCAGCGGCGATGAGCTTAAAGTGCTTAAAAAATTCTGTGAATACTGTCTTACCGACAGCGCACAGGCACACGCAGAGGAATGCGGCTTCAATAAGAATGAAAAGTACGTCAGCGAACTGCCTGACGATATCAGCGGAAGCGTACTTCTTCAGGCGCAGAAGCTCTACAAAGAAAACAAGGACAGCGGCAAACCTATCGTTGCGGTGTTTGTTGCCGATATATCAGGCAGCATGAACGGTGAGCCTATCAATTCACTGAAAACATCTCTTATCAACTCCATGCAGTACATCAATAAAGATAACTATATCGGTCTCGTGTCCTACAGCAACAAGGTATATGTGAACCTTCCTATTGCACAGTTCGACCTGAACCAGCAGGCATACTTCAAGGGTGCCGTTCAGGATCTGAATGCCACAGGACAGACTGCTACCTATGACGCTATCGTTGTAGCTCTGGATATGATAAACAAGGCTATGGAGGAACATCCGGACGCCAAACCAATGATATTCCTGCTCAGTGACGGCGAACAGAACGTAGGTCTGACGCTCCACGATATCGAAGCTGTTATAAGCTCCTATGAGGTCCCGATATATACCATAGGATACAATGCAAACATTGACGCCCTTAAAAAGATTTCAGAGATAAACGAGGCAGCTACTATCAACGCCGCAAGCGATGATATTATCTATCAGCTTAAGAACCTCTTCAATTCTGAGATGTAATATCATTTATTAAATGTGGAATGTGGAAAGTGGAAAGTGGAATGATTATGGGTTTTTGCTGAGTTTCCGCAGGAAGCACCTATGTGGCGCAAAAACGAATAGTATCAATTCCTTCGTGGAATATACTTTAAACTGACTGCTGACACATTTTGTTTAAATCAGCTTACTGAATGAACGGGAAATACTAAAAAATATAAAAACAGGAGGACAAGATTATGGCATTTTCAATGGACCTGCCCGATGTGGAAACCGTAAAAGAAGAAGTGAAGGAGGAGCTTGCGCCTGCGCCGGAAACCAAAGAACAGCTGAGTAAGGTAGCAGACGGCAATACAAATGAGCTTTTCACCTTTGACCTGGGTTCACTCAAGGACAGGAGAGAGATAGTATCATCTATCGACAACTTTGGTACGGATATCGTAGAGAAATCCACCAGCAAGAACGAGCTTCTCAATGTTCGCCTTGTTGACCTGAGCCGTATGGGCGGCGAAAACGGCGAGGTGGTAAACGGTCTTACACAGCTTCAGTTACAGATGAAGGACCTTGACCCCTCAGGCATAGACTTCGCAAAGAAAAGCCCTATAGGCAAGCTTTTCAACCCCATAAGAAACTACTTTGCAAAATTTGAAAGAGCGGATACTATCATTGCGCAGACTATCGAGTCTCTGGGCAGAGGCAAGCAGGTGCTCAAGCACGACAACACAACTCTTGAAGTAGAGCAGCTTGCACTTCGTGACCTGACCAAAAAGCTCAGCCAGCAGATAGAGCTTGGTATGCAGATGGACGAGTCTATCTCTGCCGCAATAGAGAAAGCTAAGGTAGAGAATGCAGACGAGGAGCGTATAAAGTTCGTAGAGGAAGAGGTACTCTTCCCGCTGCGCCAGAAGGTCATGGATATGCAGCAGATGCAGGCAGTAAATATGCAGGGCATAATCGCTATGGAAATAGTCCGCCGCAACAACCGTGAGCTTATCCGTGCGGTAGAGCGCGCAGAGAACGTTACAGTATCAGCCCTCAGAATAGCCGTGACTGTAGCAAGCGCACTTTACAACCAGAAGATCGTACTTGAAAAAGTAAACGCCGTAAATGAAGCCACCAACAAGCTTATCGGAGCAACTGCAAAAATGCTTAAGGAACAGGGCGCCACCATTCAGCAGCAGGCAATGGAGACAAACATTTCCGTAGATACTCTCAGAAGTGCATTTGCCGACACCTTTGAAGCTCTCGATTCCGTGACCGAATACAAAGCAAAAGCCCTTCCCAACATGAGGAACACTATTGCTGAATTCCGTGCTCTTGCAGACGAAGGTGAAAAGCGCATCCTCAAAATGGAAGCCCGTGAAGCCGAACTCGACAAGCTTGAAAGCGGAACACTCTGAAGAATTAATTAATACTGAAGACTGAAAACTTAAAAATGAATAATGGCGGTGCGTTTTTGATAAATCAAAAACGAATTATAGTAAGCTATGTTTATACCGGCAGTGCTGAGAAAACTTTCTCAGTGCTGCCGTTTTTGTGCGTGACCGCACTGGACAACTTAACAACGCATAAGCTTTTGTCTGAACCGTCCGCGTCACGCACCTAAAGGTGCGCTTTGGCTATTCCTGTTCACGTCTATAGTTTTGCAGCATAACATTGAACATTGGAATATGCAGGCGCATAAAGTTGAGAAAGAGAAGATACTGTGTGTCCGGAAAGAACAGCCGAAACAGCAGCCCTCAGGCTGCGCCGGTGCGTGACCGCACAGGACAACTTAACAACGCATAAGCTTTTGTCTGAACCGTCCGCGTCACGCACCTAAAGGTGCGCTTTGGCTATTCCTGTTCACGTCTATAGTTTTGCAGCATAACATTGAACATTGGAATATGCAGGCGCATAAAGTTGAGAAAGAGAAGATACTGTGTGTCCGGAAAGAACAGCCGAAACAGCAGCCCTCAGGCTGCGCCGGCGGATGGGGAATATTGTCTTACAAATCTGCGCCGTCAATCGCGGGCAGGAAAAGTATTGGTCAGAATATCAGAGTGCGCGAATCGGGAGCGCAGGCTCTGCGCTGCCGGTCACTTTAAAGTCATTTTGGAGGGGTATAGTTAAAATATGGAAATGAGCAGGAGGACTGCGGTAAGTTTTCAGATACGGGAATGAGCAGGACGACTGCAAAATAATATTTGGGAGAGTGGAGAATATGGAGAATGTTGAGATACTCAGAACTGAAAACCTTGTAAAAACCTACGGCGCAGGAGAGAACGCTTTTAATGCTGTGGATGATATTTCTTTCAGCGTCCGGAGAGGTGAGTTTGTTGCAATAGTCGGCGCAAGCGGCAGCGGTAAAAGTACACTTATGCATATGCTCGGCGGAGTTGACAGACCTACAAGCGGCAGGATATTTATTGACGGCAATGAGATAAATACAATGAATAACGATAAACTCGCTATCTTCCGCAGACGTCAGATAGGTATCGTTTATCAGTTCTATAACCTTATACCGATTCTTACAGCAGAGGAAAACATCACTCTTCCGGCGGACCTTGACGGTAAAAAAGTCGATAAGGAAAAGCTTGATAATATCCTCACAAAACTCGGCATAGAGGATAAGCGCAGAAATCTTCCGAACCAGCTTTCCGGCGGTCAGCAGCAGAGAGTTTCTATTGCAAGAGCTATAATAAATGACCCCTCTATCCTTCTTGCGGATGAGCCTACAGGCAACCTCGATACTAAGGCTACAGATGATATCGTAAGTATACTGAAAATGACAAACAAGACCTTCGGTCAGACAATACTTATGATAACCCATAATATGGAGATCGCAAAAGAAGCTGACAGAATAATCCATATCCGTGACGGCAAAATCGTGGAAGGGGTGTAAGTCTTGAAGATACTCAGAAAGATCACAAGAAAAAATCTCCTGATGAATAAGACAAGAACTCTCATGACAATTCTTGGTATCCTTCTTTCAGCCGCACTTATCACTGTTGTGGCAGGTGTTGCGACAAGCGGTCAGGAGTCTATGATAAATACCGAAATACAAAAGTCCGGAGATTATGATTTTTACTTTTACGGTACATTCAGTCAGGATGATATCAGGAAAATGAAAGAAAACAGAAATGTAAAGGATGTTTATACATTTTCTGTTGACTCTCTTGCGCTGCTTGAAAACAGCACCTCAAAGTATAAGCCATACATTGATGTAATGGGAGCGAATAAGGCTACATTTGAAGCTTTTAACTATAAGCTCGAAAGCGGAAGATTTCCTGAAAACAGCAGTGAGATCATTCTTGGGGCTGATTTTCTTGACTCTACTGAAAACACCTATAAAATAGGAGACGAGATAGAGCTTAAGGTCGGAAACAGACTTATACCAAATAACGATGGTACAGAATATGAAGATGTCGGAGCAGGCGCTACATATCCCTATATTGAAGGAGAAAAGTTTGAAGAGACAGGCACAGAAAAATTTACAATAGTTGGTATCCTCGAAAACGAGGGCGGAGATATGTCGCTTTACAATATGTATTATCCGTCCGTAACAGCGTACACGTCAAATACAGGTGCGGACAGCGAAGCTGCCTACATAAGGGTAAATGACGACTATGAGAGCAATTTTTGCAGAGTCATGGCTCAGATCATAGGATTAGACGAGAAGCTGGCGGAGAGTATCTATAAGGATTCCCAGAATTTACTCTTTCATTCCGATGATTTCGAAGAGTACAGAAAAATGTTTGATGAATTAGAGGAACAGATGAGAAACAGTGATTTTGATATCGCTGCTGCGAATATAAACAGCGGTCTTCTGAAATGGAAGGGCTATATAGATAACGAAGCTATGAGTATACTTTACGGCTTTGCGGCAGTGATGATAGTAATAATAATCATTGCAAGTGTGTTCATTATCCGCAACAGCTTTGCGATATCCATTACAGAAAAGACAAAGCTTTACGGTATGCTTTCCTCCATCGGCGCAACACCTCATCAGATACGCATGAATGTTCTGTACGAGGGCGGCATACTTGCACTGATAGGCTTGCCTCTCGGCGTGGGCTTAGGCGTTGGTGTAACGGCAATTCTTATATGGCTGTGCAATAACATACTCAAAGACGCACTGGGCGGCATCACAATAGCATTCAGTGTTCCGCTTTATGCGATCATATCAGCGGCTGTATTAGGAGTTGTGACAATACTATTCTCAACTATAACCTCTGCGATAAGGGCTTCAAGGATATCAGCTGTAGAGGCTATCAGAGGAAATAAGGATATAAAAGTCTCCAAGAAGAGAAAAGAGAAAAACTACAAGACCCCAAGATCAGTAAATAAAATATTCGGCATAGGCGGCAGTATCGCATGGAAGAATATGAAGCGCAGCCGCAAAAACTACCGCACAACAATAATATCAATAATTGTCAGTGTTGCTGTGTACCTTACTGTATTTTCCTTTGTAGAATATGCAGTGAACTATGTAAAAGACCAGCCGTTTTATCAGAACAGCCTTTACAATATGAGTACGAAAGTGAATGGCTTTTCAAATGATGGTCAGCAGTCTGTTGAAGAATTCCAGAATAATGTTGAGCGTCTGGCACATTCTGATGGCGTTAAGAGCTACAGATACAATATCGAAAGCTATGAAGTCGGATTTAATATATCAAAGGACATTCTGTCTGATGAGTGGCAGGATTATTTAAAAGTCAGCAGTGAGCAGTTTTTCGACGATGACGGTTATTTCTCAGAGGCTTACAGCTACCCATTCCTCTCACTGGTGGCTGTTGATGACGATTCCTTTAAAGAGCTGTGCAGCAGTACAGGAAAAAGCTATAAAGAATGTAAGGATAAGGGCTTTATATATAACGAGTCAACTGTGTATGATGAAGGTGACAGTTCCAGAAAACGAGTACTCCCGTTCTTAAAAGATCCTGAGACACTGACTTTGAGCGGAACCTATGAGGAAGAATCCTTTATAGATTATGAAGAAATCGAAAAGTACGAAAATGATCCTGAGGTAACCATTTACATGGAATACTATAATGACGCCGGAGAAGATATATCAGAGGAAGAGTACCGTGAAGAGTATGAGGCTTACGATAAAAAGACCGGCGATGTGCATTACAGCATACGTATAGCAAGGTCCTATGATGTATCCGTAAAGCTTGCAGGCGCATTGCCTGAGGACTATATAGTGTCAATACGTGATGACCGCTCGACATCAAACGTAATAGTTGTAAGCATGGAATGGCTGAAAGACAATGCCCCCTGGAGCTGCTCAGGAGAGCTGTATTTTGACGCAGAGGACCCTGATGCTCTTGAAGAGACTCTTCTGGACTATATGAACAGTGAGAACAGAAGTATTAACCTCTATGATGTGATGAACTATTCAAGAGTTGTTAACAACATCAGGTCAATGATCCTCATAATACAGATATTCATATACGGCTTCATACTGGTTATCGCACTGATAGGCGCAACAAACATCTTCAACACCATTACAACAAACATGAAGCTTCGTCAGAAGGAATTTGCCATGATGCGTTCCATAGGCATGACAAAGCGTGAGTTCAACCGTATGATAAGGCTTGAAAGCTTCCTCTACACATTCAAGTCCCTGTTTATCGGTATACCGATAGGCATTATCGGAGACATCGTAGTATACAACATATTCACGAAATACAGCTCCTCAGAAACAAGCTTTATGATTCCATGGCTTGCAATTCTCATCAGCATTTTTGCAGTGCTTGCCCTTCTCTGGATAGTAATGAAATACTCCATCAGCAAGGTAAGCAAACAAAACATCATCGAAACCATAAGAAACGACAACATATAGTGCGTGACCGCACTGGACGACTTAGAACGCATCAGCTTTTGTCTGAACCGTCCGCGTCGTGCTCTTTAGAGAGCACTTTGGCTGCTACTGTACACGTCTGTAGTTTTGATGTGGAATGAGAGTGTACGTTTTCGCATAGCGAAAATGAAATATAGTAAGCATAATAAAAACTATGACTTCATACTGTATAGGCGCATTAAGTTTAGTAGGGAAAGAAACTATATGTCCGAATGAAACAGCCGAAACAGCAGCCCCTAAGGGCTGCGCCGGCGGATGGTGATGACATTCTGTCGGTTCTGCGCCGTCAATCGCGGACAGGAAAAGTTTTGGTCATATTGTCAGAGTGAGCGTTAGCGCCCGTAGGAAGTGCCCTTGGGGTACGAACGAGAGCGCGAATCGAGTCCAGCGTCACGCCGGTTGACATAGAGGGGGGATTGGAATATACTTGAATTGTAGTAGATGTTGTTAGTGGTGAGCGGTGAAACCGGATGCACTTTTTTGAAGGAGCCGGAGGTAGAGTATGAGGATATTGTTGGTGGAGGATAACAGGTCAATATCAAAGGGATTGATGTATTCGCTGAAGGCTAATGGCCATGAACCGACACTGTGCGAAAACTATGAGTCGGCTCTGGCAAGCTCCGGCGGAGAGTTTGACCTGATGATAATTGACGTTACACTTCCCGATGGTAATGGATTTGAGCTTTTTGAGGAAATAAAGGATTTCAACAATGTGCCGGTGGTGTTCCTGACAGCGCTTGACGATGAGGATAATATCGTCAGGGGTCTGGAAATGGGCGCGGCTGATTATGTTACAAAGCCTTTCTCTACAAGAGAATTGATCGCAAGAATAAAACGCTTCGATAAGAAAGCTCTGGGCGAGAGCAGCATTTTAAAAGCCGGCAGCATAACAGTGGATACCGACAGCAGAAGCGTTAACAACAATGGTGTGGCTGTGGAGCTTACAGCACTGGAATACAGGATATTGCTGATGCTCATGCAAAATCAGGGAAAGGTCGTTACAAGAGAGATCATAATGGAAAAGATATGGGACATCGCAGGCAATTATGTGAATGACAATACACTGACTGTATACATAAAGCGCATAAGGAAAAAGCTCGGTACTGATATGATAAAAACAGTCAAGGGTGTGGGATATAAAATGGAGGTAAAATGAAACGCTCATTAAAATACTTTGCTTTGTTTTCTGTGATGTCACTGATACTTTCCGTTTGCTGTGCTGCTGCGGCAGTGACAGGCGCTTCATTGGTGGAACAGTCAGACAGGACTGCTCTTATCAGAATTATATCAAATATAAGAAAGAATTATCCTGATGTTACAGATGAGGATATCGCAGTTATATTGAACGATGACCACCTGACGGATGACGTCAATGACAAAAAGGATCTTCTCAGAAAATACGGCATAACTGAGGAAGATCCTTTTGTATACAACAATGAAAAAAACTTTGTATATGCGTCCCTGCTGTGCGGCGGTGTGTGCATTGCGGGGAGCGGCTTGCTTCTTGCGGTCTTTGTGATGTATGTCAGAAAACAGAGAAAAGAAGAAAATCGGCTTACAGAACATCTTATGAGGATCAACAGCGGTCAATATGAGCTTCCCACAGACAATATGAGCGAAAGTAATTATTCCGTTCTGGAGGATGAGATCTATAAAACTACCGTCACTCTCCGCAAACAGACAGAGCAGTCCGTTAAAGACAAAGAAAACCTGAAAGAATCTGTCTCTGATATTTCACATCAGTTAAAAACTCCCATCACATCTATGATGATAATGCTTGATGATCTGACAGATGATGAGGATATGCCGGAGGATATCCGCAGGGAGTTCCTGCATGACATAAAAAGGTCGGCGTCACATATGGGCTTTCTTACGCAGTCCATGCTGACCCTTGCAAGGCTGGAAGTGAACTCTATAGAATTTCACAATAAGCCTGAGAAGGTAAGCGATATCATCAGGACGTGTATAGAAAATACGGAAGTAATAGCAGAGGTAAGGGGTGTTGAAGTTACAGACAGCTCAGATGATATCACCCTGAGCTGTGACTTCAAATGGATATGTGAAGCCATTACCAACATAGTAAAGAATTGCATAGAGCATACTCCGGACGGCGGCAGAGTGAGCATCAAAGCCGGCAGGACTGCGCTGTTCACACGCATCAGCATAAAGGACAACGGCAGCGGAATCGACAAAGACGATCTTCCGCATATTTTTGAGAGGTTCTACAAGGGAAAAAATTCCGCCAAAGACAGCATAGGCATAGGACTGTCCATGTCAAAGGCTATCATAGAAAAGAGCGGCGGATATATAAAGGTCATCTCTGCACCGGACAAAGGCTCGGAGTTTATTATAACATTCTATAAGGAGTAGGGCGTTGTTTGAATTATTATGCTTATTTTTTTTCTTTTGCTGTATTGATGGATGCGATAAGTATTTTTTTGATTTGCAGACAGTCATTCAACAAAGATGACGCCATGTTTTCATCCAAATAGTCTGATTTTTCCAGCAGATGAAGCCAGTATTCAGTTTCAGCAGTTTCTTTAAGAGCAATATGAAGTTTAGCTATAAAATCCGGCTTGCTGTTTCCGTACTGAGCTTCGTTGATATTTGCTCCAATCGAAGTGCCGCTTCTCAGAATTTGCTTTGAAAGCACAGTTTCGTGTTTGGTTTTTATCAAGTAACGATGCAGTTTTACTATTCGGGCACCGAAGTCTATGGATTTCTCTATCAATACATTTTCTTTCATATTTATCACCAACTGAATTATATCAAAAAACTATTGGGTACGCGATCATTATTATTTTTTAAGTCTTAAGTTTTCAGTATTCATTTAGAAAATCCTGTCGATGGTAAATGAATATTTAAGACTTAAAACTTAAGAATGAATAATACAAAGCGAAAAACCTGCCGACTAACATCGACAGGATTTTCGCTTTGGCCTGCCCGGAGGGAGTCGAACCCTCGATCTTCAGAGTCGGAGTCTGATGCATTATCCAACTGTGCTACGGACAGATATTTAACAATATTATTCTATCATAAATCTTTGGGATTAACAAGTACATTTTTTAGATGTATGCAGTATTAAATTTTTTAGATGTATGCAGTATTAAAAAATGGCGAGCTTTTTTGCTATAATAGATATGTAAATAGCTCCTGTGTTGTGGTATAATTATATATCATAAGTTCGGAGGTAATTATGGACATCAGGGTAAATGATATTATAGAAATGAAAAAGCCGCATCCCTGCGGTAAACCGGATAATAAAAAATTTGAAGTGCTGAGGATAGGCATGGACTTCAAAATAAAATGCCTTGCCTGCGGCCATGAAGTGATGCTGCCAAGAACAAAGGCTGAAAAAAATATCCGCAAGATAATAAGACAGGGTGAACAGGTCTGAAAGGATAGGAGATAGATCATGTTTGATAAGGTTCAGGTTTTTGAAACAAAATATGAGGAGCTTTCCGAAAAGCTCTGCGATCCTGCGGTGACATCCTCACCGGAGCTTTATACAGAGGTCATGAAGGAATATAAAAGCGTGGAACCTCTTGCTCTGAAATACAGAGAATATAAAAAAGCCGCTGCCGATAAAGCTGAGGCGACAGAGCTTCTGGAGGAGAGCAGCGGTGACACTGAAATGTGCGCTATGCTTTCGGAAGAGATAGACGCTCTGACAAAGAAAACGCAGGAGCTTGAAGCAGAGCTGAAAATACTTCTTCTGCCAAAGGACCCAAATGATGAGAGAAATGTTATAGTTGAGATACGCGGAGGAGCAGGCGGAGAAGAAGCGGCGCTTTTTGCGGCGGTGCTTTACAGGATGTATAGTATGTATGCCGTAAAGCGGGGATATAAGAGTGAGCTTATCAATGCAAACGATACCGAGCTTGGAGGATATAAGGAAGTCAGCTTTATGATAACAGGCGAGGGCGCATATTCAAGGCTCAAATACGAAAGCGGAGTTCATCGTGTGCAGAGAGTTCCCGAAACGGAAACGCAGGGCAGGATACACACCTCTACAGTGACGGTTGCCGTTCTGCCCGAAGCAGAGGATGTAGAAGTGGATATAAACCCATCCGATCTGAAAATAGATACCTTCCGTGCAAGCGGCGCAGGCGGTCAGCATATCAATAAAACAGAATCCGCCATACGCATAACGCACTTGCCTACAGGACTTGTTGTGGAATGTCAGGACGAAAGAAGCCAGTATAAAAACAAGGATAAGGCGATGAAGGTACTTAAATCAAGACTTCTTGAAGCCGAGCGTGAACAGCACGAAAGCGAGCTTGCGCAGGAACGCCACAGACAGGTGGGCACAGGCGACAGAAGCGAGAGAATAAGAACATACAATTATCCGCAGGGGCGAGTCACGGATCACAGGATAGGTCTGACGCTGTACAAGATAGATGATATCCTCAATGGTGATCTTGACGATATTATTGACGCCCTTATCACAGCCGACCGTTCCGCACAGGCGGGTGACCCCACAGGTGCGTGACCCCACAGGTGCGTGACCGCACTGGACAACTTTGAACGCATCAGCTTTTTTCTGAACCGTCCGCGTCGTGCTCCTGTGGGAGCACTTTGGCTATTACTGTACACGTCTACAACTGCCCTCCAAAACTAAAACCGCCCAAAAGCGCACCGTAAGGGGAGTGTTGGGAGGAGAAACGCGGACAAATAATGTTCGGTCAAGATATCAGAGTGAGCTTTGGCGAACGTGAGCGCGAATCGACAGCGGAGGCACTCCGCCGCGTCGTGCTCTTATTGGAGCACTTTGGCTACTACTGTACACGTCTGTAGTTTTATTGTGAAATTATAATTTAGTGAATAGTGAGTAGTGAATAGTTGTGGCTTTCTCAAGGGCGAATACAAATAATAGCAGGTTTGATGTGTACTCCGGTTTGCTTTGAGCTTTGAGCTTTGGGCTTTGAGCTTTGAGCTTTGGACTTATGTTTTTACCGGAATTACTATGGAGGTGGTCGTATATGATAATAAAAGAATATAAAAAAGTAAGGGCGCAAAAAACCAGAACAGTATTAGCTCTTATCATGTTTTTTCTGGCAATAACACAGTTTGTCTGGGGTATCAATATGATATATCTGAATACAGAGGTCAGAGGAACAAAAATATCTGCTGAGGATTTCGATTCTCTCACTGTAGGTACTGAGGTGTTCGGCACTGTTACCAACGTAGTGGCCTGCTATCAGTCGGCCACCGGTGGAATGTCAACTGACAGTATTGTAAACTGCTATGTGTCTGTGACAAGAAATGATAATATGCTGCTTTTCCGAGCTATGCAGGGCACAAAGGTAGACGAGGAGCTTCAGCAGCTTATGGAGCATCAGCGTACCAGTGTGGATTTCATGGGCAAGGTGAATAATATCAGCTTCAATGAGGATAACGATATGTCTGTCTGGCTTGCCGCTGACAGAGTAAGGCTGAAGAACCATATAAAGGGTAAAAAACTTGATTATACTGTTGATGTACTGAGTGCTGATTTCCAGTATCCACCGAAGATAATAGCCCTGACCTTTGCAGGCGGTGTGATAGTCCTTGTATGGGGATGTTTTCTCATAAGGAAAATAATAAACAACATGCTCTACACCTTAGGTGTGAAGAGGGGCAAGCTGGACCCGAATATTCAGGTGAAAAAGGAAGACCTGATATTTGAAAATGAAGGTCTGTACACCTCGGAAGGCATGAAGGCAGATGACTATTTCTATGTCAACACAGAGCATAATGTGCGCAATGAGGGAGATATAGGAACCGAAACAAACAGCGAGGACGGTATCGGAAATACACTCAGAGTGAACGGCGTTGAAAAAATCTACTATGAAAGCGGTGTCAACGATGAGGATAATTTCTATGTTGACAGCAAGGCAATACCGGGATATACACTAAAGAATGATGATGACGATGACGACCCCTATGTAAGGAAGAACTACTGATCATCATTACAAAAGGAAATGGAAATGATATAATGAAAACACAGATACTAAAAACTGACGAGATACAAAAAGCGGCTGATATAATAAAAAGCGGCGGACTTGTTGCCATGCCAACGGAGACTGTCTACGGACTGGCGGCGGACGCACTTAATGGTGAAGCTGTAGCGAAGATATTCAAAGCAAAGGGCAGACCGATGGATAATCCTCTTATCGTTCATATAGCTGATATTTCACAGCTTGATATGCTTGTGCGCGAGGTGCCGGAAAAAGCCCGTATACTTGCAGAAAAATTCTGGCCCGGACCGCTCACGATAATTCTTCCCAAGTCTGATATAATACCCGTTGAGGTCAGCGCAGGACTTGATACCGTAGCGGTGAGATACCCTTCTGACACTACGGCTCAGGAGCTTATAAGACTTTCCTGTCCTCTTGCGGCACCCTCCGCGAACCTTTCCGGAAGTCCCAGCCCCACGAGTGCGTCACACGTATATGATGATATGTGCGGCAGGATAGAAGCCGTTATAGACGGCGGTGAATGTAAGGTAGGCGTGGAGTCGACCGTAATAACACTTGCAGGGGATGTTCCGAGACTGTTAAGACCCGGCGGAGTGACTCTCGAACAGCTAAGGGCTGCTATCGGCGAGGTGATACTTGACAGCGCGGTGCTTGACCCCCTTGAAGAGGGCAAGCAGGCGGCAAGTCCCGGAATGAAGTATAAGCATTATTCCCCGAAGGCTGATGTAAAGCTTATAAAGGGTCCGGAGAAAAGCTTTGCAGAGTACGTTAATTCGCATAAGGAAGAGGGAGCGGCGGCTCTTTGCTATGACGAAGAGGAAAGCATTCTTGAGGTGCCTGTTATAAAGGTGGGCAGTGCAGCGGATCAGGAAGCGCAGGCAAATAAGCTTTTCGCTGCTCTGCGGCATGCCGACAAAAAGGGCTATAGTATCTTATACGCGCATTGTCCGGAAAAAAACGGCATAGGACTTGCGCTTTACAACAGGATGATACGTGCGGCAGGCTTTGAGGTGATAGAGCTTGAATAATATTATTGTTGGACTTACAGGACAGACGGGTGCAGGGAAAAGTACTGTATCCGGATTTTTGCGTGAACAGGGGTGCAATATCATCAATGCAGACCTTGTGGCAAGAGAAGCTTTAGCTGTGGGTTCGGATGTGCTGAAAAGACTTGCACTTATTTTTGGGAGTGATATAATAGATAAGGACGGTTCGTGCAGACGCAGACTTCTTGCGCAGCGAGCATTTTCGTCTGAGGAAAACACGGAAATTCTTAATAAAATTACTCATCCGTGGATAAAAGCGCGAATAGAAGAATATATTGAAATGTATAAAAAAAGCAATGACTCTGTCATAGTAATAGACGCTCCGCAGCTTTTTGAAAGCGGCTGCGATTCTGTATGTGATAAGGTGATAGCAGTTATCGCTCCGCAGTCCATAAGGCTGGAAAGGATAATCCGGCGTGACTCTCTCAGTATTTCCGAAGCGCAGCTTCGCATCAACGCCCAGCATTCTCAGGAATACTACACCCGGAAGTCTGACTTTATAATTGACGGTTCTCTGCCCCTTGAAGAAGTCCGGTCTGTTATTGCCGGTCTTATCAGGGAGCTGTCAGCATTGAGAGGTGTGTAATGAAAAAGAAAAGTTCCAAAAAAAAGAAAGCCGTATTCAAAAAAAAGGCAGTAAGGATAGCGGTAAGTATAGCGGCGGTATTGATACTTGTTACAGGGGCGGCTTTCATTCTCAGGCTTGCCGATACAAGTATTACGGAAGATACATATCCGCTGAAGTATGAAAAGGAAATAAGCGCCGCATCCGAAAAATACGGTGTGGACATAGCACTTATATATGGTGTGATAAAAACGGAAAGTGATTTTGACCCCGAAGCAAAGTCCGGCGCCGGCGCGATAGGTCTTATGCAGCTCATGCCTGAAACCTTTGAATGGATGCAGGCATATTATAAAGAGGAAAATGACTACACCTTCGAGGACCTTTATGACCCTGAGCTGAATATTGATTACGGAGTGGAAACTCTGTCCATACTTCTTGATAAATACGAGTCCGAAGAGACTGCCATTTGCGCATACAACGGCGGTCTGGGAAATGTGGATAAGTGGCTTGAAGATGAAAAATATTCCGATGACGGAATAAATCTGAAGGTCGTGCCCTTCCCTGAAACAGATAATTACCGTAAGCTGGTAGAGCAGAATAAGTCTATATACAAGCGGCTGTATTTCAGCTGAGATAACAATGACAGAACAAAGAGAGGAAGATGCAAAATGGAAAGCGAAAACAAAAAAAAGTCAGTATCATCAGAGCTTAAGAAAAAACTGTTTGCCAAAAAAGAGAACGGTGCTAAAAAGCTTTCTGCTGAGGAAACAGCAAAGGCGGATGAGTTCTGCGAGGGCTACAAGGTGTTTCTGAACGGTGCAAAAACCGAAAGAGAAGCTGTAAAATATACCATAGCCGCAGCAGAAAAAGCAGGCTTTACACCTTATGACAGAACAAAGTCATATAAACCCGGAGACAGGGTATATGTGAATAACAGAGGAAGGGCAATCATGCTCTGCGTTATGGGAAAGAACGGAACGAAAAACGGTGTGCGTCTTGGTATTGCGCACATCGACTCGCCTCGACTTGACCTCAAGCCCAATCCGCTTTATGAAAGCAATGACCTTGCGTTTTTCAAGACCCATTATTACGGCGGCATAAAAAAGTATCAGTGGCCTACAGTTCCTCTTGCGCTGCACGGCGTTGTTGCTCTTAAAGACGGCAGTGTTATAGATGTATATATCGGAGACGATGAGAACGACCCCTGCTTTGTTGTTACAGATTTGCTTCCGCACCTTGCTGTAGAGCAGATGTCAAAGGTCATGACAAAGGCATTTACCGGTGAGCTTCTTAACGTTCTTATCGGCAGCAGACCCTTTAATAATGATGAAGAAAGTGAAGCAGTCAAGCTGAATGTAATGAAGCTTCTCTTTGACAAGTACGGTATAGTAGAAGAGGATTTTCTTTCTGCGGAGCTTACTATGGTGCCGGCGGACAAGGCAAGGGATATCGGCTTTGACAGGAGCATGATCGGCGGCTACGGACACGACGATAAGGTATGCGCATATCCGGCGCTTATGGCTGCATTTGATACAGAGCTTCCGGAGCAGACCATAATAACAGTTCTTACCGACCGTGAAGAAATTGGCAGCGACGGCAACACAGGCATGAAGTCAACATATATGGCGGATTTTATAGAGGATCTTGCGCAGGCAGACGGTATGGAGCTGCGCCATGTAATGGCACAAAGCACCTGTCTTTCAGCGGATGTGAACGCAGCCTTTGACCCGACTTATGCTTCCGCATATGAAGCAAACAATTCATGCTATATAAATAACGGTGCAGTTATCACAAAGTATACCGGCAGCGGCGGCAAGTACAGCACGTCTGATGCAAGCGCCGAGTATATGGCAAAGATCAGGAAGGTGCTTGATGATGCCGGTGTGCTCTGGCAGACAGGCGAGCTTGGAAAGGTCGACGGCGGCGGCGGCGGAACTATAGCAAAGTTCGTTGCAAATCTCAACGCCGATGTAGTGGATCTGGGAGTACCGGTGCTTTGTATGCATGCACCATTTGAGATAGTCTCAAAGATAGATGTATACGAGACTTACCGTGCTTTGTACGAATTTTATACGGCAAAATGATCGTTTTTGTCGGCTGATGGTTTTTATTTATTGGACAAAATCATAATATTCATTACCAATAATAGAAAAAAGCAGTTTTTGTTATTGACAATCCGTTTTCTTTGTATTATCATTACACAAGGGAAGAACCATTTTTATCGGAAGATATTGGCGGTTCTTCCTGTTTGAAACGTGTAAATATATTGGCTCCTTCGGGGGCTGAATGCTCGGATACCGCTTATGCAGTGCGGTGTTCTGAACAGGATAATTCCGACAGGAAGGTAATGACCTTGCCTGTGCTCATATACAATTGCTATGAGGAGTGTTGTACTTTGAAAAGGATCGTAATAAACGGCGGTAACAAGCTTCACGGAACAGTACGCATAAGCGGCGCAAAAAATGCAGCTGTTGCTATAATCCCTGCCGTTATTCTTTCTGACGGCGTATGTCGTATAGAAAATATCCCCAATATTATGGATGTCAATCTTATTGCAAATATTCTTCACGAAATGGGTGCGAGAGTAAACCGTATCAACAAGACTACTCTTGAAATAGACCCTACTTATATCAGAAAGCCTGTAGCGGATTATGATATCGTCCGCCGTATGCGTGCGTCAAGCTATCTTCTTGGTGCGCTTCTCGGTAAATTTTCCAGAGCGGAGGTCGCTCTTCCGGGTGGCTGTGACTTTGGTGTAAGACCTATCGACCAGCATCTTAAAGGCTTTGCAGTTCTTGGCGCAGAGCATAATGTTGTTGGCGGTATGATTAATGTAAAGGCGGAACACTTGACAGGCGGACACGTATATCTTGACGTTGTTTCAGTCGGCGCAACTGTAAATATCATGCTTGCTGCTGTAAAGGCAGAGGGCAGAACAATAATCGAAAATGCCGCAAAAGAACCGCATATCGTAGACCTTGCAAACTTCCTTAATTCTATGGGAGCTGATGTAAGGGGTGCCGGCACAGACGTTATAAAAATAAACGGTGTAAAGCACTTGAACGGTACGACCTATTCCATTATTCCCGACCAGATAGAAGCAGGTACATATATGGCGGCCGCAGCTGCGACAGGCGGAGATGTACTTCTTCAGAATGTTATCACAAAGCATCTTGAATCCATCACTGCAAAGCTAAGGGAGATGGGTGTGCAGATAGACGAATACGAGGACTCTGTACGTGTAAGAAGGACAGGCGAGCTGAAACGCTGCAATGTCAAGACCATGCCGCATCCGGGCTTCCCCACAGATATGCAGCCCCAGATAGCAGCGCTGCTTTCTATAGCACAGGGTACAAGTATTGTCACCGAAGCCGTATGGGACAACCGCTTCCGTTACATTGAGGAGTTAAAGCGCATGGGCGCAGCTATATCCGTAGACGGCAAGGTGGCAGTCATTGAGGGTGTAAAGGAGCTTAACGGCGCACCTGTAAAGGCAACTGACCTTCGTGCAGGCGCAGCAATGATAGTTGCGGCTCTTGCAGCCAAAGGCACAAGCTACATCGAGGACATTGAACACATTGAGCGCGGCTATGAGGATGTAGTAGAAAAATTCGCATCTCTGGGTGCAGATATCAGGATCGTATACAACGACGACCCTATCATCCAGACAGCATGATTTAAAAACCAGCCCGACTTCAGTTCGGGCTTCTTTTTTTGCGGAAGATAAATTCACAATGTGTAATTAATAGCTCAAAGTTTCTCTTTCAGGGGAATGAACCGCAGTTTTTAACGCACTTACTATAATTTGTTTTCGCATGCGCCCGTAGGAAGTGCCCTTGTGGTACGAAAACGTACCACAATTATTCATTTTTAAGTTTTAAGTTTTCAGTATTCATTAAATCTCAGTGGGTTGGTGTTATGTATGGCTAAATTATGTCCGCTGTTCAGCGGAAGCAGCGGTAACAGCTATTATCTGGAGTCTGCCGGAAACGGTATACTTGTTGACTGCGGACGCAGCGCAAAGCAGATAGAAAATGCCCTCGCAGCTAATGATATAGATGTCAGTAGGATACAGGCTGTTTTTATTACACACGAGCACTCCGACCATATCAGCGGACTGCGTGTGTTTGCGTCACGCTATAAGCTCAGAGTCTATGCTTCTTTGGGTACGATACAGGAGCTTGAAAACAAAGGATATCTTAACGGTAAGTTTGAGGTATCTCCTATAACTCTTGACGGTACAGAGGTGGGGGATATGTACATAACGCCTTTCAGGATATCCCACGACTGCGCTGAGGGCTTTGGCTATACGGTGGAAACTCAGGACGGCAGAAAAACCGCTTTTGCTACGGATACGGGTATTGTTACTGAGGATATCAGAAAGGCTCTTACGGGCTGCGATACGGTTGTGTTAGAGTCCAATCATGATGTGGGTATGCTTCGCTGCGGCGGTTATCCTTATGTATTGAAACAGCGTATCCTGTCGGATACCGGACATTTGTCCAATGAAGTTTGCGCAGAGACTGCAACAGAGCTTGTAAAGACAGGTACGACCCGCCTGCTTCTTGCGCATCTCAGCAGGGAGAATAATTTTCCGGAGCTTGCCATGCAGGCGGCATTGTGTGAGCTTGAACAGAACGGTATGAAGCAGGATATTGATTTTATGCTTTCGGTCGTGCCTGAGGTGACAGCAGGCAGCAAGATTTTGTATTGACCGTATACGGAGAAAGGTTATGAATGTTAGTATTGTTTGTGTGGGCAAGCTGAAGGAAAAGTACTGGACAGAAGCCTGCAAGGAATATGCAAAGCGGCTCAGTGCCTTTTGCAGCTTCAGTATTATTGAGGTGGACGAGGAGAGACTGCCGGAGTCGCCATCTCAGGCGCAGATAGAGAATGCCATAGAAAAGGAAGGGCAGAGGATACTTTCAAGGATACCCAAAAATTCATGTATCATCCCCATGTGCATTGAAGCGCGGCAGAAAAGCTCTGAGGGGCTTGCAAAGGAGCTTCATCAGCTTTCGGTGAATGGATGCAGCAGCTTTGCATTTATAATCGGCGGTTCATGGGGGTTATCCCGTGAGGTAAAAAATTCTGCCGGATTCAGGCTCTCGATGTCGGAGATGACTTTTCCGCACCAACTTGCAAGGGTAATGCTCTGTGAACAGATATACAGGGCTTTTATGATAATGACAGGAAGAAAATATCATAAATAAAAAAGGGTTATTCCCCATGCCCCTTTCCTGAAACCGCAGTATATTTTTTCGCACTCCATTCCACTTTCCACATTCCACATTTTTCCAAAACGTAAAGCTCCCCGACAATGTGTCAGGGAGCTTTGCGTTTAGAAAGGTATGCATAAAAACTTGTAATCAAATATAAATGATACCGGTCAGCGCCGAAACTGAATAAGTGTGAAGCTTGTTCATTACTTCTCACTAACCACTAATCACTAAGCACTAAAATCACTTGCCAAGGAAAGCTGCGCCGATTATTCCGGCGTCGTTGCCCAGCTGGCAGAGACAGATCTCTGTCTGATGCTGGTTGTGCTTTGTATAGCGTTCTGCTTCAACTATCTTCTTGATAGGCTCAAGGATGATATCGCCCTGTCTGCTTACGCCGCCGCCGATACAAAGCACCTCAGGCTGGAATATGTTGATGATGTTAACTATACCGCAGCCAAGATATTCTATGTATTCGTCGATTATAGCCTTACCTACTTCACAGCCTGCCTGCATAGCGTCAAATGCGGTCTTGCCTGTGATCTTTGAAGTGTCGCCGCCTATCATCTTGTACAGTATGGAATTGTTGTTGTACGGATTGATGGTAGCTTCTCTTGTCATATTTATAAGACCTGTTGCTGAGGAATAAGCCTCCCAGCAGCCTTTTCTTCCGCAGGTACACTGACGTCCGCCGTGCTGGATAACAATATGTCCCAGCTCTGCGCCGGCATAGTTCGAGCCGCTGTATATCATTCCGTCAATGATAATACCGCCGCCAACGCCTGTGCCGAGAGTTATTACGACTGCGTCATTTGCGTCCTTTGCAGCTCCGACAACGAACTCGCCGTATGCGGCTGCGTTTGCATCGTTCTCCACGTATATATCAACGTCGAGACGCTCCTGCATCATCTTTACTATCTCCCAGT
Organism: uncultured Clostridia bacterium; assembly: GCA_946186665.1. Lineage (GTDB taxonomy): Bacteria > Bacillota > Clostridia > Oscillospirales > Acutalibacteraceae > UBA1213. Next base: position 12,466 of record CAMHOE010000020.1, on the reverse strand, counting down.
TATGGAAGTTGAAGTTGTTTGTAAATTCGATAACGCCTGTTGCTCCGTTTACAGCACCCGGAGCACCGATACCTACAAAGTTAATGTCATTTTTTGTAAGTCCTGCACTTTCAAGTGCCTTGAGTGCGACTGCTGCCATATCGTCACAGATCTCTTCCTGAGAGCGTGGAACATTTGTTTTACAGCTTGCCTTTACTATAATATTGCCGTCCTCGTCAACAACACCGGCGACAATATTTGTACCTCCAAGGTCTATACCAAGATAATACATAATAGTGATCCTCCCAACAAAAGTATTCTATATTTCGTATTATAACATAATGCACAAATTTTTAAAAGCTATTTTCAAAATTTTAAAAAATTTGTTATTTTGCACAATTGCAAACAGGGTTTCATATTTATTTTGCTACAGCAATTTGTTAAATTTAATATATATTTATATAAAATATTGTCTGCATATAATAAGTCTGAGTTTTCTGTTTTGTATTTCTTTTGAAAGGGGTTCTCTAAAAACCGGAACACGAGCGAGTTTGCGTACATGGATTTTTTCGTAGACGAGGCGGAAAGCCGCATTAATACTTTATGTATTAAAATGCGTGCCTTCGAAGTATACGGAAAAAGACATAGCAAAATCGCCGTGAGGGAGGTTTTTAGAGGTTCCCGAAAGTAATTGTCTGCAAAATATTATTATTTTGTCAGATATTGCACGACGGGTCATTGAAATAACTGTCGGACCGGATATACATAGGTCGAAAAATATGTCAACGCTTCCGTGTGTTTCTTTTTCTATGGCATTTAAAAATTTTGTGTAAAACGTAGAAAAAACTCCAAAAAACAAGCGGCTTTTGCCAATCCCCTTGACAAAACTCCGCTTTTGTAATAAAATTATAAAATGCACCATAGTAGAAGAGTGCCCTCTTTTGACAGCCGCACCTACAAGACTTAAAAAAATATTATCATACTTGAAGAAAAAAATCAAGTGGTTTTTTTGAAAAGGTTTTTGGGGGCAGCGGCACACACGGCATCTCCGGATGTGCTGTGTGATGACGGGATATTCTGAAGGGTTCCCCTGAGCTGTCCCGTGTTTCCGGAAAGCAACAAATTGAATGGAGTGATTTTATGGTAAACGCCAGACCCGTGCGTTTGGGTAAGACCGAGCGAATGAGCTTTTCTCACACTGACGAGATCATTGAAATGCCTAATCTCATAGAGATCCAGAAGGACTCCTACAAGTGGTTTCTTGAAAAAGGTCTTCAGGAGGTATTTGAGGATGTTTCGGGTATAACCGATTATTCCGGCAATCTTGTGCTGAGCTTTATCGACTATACTCTGGAGACTGACCATCCTAACTATTCCATAGCCGAGTGCAAGGAGCGTGACGTGACCTACGCCGCACCCCTTAAGGTCAAGGCAAGACTCTTTAACAGGGAAACCTCAGAGATAAAGGATTCTGTAGTATTTATGGGCGATTTTCCGCTTATGACGCCGAGCGGAACATTCGTTATCAACGGTGCTGAGCGTGTTATCGTTTCTCAGCTGGTAAGATCGCCGGGCGTTTACTATAAAATGGAACACGACAAGACCGGTAAGGAGCTTTTCAGCGCGACTGTCATTCCTAACAGAGGCGCATGGCTGGAGTATGAAAACGATGTAAACGATGTATTCTACGTTCGTATAGACAAGAACAGAAAAATACCGATCACAGTTTTCATAAGAGCTTTAGGACTTGGAACGGATCAGGAGATAATAGATTACTTCGGACCCGACGACAGGATCATGGCGACTATCGAAAAGGATACTACTGACAATCAGGATGACGCTCTGAAAGAGGTCTACAGAAAGCTTCGCCCCAGTGAGCCTCCTACAGTAGAGAGCGCACAGGCACATATCGATATGCTGTTCTTTGACCCCAGACGTTATGATATGTCAAGAGTGGGCAGATATAAATATAACAAAAAGCTTGGTATCGCAAACCGCCTTGCAAACCAGAAGATCACAGAACCTATCGCAGACCCCTCAACAGGCGAGCTTCTTGCTGATGCAGGTGAGGTCATCTCTAAGGAGAGGGCTATGGAGATAGAGGATGCAGGCGTTACCGTAGCATTCGTAGAGGGTGCAGACGGCAGGACTGTAAAGCTCATTTCCAACGGCATGGTAAATATCTCAAAGTATGTGAGCTTCGATGCAAAGCAGGAATGCGGCATCAACGAGAAGGTACGCTTTACTGTTCTGCGTGATATCCTCGATACAGTAAGCGATGAAGCAGAGCTTAAAAAGGAGATAAAAAGACGCAAGGACGAGCTTGTTCCGAAGCACATCATAATTGATGATATATTCTCTACCATCAACTATATGAACTCCCTTGCCTGCGGTATCGGCACAACAGACGATATCGACCATCTGGGCAACAGACGTATCCGTTCTGTCGGCGAGCTTCTCCAGAACCAGTTCAGGATAGGCTTTGCAAGACTTGAAAGAGTTATCAGAGAGAGGATGACTCTTCAGGCGCAGGATCTGAGCAACCTTGCTCCCAACGCACTTATCAATATCCGTCCCGTGACAGCGGCTATCAAGGAATTCTTCGGTTCCTCGCCTCTTTCACAGTTCATGGATCAGAATAACCCCTTGGCAGAGCTTACACATAAAAGACGTCTTTCAGCCCTTGGTCCCGGCGGTCTTTCAAGAGACCGTGCAGGATTTGAGGTACGTGACGTTCACTATACACACTATGGACGTATGTGTCCTATCGAGACTCCTGAAGGTCCTAACATCGGTCTGATCTCCTATCTTGCTACATTTGCAAAGATCAACGAGTACGGACTTATAGAGGCTCCTTTCCGCAAGGTGGACAAGGAGACAGGCGTGGTCACAAATCAGGTTGAATACATGACGGCGGATGTCGAGGATAATTACATCGTCGCTCAGGCTAACGAACCTCTTGATGCTGAGGGTCACTTTGTAAACGCAAAGATCGTCGGCAGATGCAGAGACGAATTCGTTGAAGTTGAAAGGAGCAAGGCGGACTATATGGACGTCTCTCCGAAGATGGTAGTATCCGTTGCTACCGCTATGATCCCCTTCCTTGAAAACGATGACGCCAACCGCGCCCTCATGGGATCAAACATGCAGAGACAGGCAGTGCCGCTTCTTGTTACGGAGTCGCCTATAGTAGGCACCGGTATGGAATATAAAGCAGGTGTTGACTCAGGCGTTTGTATCCTTTCCGAAGAAGCAGGTGTTGTAAAATACGTAAGCGCAGACCAGATAAAGGTACAGTATGACTCCGGCAGGCTCCAGACCTTCAAGGTGACAAAGTTCATGCGTTCCAATCAGGGTACCTGTATCAATCAGGTCCCGATAGTTGATGTGGGACAGCGTGTGGAGAAGAATGAAGTACTTGCAGACGGCCCTGCTACAAGCAACGGTGAGATAAGCCTTGGAAAGAATGCCCTTATCGGCTTTATGACATGGGAGGGCTATAACTACGAGGATGCTGTACTCCTCAACGAAAAAATAGTTCGTGATGATGTCTATACATCTATCCATATAGAAGAATATGAAACAGAAGCAAGAGATACAAAGCTCGGTCCTGAGGAGATAACAAGGGATATCCCGAATATAGGCGACGACCAGCTGCGTGATCTGGACGAGAACGGTATCATCCATATCGGCGCAGAGGTACACGCCGGCGATATACTTGTCGGTAAGGTTACGCCTAAGGGAGAGACAGAGCTTACCGCAGAGGAAAGACTTCTCCGCGCGATATTCGGCGAGAAGTCCAGAGAGGTACGTGATACTTCCCTTCGTGTTCCTCACGGTGAATACGGCATCATTGTTGATGTAAAGGTATTTACAAAGGAAAACAGCAGTGATGAGCTTGCACCGGGCGTTAATAAAGTAGTCCGCTGCTATATAGCTCAGAAGCGTAAGATACAGGTCGGCGATAAGATGGCAGGACGTCATGGCAACAAGGGTGTCGTTTCCAGAGTGCTTCCGGAGGAGGATATGCCCTTCCTTCCTGACGGCAGACCGCTGGATATCGTTCTGAACCCTCTGGGCGTGCCTTCCCGAATGAATATCGGACAGGTGCTTGAGGTGCATCTTGGATATGCGGCAAAGGCTCTGGGCTGGAAGATAATGACTCCCGTATTTGACGGCGCACACGAGCAGGATATTTTCCAGTGCTTCCGTGACGCAGGCATAAGCGAGGACGGCAAGATCTGGCTGAAGGACGGACGTACAGGCGAATACTTCGACAACCCCGTCACCGTAGGATATATGTACTACCTGAAGCTGCATCACCTTGTTGATGATAAGATCCACGCACGTTCCACAGGTCCTTACTCACTGGTTACGCAGCAGCCTCTTGGCGGTAAAGCACAGTTCGGCGGACAGCGTTTCGGAGAGATGGAGGTATGGGCACTGGAGGCTTACGGCGCAGCTTATACTCTACAGGAGATACTTACAGTCAAGTCGGACGACGTTGTCGGAAGAGTCAAGACATACGAGGCTATCGTCAAGGGTCAGAACATACCAAAGCCGGGTATCCCGGAGTCCTTCAAGGTACTTATCAAGGAGCTTCAGTCTCTTGCGCTTGATATCAAGGTGCTTGACAGGGATAAGAACGAGATAAACCTCCAGCAGGATCTTGATGATGATATAATCCCAGCAGACACATCCTTCGATGAAAAGAACGTGATGACTGACGGTGACCCCGACGGCTATCAGATAACTGATGAAAACGGCGAAGAAGAGCTGTTCGAGCCTGAAAACGATGACGATGACGATTACTTCAGGGTCGACGATTCTTTTGATATAGACGATCTGAATGATGACAACTGAGAGGGGGCAGGATCTCATGGAATTCAATGAATTTGAATCAATAAAAATCGGTCTGGCATCACCTGATCTTATCAGACAGTGGTCATACGGTGAAGTCAAAAAACCCGAAACAATAAACTATCGTACACTGAAGCCTGAGAGAGAGGGACTCTTCTGCGAAGCTATCTTCGGTCCTCAGAAGGACTGGGAGTGCCACTGCGGCAAGTACAAGAAGATCCACTTCAAGGGCAGAATATGTGAGCGCTGCGGCGTTGAGATAACAAGATCAAAGGTGCGCCGTGAGCGTATGGGTCATATCGAGCTTGCGGCTCCGGTATCCCATATATGGTATTTCAAGGGTATCCCTTCAAGAATGGGCCTTATCCTTGATATATCCCCCCGTACACTGGAAAAGGTCCTTTACTTTGCTATGTATATAGTAACAAGTGTGGAGCCTGACAGCGAAGCTTCACGTGAGCTTTCAAAGCAGCAGTGCCTGACTGAAAAGGACTACAGGGACATGAAGGAAAAATACGAGGACGATTTCGAAGCCATGATGGGCGCAGAGGCTATAAAAAAGCTTCTTGAAGAGATCGACCTTGATAAGCTTTCTGAGGAACTAAAAGAGGAACTGGAAGGAGCTACAGGTCAGAAGAGAGTGCGTATTCTCAAAAGACTTGAGGTCGTTGAGTCCTTCCGCCTTTCAGGAAACCGTCCTGAGTGGATGATACTTGATGTTATACCGGTCATCCCTCCGGATATCCGTCCTATGGTACAGCTTGACGGCGGACGTTTTGCTACATCCGACCTCAATGATCTTTACCGCAGGGTAATAAACAGAAACAACCGTCTGACAAGACTTTTAGAGCTTAACGCTCCGGATATCATAATCAGGAACGAAAAGCGTATGCTTCAGGAAGCTGTGGATGCGCTCATCGACAACGGCAGAAGAGGCAGACCTGTTACAGGTCCGAACAACAGAGCGCTCAAATCACTTTCCGATATGCTTAAGGGTAAGCAGGGACGTTTCCGTCAGAACCTTCTCGGAAAGCGTGTTGACTATTCAGGACGTTCGGTTATCGTCGTAGGTCCTGAGCTTAAAATGTATCAGTGCGGACTTCCGAAGGAAATGGCGCTGGAGCTGTTCAAGCCCTTTGTAATGAAGATACTTGTAGAGAGCGGTTCTGCACAGAACATCAAGGCTGCAAGAAAAGCAGTTGAACGTGCAAAGCCCGAAGTATGGGACGCACTTGAAAGAGTTATCAAGGGTCACCCTGTAATGCTCAACCGTGCGCCGACACTTCACAGACTTGGTATACAGGCATTCGAGCCTGTTCTTGTAGAGGGTAAGGCACTGAAGCTTCATCCCCTTGCGTGTACGGCATTCAACGCTGACTTCGACGGTGACCAGATGGCAGTTCACGTACCTCTTTCCGCAGAAGCTCAGGCAGAAGCACGCTTCCTTATGCTTGCTGCAAATAACCTGCTCAAGCCCTCTGACGGTAAGCCTGTTACTGTTCCGACACAGGATATGGTACTTGGTTCATACTATCTGACACTTGACAAGGACGGCGAGCCGGGTGAAGGAAAGATATTCAGAGACACAAACGAGGCTATCATGGCTTATGAGACAAATGCCATAAGTCTCCATGCAAAGATAAAGGTTCGCCGTGAGGGCGAATGGAACGGCGTTAAACGCTCTGTTCTTATTGATACAACAGTAGGCCGTATAATCTTCAACAGACCCATACCTCAGGATCTGGGCTATGTTGACAGAAGCGACCCCGACAACTTCATGAAATATGAGATAGACTTCCTCGTTGGTAAAAAGCAGCTTGGAAAGATCTTTGACAAGTGTATAAAGACACACGGCACACAGCTTACATCTCAGGTACTTGACGCTGTAAAGGCACAGGGCTACAAGTACTCCACAAAGGGCGCTATCACCGTTGCTGTATGCGATGCAGAGATCCCGCCCAAAAAGAAAGAGATCATCAAGAACGCCGAAGCTGAGATAGATAAGGTGGGCAAGATGTTCAGACGAGGCTTCATGTCAAATCAGGAGCGTTATGAAAAAGTCCTGAAGATCTGGGAAAAGGCTACAAACGATGTAACAGACGCCCTCCAGAGTAATCTTGGCAAATATAACCCAATATTCATGATGGCTGACTCAGGTGCCCGTGGTTCTATGAGCCAGATCAGACAGCTTGCAGGTATGCGAGGACTTATCGCCAATACATCAGGTAAGACTATCGAGATCCCGATCAGGGCTAACTATCGTGAGGGTCTTAACATTCTCGAGTACTTTATCTCATCACGAGGCGCACGTAAAGGTCTTGCGGATACCGCACTTCGTACCGCCGACTCAGGTTACCTTACAAGACGACTTGTTGACGTATCTCAGGAGGTCATCATCCGTGAGGAGGACTGCGGAACCAAAGAGGGTATCGTAGTTTATGACCTGAAAGAGGGCAACAGCGTAATTGAAGCAATGCACGAGAGACTTCTCGGCAGATACCTCTGTGAGGACTTCAAGGACGAGGAGACAGGCGAGGTACTTGTTTCATCTTCAAAGATGATGGACGAGCATGACGCTGATATAATTGTCGGCAAGGGTGTCAAGTCCATTATGATACGTTCCATACTTGACTGCCGCGCACAGCATGGTGTATGCAAAAAGTGCTACGGCTCCAACCTTGCAAACGGTATGCCTGTTACTATCGGTGAGGCTGTGGGTATCATAGCTGCTCAGTCTATCGGTGAGCCGGGTACACAGCTTACCATGAGAACCTTCCATACCGGCGGTGTCGCAGGCGGTGAGGATATCACACAGGGTCTTCCCCGAGTTGAGGAGCTGTTTGAGGCAAGAAAGCCGAAGCACCTTGCTATTATCAGTGAGATCGGCGGAAGAGTTACCTTTGAAGAGATAAAGAGAAACAGACACGCTGTTATCACCGATCCGGAAACAGGCGAGAAGAGAGAGTATCTTATCCCCTTCGGTTCAAGAACAAGAGTTGAAGAGGGTCAGGTCATAGAAGCAGGCGACCTCATTACTGAAGGCTCAGTCAACCCACACGATGTACTCACCATCAAGGGTACGGCATCCGTACAGGACTACCTTATCAAGGAAGTTCAGAGTGCTTACCGTATGCAGGGTGTTGATATCAACGATAAGCATATAGAGGTAATCGTTCGCCAGATGATGAGAAAGATCAGGATAGACGATGCCGGCAGCACAAATCTTCTTCCGGGTTCACTTGTTGACAAGGGTGAGTATTATGCAGAGAATGCGGCAGTAGAGAAGAGAATAGCAGAGGGTGAGGAAGGACTTTCCACAGCGACCTATACACCTCTTCTTCTTGGTATCACAAAGGCATCTCTTGCAACAGATTCGTTCCTGTCCGCAGCATCCTTCCAGGAGACGACAAGAGTTCTTACAGACGCTGCGATAAAGGGTAAATCCGATCCGCTCATGGGTCTGAAGGAGAATGTTATCATCGGTAAGCTTGTACCTGCCGGTACAGGTATGCACCGCTACAGTGATGTAGAGATAGAGGAAACAAATCCCTCTCCTGCATCAATGGGTTCATCCGGTGACACCATAGAATAATCCACAGTTACACAAAAGGCACATTGTCTGAAAACGATAATGTGCCTTTTGAGGTTATTGACCATCAGACTGCGCTGTTAATTTGGACGGATATTCAGCGGTTTTAGGAAAGGGGTATGGGGAATAACCCTTTTTCCGCTGGAAAAGGGTTTTCCCCATGCAGCAGCTACGGGAAAAACAATTTCCGTACATCTTGCCGCTGCGTTAATAAGGCAGAAAAAATTTTCAGGAGGAGACGTAATGACAGAGGAAATCAAAAATGAAGCAGAGGAAATCGTAAAGTCTGAGGAGACTTCAAAAGAAGAGAACACAGATAATACTGAGGGCAATGAAGAGGGCGAAGAGAAAAAGAAAAAGCTGCTCAGCGAGAACAGAATAGAGGTGCTTGTAGCTATCTTTCTTGGCATTACCGCACTGCTTACAGCGTGGGCGACATGGATAGGCTCGCTTCACGGAGGAAATCAGGCAACCAACTACACAAAGAGTACGGTGTATGCTTCTGAGGGCAACTCCGAGTATAACGCAGGCATACAGCTTTATCTTTCGGATCTTATGGCATGGAACACCATGATGGATTATTCCTTTGATCAGGTTCTGGCAGATATGGATAAGGATACAGCAAAGTCTGAGCTTCTGCAAGAAAAGCTCAATACATATATCGAGCAGAACGCCAGTGAAATTCTTGTAGAAGGAATTGACTGGATGACTGAAAATGACGCCGACTCTCCCTTCGATATGCCGGGGCTGGTAGATAAATACTTTGTCGATGCAAACGACCTTCTTGCTCAGTCCACACAGTATCTTGAAGAAGGACAGAGGGACAATGCAAACGGCGACGCATACAATCTTGTAAATGTTATATACTCACTGGTGCTGTTTATGCTCGGTATCGTGGGAATATTCAAAAAGCTGCCGAACCGCGCAGTGGTGCTTATCATAGCTGTTGTCGCTCTGATACTTGCGACTGTTTATATGTGTACTATCCCAATGCCCACAGGCTTTGATATCGGAAGCTTCTTTGCTCCGAGGTAAAAAGTTTATATTGAACGCAAAAAGAGAGAGCAGACCTCAAAAGTCTGCCCTCTTGTTTTTTGTCCGGAGAGAACCGGACTTTTTTTATTGTTTTATTTCGCAGCATATGGACAGGAATGTGACAGTCAGTGAAAAACCAAAAGATGGTGGTATTCGTCCTTCACTACAGCAGACCCCGCACAAATGCGATGATACGCACGGGAACGGATAGTTCACTGCGTATTCTGTGGTAACATTCTTCTACAAAGTCACGGTCGGATTTCGGGACCTTATTCTCTGAATAGGTCACTTCCTGAAGTATTTCTACAAGCCGCTTTGACTCATCTTCTGTAACAGAGCTTATCTCTTTGCTGAGCCTTACGGCAAAATCCGTTTCTGAACCGGTGCAGCCCCTCAGGGGTTTTCGGTATTGCAGGAGCTTTATCATCAGATGGAACAGTCTGCGGCAGCCCATTGTCGGCAAAGCATGTTTCAGCAGCAAATGCCTTACAATAACAAATACAACAGCAGCTATAACAAGACCGATTGGAACAATGACCGTCAGCATTGGTATGAGGGAATTATCGTCATCCTCATCATCAGAGCTTGTACTTTCCGAAGAGGACTGCGAGCTGCTGCGGAATGTCCAGCCATGTTCACTCATGACACGGCGCATTGTGGAGTAGTTGTAACCGGGGTAGCTTGCGTTCATTGTACCGTCTGTAGTGGGCGTTACCTCAACGGGTACCCAGCCGTAGTCTTTAAGGAATATCTCGACCCATGCGTGGGCGGATTCGTCCGTCAGTACCTTTGTATAGCCGCCGTCGGTGGAGGTATATTCGCCTGTTGAATTATCCACCACATATCCGGAAACGTATCTTGCAGGAATACCGTACATTCTGTACATAAGTGTCGCAGCGGAGGCAAAATGAACACAGTATCCCATGCCGTTATCGAACAGGAAGTAGTCTATTACATCTCTGTTAAAGGGCGTTGTGCCGGGGGTCGTTGAATACACCGCTTTATTCTGAAGAGTCACAAGAATATATGTGGTTATCTCTTCAAGGGAGTCGAGAGGTGTTTCGTCACAGTACTCCCTGAGCCTTGTGAAAGTCTCTTCCGGATATGATGTATATTCATCCTGTATGCAATTCATGTATTTATCGGTGAAGTTTTCATAGAATGGGTTCTCGCCCCATATGGTAAGCACAGACGCATTTGCAGGGTCATCCGGCATACGTGTCATATTTATCTCATCTGCGGTGATAAAGCTGTTGCTGTAGCCGTTTCTGCGGCTTATTCCGCCTTCGGAGCTTATCCTGAAATTGCTCTTTTCCGAATAGTAGGGGATATACAGCGTATTGTAATAGTTTTCGTCAATGTGTTTTATGGATACTGTATTGGCGTTCGGATTGTCAATTCCGCTGCCTTTTTCCACATAGTAGTATTCTATGCCATTATTTTCTACAGTACCTATTTCGGCATTCAGTTCGGAACCGTCTGCAAGGAGATAGTACATCTCGGAGATAACATCAGATGAATTTGCCGTCAGATATGTAAAGCTTTCGGGTATCTCAGGGTCGGACGAGTAAAGATAGTCATTCTCCAGTGAGCTTTCATCATACATTGAGCTTATCAGCGGATTCATGAAGTTTTCCCTGTAAAAATAAGTCTGGTAGTTTCCGTCATCATAGACGCTGACATTATAAGCGGAGCTCCATTCGCTGTCGCTGTAGTCCTGCCCGATATAGCCGCGCAGATATATTCTGTCAGTCGGAAGCTTGCTGAAGGTAAGTGACAGTGTGTCCTCGCCTGATTGATACAGGTTTCCACGGCTGATAGAGCCGCCGTTGATGCCCTGAGAATTGTTGTTTGTAAGATTTGAAATAATATCCTTTATCCAGCCGTCAGCCTGATATACGACACTGAAAAGGTCATTTTCGTTATTCTGCTCTACAAAGAAAGCAGGAATAAAGGACACAAGAAGAATTGAAGCGGTCAGCAAGGCACTTATCATGCTGACTCTTGCGCGTTTTGTGCTTTTCATGCTGTTTTTCAGGTTTCTTCGCTCTGTCATATTCAGAACTACAAAGCTGAACTCGAAGAACGACAGCATTATCATGGGAATAAAGCTTATGGTATATCCTGCCACAGGAATTATTATAAGTATTGCAAGACCTATCATAAACAACAGGGAATGGTTCCTCATGACGAATTCCAGCGCAAACAGCAAAAAAGAAATCAGGAACATAAGGGAGAGCAAAAGCTCGGTGCTGTAAGTCAGGGTATTGAGTGGCAGTCCCATAGAAATGAGGGTTTTTGCTTCGCTTGCCAGCGCATATATTTCAGGTATTGCGATCAGACAGCAAGCAAGAGTAACGCCAATAGTAACATAAATAAATATTTTGCTCTGGTAGAAATACAGATACCAGAAGGCGATATTCACGATTATCAGAAATGAAATAATGAGAGTGTAGAAGCCGGCATTGATACCGATGGCCTCACCTACAGACAGTATCATACCCAGCAAGCCGCACAGATACAGCGCAAGAAGTATAGGAGAATTATCCAGCATACGTCGGTTTTTTTCTTCCTCTTTGCGCTCATGGCTGCTGCTGTAGGTTTTAAGAGTTTTAATGGTGATATTTTTTTCTTTTATAGTAGCTCACCTCGCTTATGGTGGAAAGTCATCAGTGCTGGTGCGTGACGGGTGCGTGACCGCACTGGACGACTTAGAACGCATCAACTTATAACAGAACCGTCCGCGTCATGCTCCTGAGGGAGCACTTTGGCTATTGCTGAACACGTCTGTAGCTTTGCTCTTAAAAGCCGTGAGCGCGGACACAAACATTAATTATTTATTTGAAGCTGTAGCGCGAATCGGGTGCGCAAGCCTTGCGCCGCGTCATGCTCCTGAGGGAGCACTTTGGCTATTGCTGAACACGTCTGTAGCTTTGCTGTTAAAAGCTGTAAGCGCGGACACATACCTACCCGTTCATTCAAAAGCTGTAGCGCGAATCGGGT
>CAMHOE010000019.1 GCA_946186665.1 uncultured Clostridia bacterium | reverse complement strand
GACCTCATCCTTACCAAGGATGCGCTCTGCCGACTGAGCTATACCAGCATAGAAATTGAACTCTCAAAAAGAGAGTTCAAAAGTGGCGATCCGGAACGGGATCGAACCGTCGACCTCTAGCGTGACAGGCTAGCGTTCTAACCAGCTGAACTACCGGACCATATTAGGCAACGCAATCATTGTCGACTGCGTTTATTATGATATCATAAGATACTGTATTTGTCAAGGGTTTTAAAAAATAAATTTAGTAAATAATTTTCTACATTCCATATTTTAAAATTTATCGGAAATTTGAATTTGACAATTACTATAATTTGCATAAGCATACTTCATACAGCCCATATTTACTTTTTCTTTTACATTTAACAGTCCGGACAAGATGAGAGCAAAAAATAATTCCTGAATTTGTTTTTTTGCTTATTTGTGGTTGAATTAATTTTTTTATTTGGTATAATTAAAAGAATAGCGATAAAGCTTTAATAAGCTGTGTAAAGGATGGAATGAAAATGTCAGAAAAAGTCAGAACAAGATTTGCTCCGAGTCCTACAGGTTTTATGCACGTTGGCAACCTGCGTACGGCACTGTATGAATACCTGATAGCAAAATCTCTTGACGGTACATTTGTACTGAGAATAGAAGATACAGATCAGGAAAGAAAAGTAGATGAGGCTGTTGATATCATTTACAATACCCTGAGCAAGGCAGGACTGAAGCACGATGAAGGTCCGGATGTCGGCGGAGAGTACGGTCCGTATGTGCAGAGCGAGCGCAAGGAAATGTACAAGCCCTATGCGGAACAGCTTGTCAAGGACGGCAAGGCTTACTATTGCTTCTGTACAAAGGAAAGACTTGATATGCTCAGAGAAAACTCCGATGAGCCGGGCGCAGGCTACGATCGTCATTGCCGTGACCTGCCACAGGAGGAAATAGACAAAAAGCTTGCGGACGGTGTACCGTATGTTATCCGTCAGAAAATGCCGCTTGAAGGCTCTACAACATTTAACGATGCTGTTTTCGGTACGATAACGGTTGAGAACAGCGAGCTTCAGGATCAGATACTCATAAAGGCGGACGGTTATCCTACATACAATTTTGCAAACGTAATAGACGACCACACCATGAATATAACCCATGTCGTAAGGGGCAGCGAATATTTGTCCTCTACACCCAAATACAACCTTCTTTATGAAGCCTTTGGCTGGGAAATACCAACATATATTCATCTTCCGCTTATCATGGGAAAGAATGATGACGGTTCAATATCCAAGCTTTCAAAACGTCATGGTGCTACAAGCTTTGAAGATCTGGTAAACGGAGGTTTTCTCCCTGAAGCAATAATCAACTATATTGCCCTTCTGGGATGGGCACCGAAGGATAACACTGAAATGTTTACTTTGGAGGAGCTGGTAAAGGTGTTCTCCATAGACGGTATAAGCAAATCCCCTGCTGTGTTCGATTATGACAAGCTTGAATGGTTCAACGGCGAATATATCAAGGCTATGCCTGTGGAAAAATTCGCTGAGGTGTCTATGCCGTATTTCAAAAAGGCAATAAAAAGCAAGGAGCTTGACTTTGTAAAGCTTGCTTCGATTTTACAGCAGAGAACCACAAGGCTTACTCAGATACCTGAAAAAATAGAATTCTTTGAAACACAGCCCGAATATGACAAGGAGCTGTTTGTCAATAAAAAAAGCAAGACAAATCTCGAGAACTCACCTGTAATGCTCAAGGCTGCTATTGAAGCGCTTGAAGCTCTTACAGAGTGGAACCATGATACAATACACGATTGTCTTATTGACCTTGCAGCAGAGCTTGGTGTCAAGAACGGCACTGTTATGTGGCCTGTAAGAATAGCCGCCTCCGGTATGACCGTAACACCCGGCGGAGCTGTAGAAATACTTGATATTCTGGGAAGAGAGGAAGCTCTCGACAGATTGCACAAGGGACTTGACAAGCTGAACTGATGCAGCGCACATGACCGAAAAAGTTTTCAGGAGGAAAAGAAATGTCAGATGAGATGAACAGTACTGCGGAGCTTGCCGCAGGTAACTTTATTTTTGATTTTATCAAGGAGGATATCGCAGAGGGAGGTATGTATGAGGGCAAAACCGTACATACAAGATTTCCTCCGGAGCCGAATGGTTATCTTCATATCGGACACGCTAAGGCTATCTGTGTGGATTTTGGTATGGCAGAAAAATTCGGCGGCTTGTGTAATCTCCGTATGGATGACACTAATCCTACAAAAGAGGATGTTGAGTACGTAGATGCTATAAAAGAAGATATTGCATGGCTGGGCTTCAAGTGGGATGACAGATTTTATTTTGCATCCGAATATTTCGACAGGATGTATGACTATGCTGTGGAGCTTATCAAAAAAGGACTTGCTTATGTTTGTGAGCTTTCACCTGAGCAGATGAGAGAAAACAGAGGCGACCTTACAAATCCGGCTGTAAGTCCTTATCGTGACAGACCCATCGAGGAAAGCCTTGACCTGTTTGAACGCATGAAAAACGGCGAGTTTGAGGACGGCAAGATGACTCTGAGAGCAAAGATAGATCTTGCAAGCGGCAACTTCAATATGCGTGATCCTGTTATATACAGAATAAACAGGCTTCATCATCACCGCACGGGGGATAAATGGTGTATCTACCCCATGTATGACTTTGCACATCCATTGGAGGATGCTATAGAGGGAATAACTCACTCTCTTTGTACACTGGAGTTTGAGGATCACAGACCGCTGTATGACTGGGTTATAAAAAACACCTCAGTTCCAAGCGTTCCTCGCCAGATAGAGTTTGCAAGACTTGGCATTAACAATACCGTAATGAGCAAAAGAAAGCTCAGACAGCTTGTGGAAGAAAACTATGTAAACGGTTGGGACGATCCCCGTATGCCGACTCTCTGCGGTCTGAGACGCCGTGGATATACTCCTGCATCTATCCGCAATTTCTGTGAGCGTATAGGTGTTGCGAAAACAAACAGTGTAGTAGACTACGGCTTTTTGGAGCATTGTCTGCGTGAAGACCTTAACGAAAACGCTGCCCGCGCTATGGTAGTTTTACATCCTGTAAAGCTTGTGATAACCAACTATCCTGAGGGCAAAAGCGAAAGCTTCCAGATAGAGAATAATCCCAACCGTCCTGAGGATGGTACACGTACTATAACATTTTCTCGTGAATGTTATATTGAGTCTGAGGACTTTATTGAAGAAAAGATAAAGGGTTATAACAGACTTTATCCCGGCAATGAGGTCCGCCTTAAATCCGCATATATCGTTAAATGCACAGGATGCAAAAAAGATGATCAGGGCAATATCACTGAGGTCTATGCTGAGTATGATCCGGAAACAAGAGGCGGAGATACTCCCGATGGCAGAAAAGTAAGAGGAACCATTCACTGGGTAGATGCAGAAAACTACGTTGACTGTGAAGTCCGCCTGTATGAAAACCTCTTTGACGATCCTGAACCCGATACCGGAGACAAAAATTTCCTTGACCATATAAACCCCAACAGTCTGACAGTACTTCACAACTGCAAAGCAGAACGTTCGGTTTCAGATAATGCTTCTGCCGCTGATAACGGCGCACCTGTCAGCTATCAGTTCATGCGTCTTGGCTATTTCTGTACGGACAAGGACAGCACACCTGAACACTTAGTCTTTAACCGCTGCGTATCCCTGAAGGATGGCTACAAAAAGAAAAAGTAAAAATCAACTTGTTATTATTCCCTGATAAGAATGTTTAAGACAGCATTTCTTGTCAGGGAATATTTTTTCTCTATATACCATATAGTGACAGTTCGTTGTTATCTCCGCAGATACCAAGAAATACTTCTCTTGCAGAATGAAAGCCCTGTTTTTTCAGCTGCTTTTTGAGCCAGCTGTCGTCCAAACCCATTCGCTTCAGGTTTTCTCCAAGTACTCTGCCGTCCATTATCAGCTCTGTACCTATACATTCGGGTTTCATCGGAAGCTTTACGTCTGACGGATTTATAGGCCGCTTATCGCTTTTGGGCAGAATAGTCAGCTTGCCGTTACATTCAAAAATCGCTGTCTGGATATCATCAATATTGAAATACCCTTCCTGTCTGCACATCATCATAAATTCACTCAATTCTAACTTTGCCTTTTTCATATTGCTTCTGTACAGCTTTCCGTCATTCATAATTATCGTCGGCGTACCGTTGATATACTTTCTGGTTCTGGGAAATTTGCTTGTTACAATACTAAGCAGTGCTGCAATTGCTCCATAAATCATTAATGCCGCTAATGGTTTCCACGGTGTTTCCAGTTCGGTTGCAAGCTCTGCTGCGATAGAGCCCATTGTTATTCCGGCGATATAATCAAAAAAATCCAACTGTGATATCTGCTTATGTCCTATCGCCTTTGCTATAATAAACAGCACAGCCGCAGACAACAGTGCAGTTAGTATTACTTTTACTATTTCCATAAGTACTCTCCTTTATTGACTTTTGTTTGAGCCTATGAAAATATAATTACCGCAAACCGTATGGTTTAAACGGTTTGCGGTAAAAAATGTTATCTACATTCTTTTATATCTTTTTTACTTTCTATATTTGCACACAAAGAGCGGTTTGCAGATATTGTGGCTAATGTGTCGCCCAACTGAACAAGCACCGTTGAAAGCAGTGCAAGCTCGTCATCGCTGAATTTGCAGGCAATCACATTTGCCGCCGCAGTTATTGATGCGGTAAGTTCACAATGGTTCATCATTGTACATCACCCGATATATTATATGTTCAAGGTGTCCGGTACGGCATACAAATTCAGATCCCATGCGGGGATGTGCGGATGCTGGCGGATATAAATTCTGTAATGGGGCTGTATATCGTTCAACAGGAGCGGCAGCTTGAATATATCCTCGCCTCTATGGTATAGCGCCATATTGATCTTTGGCGCATCACGCCTGATCACTTCTTTTCCGCCCAGCAGAGCCTGCTCTTCGGCACCCTCTACATCAAGCTTTATGTAAGTTACTTTACGTTTTTTGTAAAGCGTGTCTATCTTTGTTACGGGCAGATACTGTGTGCCGTCCCGCTTTATGGATGAACCGCGCCCAAGCGAGCCTTCAAAATTCAGGTCAGCATCTTCACACCATATACCCATATTAAACAGCTGTGTGTCTTTCATATTTCCCGCATATTCTCTGAGCTTTAAAAAAGTCTTTTTATCCGGCTCCAGTGCAGTGATATGACTGTATGCGCCGTTTGTACAGCTTAGAAATTCCTCTATGGTATCTCCCCTGTATGCTCCAAGATCAAGGAAACTTTCAGATTTGTCAAAACATAATATGTTTCCAAAAACCTCAGACTTCTCCGTAAAGCTGTCGGTCAGATAAGAAAGTCTGCCGCTCAGCTTGAAATTTATAATATTTTCAAAAACCCTCTTTGACTGTTCATCTGCAAGAAGAGAACAGACCTCAGATATTTTTTCTTTGTTGTCATTATAGAAATCGATATCAAAAATATTACTGCCGTATACGGGAACATCTGCACAAAGGACGGTATGTTTTTTTGCTATACTCAGTATATTGTCAATAACTTCCTTCCGCTGAGAGCCAAATGCAATAATGATTATCGGGTCGTCAGCTTCTGTTTCAAAATCAGACAATCTTCGCACTATATGACCCTGAAAGCTTTGTCCGCGCACAAAATCATTGCTTGCCATAATACCGTATATATGAATGTTGTTTTTGTGCATTTGCCGGAGTATCTTATCTGCTCCATTTCCTGTACCATATATTATTATCGGCCGCCGGGTATCCTTCAATACCTTCCATACACTCTCATCTGTAATATTCAATTTCATCACCTGCTTTATTATATTTTATCATTAACTGCCTGACATTGTAAACGCTTTTTTACGGAGTATCAGGAAACTTGATTTCACAGGGACAGCTGCATGGGGAAAACCCCTTTCCTAAAACCACTGAATTTTTTCTTTGTACAATAAAAAGAAAAATAGCAGCGCTCCCGATATTTAAAACACATTTCAAAATCGTCAAAAATGTGGATGACATTTTCAGGTTAGCTCTTGACAATCATTAAGAAATCGGATACAATTATTATTGTTTCATAAATTAAGTAAATATGTGCATCACTTTTGGAATCAGCCTTGTGCGTAGTATAATTATATCAGATGTAATGATTTATGCAGGAGCAAGGTATGTGGAAGCGTATCGAAGTGGTCATAACGGGCCTGACTCGAAATCAGGTAGCCCGCAAGGGCTCGTGGGTTCGAATCCCACCGCTTCCGTAAGTGCGTGACTGCGCAGGAGAATTCGCGTTCGATTTTTGTCGGGCGCGATATTTCTTTTACATACTTTAAAACACGATGTTTTACGTTTGTTGAATGGTCAGACGTAAAGGCTGTTTTTGGGTGTTGTATCATTTTGATATGATGAATATAATTGTTATGAGGTGTTTTACTATGACTGATGGAGGCAGAAAAAAATCTATTATTGTTACAAGTATAGTTGCAGTTATTACAAATGTGATGCTTGCAGGCTTCAAGGCAGCAGTGGGATTATTGTCAAATTCAATATCTATTGTCCTCGATGCTGTAAATAACCTGAGTGATGCACTCTCGTCTGTAATAACCATAATCGGTGCAAGACTCGCAGGCAAACCGGCAGATAAGGATCATCCCTACGGCCACGGAAGATATGAGTTTATCAGCTCGGCGGTGATATCTGTTCTTGTGCTGTATGCAGGTATAACGGCTTTGAGCGAAAGTATAAAAGCGATATTGGAGCCGTCAGAGCCGGACTATTCAACAGCTGCGTTGATAATTGTCGCTGTGGCGATTGTTGCAAAGATATTGCTCGGTCTGTACCTTCGCAGACGGGGAAATAAACTGAATTCCGATTCTCTCAAAAATTCAGGACAGGATTCGATAATGGATTCTGTTATATCGGGAGCAACACTTTTAGCTGCAATTGTATTTATCATTTTCGGTCTTAGTCTTGAAGCATATCTTGGTCTGATAATCTCCCTGTTTATTATCAAATCCGGATTTGATATGCTCAGAGAAGCTGTAAGCAAGATACTCGGAGAAAGAGTGGACAGTGAGCTTTCGCAGAAGGTCAAAGCTGTGGTCTGTCAGACTGAGGGTGTAGAAGGTGCTTACGACCTTATCATGAACAGCTATGGACCCGAAAGATGGCTGGCATCTGTTCATATTGAAGTGCCTGATGTATGGGATGCAGAAAAAATCGATACTGTAAGCAGGGATATCTCACACAGGGTCGCAAAGGAAACCGGTGTAATAATCACTGCGGTGGGAGTCTATTCAAGAAACACCACAAATGACGAAGTAAAGACCATGAGGACAAGAATAACGGAAACTGTCATGTCTGAAAAGTATGTGCTTCAGATACACGGATTTTATTGCGATACAAAAGAAAAGCAGATAAGGTTTGATGTAGTAACTGATTTTGAGGCAGAAGAACCTTTGGCGGTCGTTGAAAATATCACAGAAAAAATAAAAGCTATGTATCCGGAATATGAGGTCTGTATACAGCCGGATCTGGATTTTTCGGATTGATATGATTGAAAAACGTGAATAACTGTGATATGATAGTACCGCATACTAAGCATGAAAGGATCTGAACATATGGGAAAAAACAGGACGAAAAAGGGGCCTGCACCAAAACAACATACCGATACCCCCGTAAAGAAGAAAAAAACAAACAAGGAAGATGACAGCAATCAGGGTAAGATAATTCTTATTGTAGGATGTATTATTCTTGGCTTGATAATTGTACTTCTTGTTGTACTGGCAATCTTCAATTTTTCCGGAGATAAAAACGAACAGACACAAGTAAGCAGCACGGCAGCAAACAGTGAGGAGTTTTCGTCTGTATCGCAGACATCATATGAAAACAGTACCGCATCGGCAGCTCAGACATCATTTGAGATACCGGAGTTTCTGAAGGATGTAGAGATAGACCAGACAAAGGATTATTATGCGTCGATAGATATCAAGGACTATGGAACGATCATCGTAAAGCTTGATTATAACGCTGCGCCGATATCCGTAAGGAATTTCATATATCTTGCAGACTCGGGATTTTATAACGGACTTACATTCCACAGAATAATGGAAGGATTTATGATACAGGGCGGCGATCCCGACGGAAACGGCACAGGCGGCTCACCGAATAATATAACAGGTGAGTTCAGCGCCAACGGATATAATAATCCTATCTCTCACACAAGGGGAGTAATATCTATGGCAAGAGCTACACCTCCGAACAGCGCAAGCTCACAGTTTTTTATCGTGCAGACGGATGATCACGTAAATTCTCTTGACGGTAACTATGCGGCTTTCGGAAAAGTTACAGCAGGCATGGATATTGTTGATAAGATCGCATCAGATGCTGAACCTACAGATAACAACGGTACGATACCTGCCGAGCAGCAGCCTGTTATCAATTCCATCACCATATCCACACAGGATATTTCCTGATAACAAAATATACCAAATCTATTATAAAAACTAAATCAAAAAATATGAGCAGGCGCGCCGATATATCAGAATAACGGTGTGCCTGCTCTTTTTGATCATCTTATTGTTTTTGCTGAACCATCTGCTTTACTTTTAAGCTAAATGGTATGAATCGCTCTTGAGCGGTCAGTCCTTTGACTCCTCAGCATCCTGCACTTCATTTTCAGCAGCACCTGCTTCGGCATCTATGGCGTCGCTTTCACAAGCTGCTGTAGGATCTGCATATGCAATGGTGATATCCTGATCTTCTTCGGAATCCTTGTCCTCAGTATCCTCAGCTGTTGTTTCAGCAGCATCTGCTGCTTCGCTCACGTCAGCGTCTGTTTTTGGTATGCCGTTTCTGAGAATGTACTCATAGCGCGCACGGGCTTTTTTGATACGGAGTTTTGAAGCGTCTACAGTTTCACGAAGCTTTTCAACATCAACTCCTGTTTCAGTTTTGCCGTCAAGTACATTGAGGTACTGTTTGCCAAGAGCTATATAAGCATCGTTGAGAACCTCTGTTTCGCTCTTGATGATAGCCTTGAGACGGTTCAGCTGAGCCGCCTCACGGTTTTTGTCGATAATAAAATCAACAGACTGTGTCAGGGAATCGCTTACTTTATCAATGATATTCATAATGATATGCCTCCTGTTCGAGTTTGGATATATTTATTATACTACATAAAAAAATAGAATAAAAGTGTTTTCGCTACAAAGCTTGCATTAAGGTCAGCTGCACGATACATACGCCTGAGTTTCACCGAACTCTCCAAGCGTCATGATATAACTTTCTACTTCCTTTTCGATCTTGTAGGCAAGCATACTGTGAACTACGCCGCCATAGTAATATGTTTCTTCATCCATACAGAATGCTGTTGTTGCCCAGTATGAACCGTTGGACAGCTTTATCATTTCACCATCCTCACCGGTTATGGATGCCGTTATATCGCAGAGAGTACCTCCCTCCCCTACAGGAAATTTATCAAGGTCTATCTCGTATTCTGCGATAGCATATTCCTGATTTCCTTCAGGCTCAGTGTAATAAACAGAACCGTACTTTTTACAAAGCTCTTTTACTTCTTTGGATACGTCATCTCCACGTCGTACGGACACTATTCTTACCGGCACATTCGTATATGTACCGTCGCTTGTACAGTACTTTGCGCCTGTCCCCCACGAGCCGATATCCAAAGGTGAGATCAAAGATGAGGAAGTGGTTTTTATGTCATCATCAGGAGTTACAGTGTATGAAATGCCTGAGCTTTCGCCAATATCAGCGCTTGCTTCCTGAGTGCTTTCCGAAGGGGATTTAACTTCCGGCGAACTGCCGCTGTCTGTTGATAGGCTGCTTTCATCAGCTGCGCTATCGTCTGATGATGATGTACTCACAGAGCTTTCATTTGCTGATGACTCTTCCTTTGCGGAACAGGAACACGAAAGCACTAAAACGGCTGCAAGAAGCAGCAGAAATATATTCTGTTTCATTTTGTCTCCTATTATCGTATATCAATAGAGTATAAGCGTATTGCCCTTTACACGGCAATTACACTCATAGCTTTCCTGCTTGTCCTGCTGGGAGTCATAGATGTAATAGTATGTATGGGAGGTGCCGCTTTCCTCGCTGAATACAACACGGCTGGTCACTGCGTAGCGGTTTTCTATACAGGTCATAAAGTTTCCTATGCTGTTGTCATAAGAAAAGCTTGCTTCACTGTTGACTATTCCCTTTACGCTTACTCTTGTTTCAGAAGCGTTTACAGCAAAGGTCTTAAAGGGCTTTTCCTCTATCAGATAGATAGTATCACCTTTCAGTTTTTCAAGAGTTGCTTCAACCGAAAGGGTACCCGAAGCTATATCATAGCTGCATATTTTTTCGGAACCTGTACGGAATTCTTTTGCGCGGAAGTATACACGTGAGCCTTCACTGCCCATATATCTTACAAGGGCTTTGATATCCGCACTGGCAATACACTTCTTCGTAATATTATCCTTGCCCTCTTCTATATCGTTTTGCACCTCTTCCGCACTGCAAAGCCATATGTTATCACGGATATCAGCATTTATCCAACGCTGCTCCCTGTAATAGTTTTCTTTTATGCTTTCATCCGCAAATGGGTCAAGAAGTACAAGATACCTTTTTCCTGAAAGATTGATAAGCTTGATATTATCGCAGCCGAGACGCGCTATTATAGGTGCCTTTACAAAGTATTTCTTGTTTGTTTTCAGGTCGTACAGATAGCAAAGGCAGTCGCAGCCCGTTACTTCCTTGTACTTTCCGAAGATTTCTGCATTTGCTTCATCCGGAGCCATATATATCAGAAGATGGCTGCTGTCAGTCGCCATACATTCCTTGAAAGCTCCTGTGCATACTACTTTGCGTCTGTTCAGTTCTCCGCCGCTCTTTTTGTCTATCTCTATTACCCAGAGACTGTTGGAGCCGTTTTCGAGAATGAGCATTATTGTTTTTTCAAAAGCAAAGATATGCTCCACAAAAGTCGGATCCTCCAGAGAGTAATTTGTCACAAGCCGTTCCTTGCGTGTTTTCCTGTTATATTCAAGAATGAAAAGATTGTTGTGTCCTTCTTCGTTTTTTTCCTCTGCATAGTATATGTAGGAAGCTTCCACATCTACCAGCTCTATGTGCCTGTCTGAAAATATATTCCTTATATCAATGACGGTCATTTGATTATCCCTCTTTCATTTCTTTTGGTACCTTTATTCACCGGATTCGCTGTTCCATCCCGTGCCACTGTCCGGTGCGCCGTTACTTGTCTGATAAGGATCCTGAGTATATTCCTGCTGATACTGCTGAGCGGTGTCAGTCAGATAGCCGCCCTGAGCGCTGCTTACGGGATAACCATTCGGCTGATCCTCATTCTGCATATTGAACTGATCATCGTTGTTCATGGGCGGATAGTTCTGCTGGTAAGCATCCTGAGGGTAAGCGTTCTGCTGATAGCCGTTCTGCTGATAGCCGTTCTGCTGATAAGCATCCTGAGGATAAGCGTTCTGCTGATAAGCATCCTGAGGGTACGCATTCTGCTGATAGCCGTTCTGCTGGTAAGCATCCTGAGGGTAAGCGTTCTGCTGGTATCCGTTCTGCTGATAAGCATCCTGAGGGTAAGCGTTCTGCTGATAGCCGTACTGTTGATATCCATTCTGCGGATAGGCAACAGGTTTATTGTTTTTCTGAGGAAAGCTGCTCTGTATAGGATTTCCACCGTTTACCTTTTCCGGATCAGCGTCAGATGCGACACTGCCGTCGGGCATCATATAATACTGCGGATTAACTATATTATCATCTATTACAGGCTGTGAAGGATTCTGAGGACCTCCGAAAAGCTTATCTTTGAAACCCATTTTATCATCTCCAAAAAAAAATATATAAAATATAGTGTCATTATGCTGTTAATTGTTCTTTAGTGACTCAAGCACATCGGCTATATTCTCATCGAATACAGAAGTGTAAATCTGTTTCTGTTTTCCAAGCGGTACAGCCGGTGTCTTAACACTGTAAACCAAAGGTGCGCTGTCATCCTGAGAAGTCTGGGCAGTCTTGCCGCTTCCGGAGGATGAGGTTCTGTTCTGATTTCCGGCAGGCTGTCTTCTCTGAGGAGAGGCAAGTCCTATTTCATTCTTATTCATTTCCTGCTGACGCGCAATATCCTCCAGAGAATAGTGTTTTTCGGATATTGACCGTCCGTTTGCTTCTGTAGAGCCTTGTCTCTGCGGCTGCGGCTGAGATATTGGCTGCTGCTGTGGCTGCATTGGTGCCTGTCCGGCAGGTTCCATTTTGTTTCCGCACATAATGCAGAATTTTACAGTATCGGGAAGCATAGCTCCGCATTTAATACATTTCATAATGTACAGTCCTTTTCTTTAGCAAAAGTTATTGTGTTATTTGTATGGAGATATAGTCATCCGCATACAGCGGCTGAGAGAAATTTATATGCTCTTACTGCATGAATGTGTACAGCTGTAATTTATTTCTGCTGTACATTCTACAATTCCTCACTTTAAAGTATATGTTATCTTACGAGGTTTGTCAATTTCAATGCAATAAATTTTTAAAAAAATTAACAAAAATTCTTGTTTATTTTGTTCCGATAATATATAATCATTATAAGACGGCAATGCTGAATAAGAACGGAGATGTTTCCATTCATTAATTATAACAGACCAATTGTAAGTTTTGTGTTATATTATGTACGGCATTGTTTGTTATAATAAAAACAGCAGTATTATAAAGCCATAGTTCTGGGAAAGATATCCCGACATTATAAAAAAGGAGTTTAGACAATGGATTTTTATTTGATAACACTTGAAGGTATGAAGAAGCTTCTGTCTGATTGCAGCGAGGAGCTGAATGCAAGCTACATTGCAGACTGTATAGACAAATGGAACGACAGCAAGGATGTGGATTATTTCCTGAAGGGGTTTTCTGAAAAGGGAGTGTTTGCAGGCTTTAATTTTGCACATACGGATTTTGAGTCTGAGGAAAAGAAGTTCTGGGTGCAGCAGCTTTTTGGAGGTCTTGTTGCAATGGCAATGCAGCTTGCTAAATTCCAGAAGCAGGGCAGGACGGTATCAATAGCCTTTATCAGACAGAATTTCGGACACAGGGCTGAGGTTATCAGAGGCGCTGAATGTGAGGATTGCAGATACAGACAGATAAACTCCCTCGATATTGACAGATATATAGTTCTGCCTGTGGTTTCCACTGCAATCGTGAACGGACTTGATAACAATGACCTTAACAATGAAATAGACAAGCTCGTAAGTCTGAAATCAGCACATATGCGTTCCGAGAGCGACAACGCAAAGCTCAGGGCGTCAAACACTGATATTGTGGTCGTTGAGGGAAGACAGCCCCTGACAGTTTGTCCACGCTGTGGAAGCAAGAAAATTAAAAGCCGCAGGTTTTTAAAGAGCCTTAAAAATAATTCATTTGTGGCACTCAGCAAGTAAAGGAAACCTCTGAATACGTTTTTTACGAACTTGAACTATTGGGAACCTCTAAAAAACTCCTTCACGGCGGTTTTGCTATGTCTTTTACCGCAGACTCGCTCGTGTCCCGTTTTTTGAGAACCCCTATTATGAATCCGGGAGGTATTTTTATGAAGAAAAGATTTGCGGTCATTTTTTTGAGTATACTTCTTGCGCTAACTGTAACGGGATGCTCCGGCAGTGACTCGTCATCGGAGACGGCAAACTCCGATAGTTCTGCTGAGAGCAGTCAGGAAGAAAGCAAAGCTGATGAGGACGGCTCTTCATCAGATTCGAGCAAAGTTTCCGACTCAAGCAAAGATACCGACTCAATCAAGGCTTCTGAAACAAGCAAATCTTCCGACACAAGCAAAGCTTCCGACACAAGCAAGGCTTCCGACACAAGCAAGACTTCTGAAACAAGCAAGCCCTCAGACAGCAGTCAGACAGAGGAAAGTTTAGAAGAGCTATCCTTTGATGAGGAAGGTAATCCCGTGATAGATCTGGGAGATCTTGATGAGTGGTCAGAAGCAGATGAAGATGATATAATTGTATCTGACGATGAAGAGGATGGAACAGAAGGTGACAGAGACAGCACAATACAAGATCTTGGTTCATCTTACAATATCCTGTATATTTCCGGAAAGGGAATAACCGCAGATACATCTCTTCCGAAAAGCTATGTTATCACATCCGCTTCCGAGCTTGAAAGTTTCATAAGTGAAAATGACACGGCATATTCTCTGAGCGAAAAACACACCGATGATGAAACCATTGTGGCAAGCTCCTTCAAAGATGTAACCAAAAGTATGGATAACAATTATTTTAGCTCCAAGGATGCAGTTGTCATTATGGCAAGCTATTCAAAGAGTGATCTCTGCGACTTTGGTTCCATTATTGTTGAAGGCGATAAGGCAAATGTTGAGCTGTGGTGTACAGCTCCGGCGTCAGCAGATGATACAGGCTATGCCTGCTTTATCATTGGAGTAGAGAAGGGTGCACTAAAGGATAAAACCATATCTGTATCCAATGTAAGTCTCGAAGACGGTGAGGAAGAATAACAGATCTCATACGTGATATTCTGTGTATAAAAGTTCAGGCGCGCTATCCTGTATAAGATAGTGCGCCTGTTTTCATAAGCCTGTGTATTGCTATGGTGTTTTTCAGTATCGGTGACTTTAATCATCTTGTTTGTTGTTGTTCAGCTTTTTCTTTCTCTCCTGTATTTTTTTGTTCAGTTCTATTTCTGTCATCTTTGCGTTCAGATAAAAAAATCCAAGAACAACAAAATAAACAAACAACAGAATAATTATGGGATATAGTATTTCTTTGCTGAAAACATCGAACCAATCAAAAACAAATCCGCCCAGCCCGATAACAGGTAATGCCACATCCATAAGGTCGGCAAATATCCCCAACGGGGTCATATCATCGTAAGAGGAACCTTTTATGAAGGTATCTGTCAGCCACATTAACAATGCAATACAAAAACACACACTCATGATCTCTATATTATAAATCCAGAAGTTTCCGGCAACAAGCGAAGCATTGATATTCAGTAATGATAGTATCAGGCTTACCAATGTGTAGGACACGCAGAAAGAAACTCCGTAATAGACAAGTTTCTTAAAGAACGATCGTTTCATATATTATTTCTCCTTTAGCTGAGCTTTTGTTTAAAAGACGGAACATAGTGGCGGTTGATTATCAGCCTTTCTCCGTTTGATAATTGTGCTTCAAGTTTACCGTTCCGGAGCATTTTTACTCCGTCAAGGTGATCAATATTAAGTATACATGATTTGCTTATACGCACAAAGCTGC
This sequence comes from uncultured Clostridia bacterium, assembly GCA_946186665.1. GTDB lineage: Bacteria > Bacillota > Clostridia > Oscillospirales > Acutalibacteraceae > UBA1213. The sequence goes on along the minus strand of CAMHOE010000019.1, from coordinate 28,924 downwards.
TCTCCTTCAGAAGCTCCTCGATCTCGTATAATTTCTTTTCTGTAGAGTATACTTCTGTTTCGGCGTAAACATAGCTTCTTTCATCGACGCTTTCGAAATAATAAATATCCTGTATTTTTATCATTTCAGAAACGCCTTCTTTTTTTACGGTCATTCGTTTTGTATCATCGTTAACGATGTCAATGATCTTCTGTATTTTATTATCTACTTTCTGACACTGTATATATACTTCTGTTTCATTATATTCCAATGAAGTTTCAAGGCGCAGTTTCAATTATTCTTCCTCCCTGTTTGTCTGTATTTTTATACTATCATATTTTAACGTAAAATAAAAGCCTGTTTTAGTTATAACCACAAAAATCATTTTTCGTGAGTAATAACTTATTTGTATACAAGATGCAGCAGTCAGTGATTTTTTATAAAATGTACACGTCTGTAATTCTTTCGCAGAACATTGAACATTGCACATTGCACATTGGAATATGCAGGCGCATAAAGTTGAATAGGGAAAGAAACCTTTAAGTTCGTATTAAACAGCCGAAACAGCAGCCCCTCTGGGCTGCGCCGGCGGACGGGAGACGGTTTTCTGACAAGTAAACGCTGGCAATCGCGGACAGGAAAAGTTTCGGTCATAATATCAGAGTGAGCGTTAGCGCCCGTAGGAAGTGCCCTTGGGGTACGAACGCCAGCGCGAATCGGGAGCGCAAGCCTTGCGCCGCCGTCAATCGCGGGCGAAAAAGTTTCGGTCATAATATCAGAGTGAGCGTTAGCGCCCGTAGGAAGTGCCCTTGGGGTACGAACGCCAGCGCGAATTGGGAGCACAGGCTCTGCGCCGCCCTTGACATGGGTGGTGAGAAGGAATAAAATATGTATTGTAAGATAGTGGGTATGTTTGTTGAACTTTGTTTAGCTTTTTAAAAAGCTTGGAAATATCCCGAATATGATATCTATATCAATCAAAACGAGAGTGCTTTCAGGTGACTGACTATGACAGAAAAAGAATTGCTTCAACTCTGCGGTTCTGTGGAGGAAATAATATACAGAAACCCTGCTAACGGCTATACAGTTATCACCATGCTGTGCGATGGAGTCACTGCTACCGCTGTAGGAATGATGTCTGATATAAATGTGGGTGATGAACTGAAACTCGTGGGCAACTGGAAAACACATTCAAGCTACGGCGAACAATTTGCCTTTGAGTATTATGAACAGTTTATGCCCACTACAACAGAAAGTATCCTGAAATACCTTTCCTCAGGCACCATAAAGGGTATAGGCAGAGCTACTGCAAAACGCCTTGTGGAGGCATTCGGCGAAAATACTCTGGAAGTCATACAGAATGAACCTCAGCGGCTGACAGAGCTTCGTGGTATATCTGCTGAAAAAGCTATGGCTTTCAGCGCAGAAGTCCGTAAGGCGTTCGGTATGCGTGAGGTCATGCTCTATCTTGAAAAGTTCCACATATCCACACAGGAGTCTGTAAGAATATGGAAATTACTCGGCGCTCAGGCAATACAGCTTATCGAAAATGACCCCTACATACTTTGTGCGGAAAATATAGATGTGTCGTTCCAGAGGGCTGACGCTATTGCTGCTGCACTTGATAAACCCTGTGATGATACCTGTCGTATCAGAGCTGGGATAATATATGTCATAACATATAATTCCGGTAACGGTCATACCTGCCTGCCAAGAGAAAAATTAACTGAGGTCACTGCCGCTTTTCTGAAGCTCACAAAAGACCAGATAGATGAAATTATAGATTCTATGCTTATAGACGGCAGCCTGATAGCTGACAAAATAGATGACAGAGATTTTATATTTTTGCCGTCTCTGTACACAAGTGAAAGCTATGCCGCTTCAAGGCTTTCTATGATGCTGCAATTTCCTGCTGAGAGAATAACAGGTGTGGAGCTTGCTTTAGAGCTTTTTGAGAAACAGAAAAATATAAGCTATGCAACTTTGCAAAGACGCGCTATTATTGAAGCTATGTCCGGCGGTCTGCTGATACTTACAGGGGGACCCGGCACAGGAAAAACCACAACACTAAACGCTATCATTGAACTGTACAAACAGTGCGGTATAAAAGTCGCTCTTGCAGCCCCTACAGGCAGGGCCGCTCAGAGAATGTCGGAGGTAACAGGCTGCGAAGCTAAAACTATTCACCGTCTTTTAGAGGTGGAATGGGACAAAAATGATAAGCCTGTTTTCAAACGAAACGAAAGAAATATGCTTGACTGTGATGCACTTATTCTGGATGAGCTTTCAATGGTGGATGCTTCACTCTTTGAGGGTGTTCTCAGAGCCTTGCCTCTTGGATGCAGACTTATCATGGTAGGTGACAGTGACCAACTGCCTTCCGTAGGAGCCGGAAATGTCCTCAGCGACCTGATAGCCTCAGAACGTATACCTGTTGTTCAGCTGACAGAGATCTTCAGACAATCAATGCAAAGTCTTATTGTAACCAATGCTCATAAGATAGTACATGGAGAAATGCCTGAGATCAGCCGTATAGACAGTGACTTCTTCTTTATGGCGTGTTCAGACCGTGAAAAGCTTGCAGACACAATAACCAACCTCTGCACAACACGTCTGCCTGCTTCCTATGGCTACTCTCCCTTTGATGATATACAAGTGCTTTGTCCCGGAAGAAAAGGCGAGCTTGGAGTAACGGATATAAACAAGAGATTACAGCAGGCACTGAACCCATCAAAAGGAAAATCATTTGAAGTTCAGATGCCGATCTACACGTTCCGACTTGGAGATAAGGTCATGCAGACAAAAAATAACTATGATCTTATCTGGGCGAAGGATGACGGTACAGAAGGCTCCGGAGTTTTCAACGGTGATATCGGCATTATAGAAGATATAAACAGACCCGCTAAAAGTGTATGTATACGCTTTGACGATAAACAAGTTATTTATGACAGCGACTCCATGTTGCAGTTAGAGCTTGCATATGCAACTACTGTACACAAAAGTCAGGGCAATGAGTTCAATGCCGTAATTATGCCTATGTATTACGGCGCACCACAGCTCTACTACAGAAATCTTTTGTACACCGCTGTCACAAGAGCCAAAAGGCTGCTTATACTTGTGGGTAATGTTTCCACACTGAAGAGAATGGTGGATAATAACCGGAAAACAATGCGCTATTCAGGGCTTAAAGCTTTCCTTGAAAGGAGCTGAGCTATGAACTTTTTTCTGTCACTGTTCTTTCCGCCAAAATGTCCATACTGTTCAAAGGTGATATTCCGTAATGAAACAGAATGTCCGGATTGCAGAATACAGTTCCCATCAGATGCAAAAATAAAAAAACTGCCCTCAGAGGATATTTGTATTGCTCCCTTTGCATATGACTCACAAGTAAGAAAAGCGATACTGGATTTCAAATATCACAGCGTGGTTTTCAACGCAGAGAGCTTTTCAAAGGCTATTTTCAATTCTGTCCGTTCTCAGACAGGTGAGTCTGACATAGATATTATAACATATGTTCCTATGTCAAAGCGTTCAAGAAAAAAGCGCGGCTACAATCAGGCAGAAATACTGGCAGAAAAGCTTGCAGGAATATCATCAAAGCCTTGCTTGCAGCTTCTGGACAAAACAAAGAAAAACCGCATCCAGCATGAACTGAACGCAGAAGACAGAGCAAAAAATGTTATCGGAGTATATTCCCCCACTGACAGTGAAATGATAAGAGACAAAAGCATACTTATTGTTGACGACATCTGCACGACCGGCAGTACTCTTTCAGAATGCTGCCGTGTTCTCAGGCAAAGCGGTGCGAAAAAAGTATTGTGCGCCGCTATAGCTATTGCAGATGCTTGAATAATTTCAGTTATTTTTATATAATAGTTTCGGAAAATAAATTCAGCTCCCATAGATGGAGACGATGTATATGAAAGGGTGTCATTATGGCTTTGGACGTTGCAATTGATCTGGGTACATCAAGAACAAGAATATTCTTGCCAAACAAAGGTATAGTAGTTGACGAACCGTCAGTGATCACGATAGATCTTGATAATGACGGCATTTTAGCTGTGGGACAGGAAGCATATATGATGCTCGGCAGGACATCCTCAAAGATGGATGCTGTATTTCCTCTGAATGGCGGTGTAATATCAGACTTTGGTCTTGTAGAAGCTATGATATCCACAATGCTGAAAGGGGTAGTTTCTTCTAAGATAGGTATGCCCCGTGCAGTTGCCTGTGTGCCAAGTGAGATAACCGAAGTTGAAAAGCGCGCGGTCGTCAATGCAATTGGCGGTGCAGGTATACGAAAGGTGTGTCTTATTGAAGAGCCTGTAGCTGCCGCTATGGGTGCAGGAATCAATATCAGCAGTCCTCACGGATCATTTGTTGTTGATATCGGCGGCGGAACAACTGATATGGCAGTTATATCTCTCAGCGGTATCGCAGTTTCCCGTTCCATAAAGCAGGCCGGCAACATCATGGACGAGGAAATTATAAAGTATGTAAAAAGAAAATACAATATGCTCATCGGCAAGCGTACTGCCGAAGAAGCAAAAATGAAGATCGGATGCGTAGTACCCGGTCTTGTATCGGGAACTTACCGCATAAAAGGCAGAAATCTCATAACGGGAATGCCTGCATGGGTAGACCTGAAAGCCAATGAAATGGTAGAACCTCTCAGAGAAATAGCTAACACTATCGTTTCACAGATACAGGATATACTTGAAGAAACTCCGCCTGAGCTTATAGGAGATATCTATACCGACGGAATAGTCCTGACAGGCGGCGGCTCTCAGATCGCAGGTATCGACACTCTCATCCGCATTGCAACTGAGCTTAAAGTAACAGTGGCTGAAAACCCGGCAGACTGCGTTGTTCTCGGCTGTGGTCAGGCGATCAAATTTATTGACAATCTGAACAAAGCCGATCGGGGCGGCATCAATCCTATTTCCGATCATTTCTGATCAGTATTTGTCCGACAATAAAAAAACAAAAACCGACAGCAGGAAGACAAGTTCTCTATGCTGTCGGTTTTTATATTGTTGAATGGTTTTTATGAATTGCCCTTACTTTCAAGGCTCGCCTTTACAAATTCTCTGAACAGCGGGTGAGCGTGGTTAGGACGGCTCTTGAACTCCGGATGATACTGCACTCCGATAAAGAAACGGTTTGCAGGTATCTCTACAGCTTCAACAAGCATACCGTTTGGAGATGTTCCCGTTACTGCCATACCCTTTTCTTCCATCTGTGCGCGGAACTCATTATTGAATTCATAACGATGGCGGTGACGTTCCTTTATCTCAGCTACTCCATATGCTCTGTCCATAATAGTGTTTTTGCGGATCTTGCAGGGATATGCACCCAACCGCATTGTTCCGCCCATATCCACAACACCCTTCTGATCCGGCATAAGATCTATTACCTTGTGCTGGCTCTCAGGGTCAAGCTCGCCTGAGTTTGCGTCCTTGAAACCCAGAACATTTCTTGCATATTCTATTACGGCAGTCTGCATACCCAGACATATTCCCAGATAAGGGATGTCATTTTCCCTTGCATATTTTGCAGCTATGATCTTTCCCTCAACACCTCTGTTGCCAAAGCCGCCTGGTACAAGTATACCGTCAACATGACCTAAAAGCTCTTCTACAGTGTATTCAGTGATGAGCTCGGTGTCCACCCATTCTATTTCTACGAAAGCCTTGTTCTCATAACCTGCATGGTGCAGGGCCTCAGCGACCGAAAGATATGCGTCATGAAGCTGAACATACTTTCCGCAAAGTGCTATCTTTACTTCCTTATCTCGTGAATTGATCCTGTCCAGCATATCCAGCCACTCGCTCATATCAGCCTTCGGAGCTTCTATCTTCAGCTCACGGCATACTATGTCACTGAAGTTTGCTTTTTCAAGCATGAGCGGAGCCTGATACAGAACAGGTATCGTCATGTTTTCGATAACACAGTCGGGCTTTACATTGCAGAACATAGCTATTTTTTTGAAAATGCTCGGCTCCAGCGGTTCATCTGCACGAAGCACCATAATATCAGGATTGATACCCAGTGAACGAAGCTCCTTTGCAGAGTGCTGCGCCGGCTTTGACTTATGCTCTTCACTGCCCTTTATGTAGGGAACAAGGCAAACATGGATAAAGAGACTGTTCTCTCTGCCTACTTCTACAGACACCTGTCTTATGGCTTCAAGAAACGGCTGGCTTTCTATATCTCCTACAGTTCCGCCTATCTCAGTGATAACGATATCCGCATCGGAGTCCTTGCCCACAGCATAGATAAAGGATTTTATCTCATTTGTGATGTGAGGGATGACCTGAACAGTCTCCCCCAGATAATCACCATGACGTTCCTTTTCAAGAACGTTTGAATATACCTTACCTGTCGTAAGATTAGAGAACTTGTTGAGGTTCTCGTCAATAAATCTTTCATAGTGTCCCAGATCAAGGTCTGTCTCGGCACCGTCCTCTGTTACATATACCTCTCCATGCTGATAGGGACTCATGGTGCCCGGGTCAACATTTATATAAGGATCGAGCTTCTGAGCGGCAACCTTCAGACCTCTTGCTTTGAGCAGTCTTCCGAGAGATGCGGCGGTAATGCCCTTTCCAAGTCCGGATACAACACCGCCCGTTACGAAAATATACTTTGTTGACATCATAACTCAATTTCTCCTTCAAATACTGTTTCTGCACGTCCTGTAAGGTATACAGTCTCGTCTGTATACTTGATAATGAGATTTCCGCCCTTGAGCTTTACGGTTATAGGCTCATTCTTCTTGCACAGACCATTTTCCACAGCCGCTACTGCTACGGCGCAGGCACCTGTACCGCAAGCCCATGTTTCTCCGCTGCCTCTCTCCCAAACACGCATCTCTATGGTATGGTCGTCAATTACCTTTACGAACTCTGCGTTTATTCTTTCGGGGAACAGCTCACTGTTCTCAAAGAGCGGTCCTATCTTTTCAAGGTCTATCTTCTCAACATTGTTGCAGAATACAACACTGTGGGGATTGCCCATTGAAACACAGGTTATGTTGTAGTCCACACCGCCTATAGTAACAGGCTCATTTATTACTCTCGGCTTGTTTATCGCAACGGGTATCTCGGAAGAAGCAAGTACAGCCTTGCCCATATCTACCCTGAGAACATCCACAACACCGTCATGACGATAAGCCTTGAGTGTCTTTATACCGCTGAGAGTTTCTACCGTTATTTTGTCTCCGCTGACCATATTATGATCGAACAGATACTTGCCTACACAGCGTATGCCGTTGCCGCACATCTTGCCCTCACTGCCGTCAAGGTTGTACATCTTCATCTTTGCATCTGCAACATCAGACGGGCAGATAAGGATAACTCCATCGCCGCCTATACCGTAGCGTCTGTCAGCAAAGCGGACACTCAGTCCCTCAGGATTGTTTATCTTCTGGTCAAAGCAGTTGAAGTAGATGTAGTCGTTGCCGCAGCCCTGCATCTTTGTGAACCTGAGCTTTATCTTTTCTGTTCTCATATCGTTTATATCCACAAGCTCAGTGCTGTATTCAGAATACTTGCTCTTGAGGGAATCTGCAAGAGCGTTTGCTGTATCTATTGAAGTAAGACAGGGGATATTTCTCTCAACAGTCTTTCTTCTTATCTTAACGCTGTCACGGGTGGGTATCCTGCCCTTTGAAGAGGTAGAGATAACATAGTTTATCTTACCGCTCTCTATAAGCGAGAGTGTATTCTCTTTTTCGTTTTCATGTATCTTATCGACCTCGATAACGTCAAGACCGTAATTTCTAAGCGTCTGCGCCGTACCCTTTGTTGCATAAAGTGTAAAGCCAAGCTCGTTGTATTTCTTTGCAACATCGCCTATCTCGCTCTTATCGGGATTACGCACGGTAATAAATACACCGCCGTGCTTTGTCATCTTATAGCCGGCCGCTATAAGACCCTTATAAAGAGCTTCTTCAAGGGTATTGGCTATACCCAGAACCTCGCCCGTTGATTTCATCTCAGGTCCCAGCTGGTTATCAACATTTATAAGCTTCTCAAAGCTGAATACCGGCACCTTTACAGCTACATAAGGCGACCTTCTGTACAGGCCTGTGCCATAGCCCATATCCGCAAGCTTTTCACCAAGCATAGCTCTGGTGGCAAGGTCAACCATAGGAACGCCCGTTACCTTGCTGATGTATGGAATGGTTCTGGAAGAACGGGGATTGACCTCAATTACATAAAGCTTATCGTCATAGATAAGGTACTGTATATTTACAAGTCCCTTTGTTTTCAGGGAAACTGCAAGATTTTTTGAGGTGGTTATAATGTTCTGAGTCATCTCATCACTGATGTTCCATGCAGGATAAACTGCGATAGAGTCACCGGAATGTATTCCGGCACGCTCTACGTGCTGCATGATACCGGGAATGAGTATCTCTTCGCCATCGCATATAGCGTCTACTTCAAGCTCTGTACCGGAAAGATACTTGTCTATGAGTATCGGGTTCTCGATGTTCTGCGCAAGGATTATCGCCATATATTCCTTGATATCGGCCTCATTGAATGCGATTATCATATTCTGACCGCCAAGCACATAGGAAGGACGCATAAGAACCGGATAGCCTATCTTTTCTGCAACCTCAAGAGCTTCGGGAGTAGTCATTACTGTATATCCCTGAGGACGCTTTACATTGTGCATTTCAAGAAGCTCGTCAAAACGCTCTCTGTCCTCTGCCATATCAATGCTGTCAGCTGAGGTTCCGAGAATGTTCACACCGTTCTCACTCATGTATTTTGTGAGCTTTATAGCAGTCTGTCCGCCAAAGGCAACAACGACACCATAGGGCTTTTCTGTCTTTATAATGCCCATAACATCCTCGTTTGTAAGAGGCTCAAAGTACAGTCTGTCTGCCGTATCAAAGTCGGTAGATACTGTTTCAGGGTTGTTGTTTACTATAACAACATCAAACCCTTTTCTTTTCAGCGCCCATACACAATGTACGGAAGCATAGTCAAATTCTATACCCTGACCTATTCTGATAGGACCTGAGCCGAAAACGATTATGGTTTTATTGTCAGAGTTTTTCTCCTTGATAAAGGCTTCTGCTTCATTGTCCGTATCAAAGGTAGAGTAGAAGTACGGTGTTTCCGCAGAGAACTCAGCAGCACAGGTATCAACCATTTTATAAACGGATACCATCGGGTTCTTTACTTTATCTCCGCTGAGCTTCTCGATCGTTCTGTCAAGGAAGCCCAAAAGCTTTGCCCTTCTGTACAGATCGTCGCTCAGTTCAGAGCCTTCCAGCTCCTTTTCGCAGGCAACAAGATTAAGCATCTTTTCAAGGAACCATTCATCTATCATGGTTATGCTGTGTATCTCGTCTACTGTAATGCCCCTTTTCAGCGCTTCATACACACAGAAGGAACGCTCATCGTCACAAACATGGAGTCTGTCACGTATTTCCTCGTCGCTCATTTCCTCAAACTTCGGTGACGACATGGTATCTCTGCCTATCTCTGCACCTCTTACGGCTTTCATCAGAGCCTGTTCAAAGGTAGGTGCAATAGACATTACCTCGCCTGTAGCTTTCATCTGTGTACCGAGAGTTCTCTTTGCATAAACAAACTTATCAAACGGCCACTTTGGGAACTTTACTACAACGTAGTCAAGTGCCGGCTCAAAGCAGGCGTAAGTGTTTCCTGTTACGGCATTCTTGATCTCATTAAGGGTATAGCCTATAGCAAGCTTTGCAGCTACCTTTGCTATAGGATAACCTGTTGCCTTAGAAGCCAGTGCCGAAGAACGTGATACACGGGGATTAACTTCAATTACAGCATAGTTGAAGCTTTCAGGCTCCAGTGCGAACTGACAGTTACATCCGCCCTCTACTCCAAGAGCAGAGATTATATTAAGTGCCGCTGAACGCAGCATCTGATATTCCTTATCAGCAAGAGTCACAGCAGGGGCAATAACGATACTGTCGCCTGTGTGAACGCCTACAGGGTCGAAGTTTTCCATTGAGCACACGGTTATTACGTTGCCCATCTTGTCACGCATTACCTCGAACTCTATCTCTTTCCAGCCGGCAATACACTTTTCTACAAGTACCTGAGTGATCGGAGAAAGCTCCAGACCGTTTGAGGTTATCTCTCTCAGCTCGACTTCATTGTTAACGATACCGCCGCCTGTACCGCCGAGAGTAAAGGCAGGTCTGATGATAACAGGGTAGCCTATCTCATTTGCAAATTCTACAGCCGACTGCACATCATTTACAACAAGAGAGGGTATAACAGGCTGACCTATGGACTCCATAGTGTCCTTGAACATCTGCCTGTCCTCAGCTTTATCTATAGTTTCAGGATTTGCTCCAAGAAGCTTTACATTATGCTTTTTCAGGAAGCCCTCCTTTGCAAGCTGCATAGAAAGGGTAAGACCTGTCTGACCGCCAAGGGTTGAAAGAAGAGAATCCGGCTGTTCTTTTATTATTATTCTCTTTACAGTCTCCAATGTAAGCGGCTCGATATATACCTTGTCTGCCATAGCCTTATCGGTCATGATGGTAGCAGGGTTTGAGTTTACGAGGATAACCTCAAGGCCTTCTTCCTTCAAGGCACGGCAAGCCTGCGTACCTGCATAGTCAAACTCGGCTGCCTGTCCGATCACTATCGGACCTGAGCCGATAACAAGAACTCTTTTTATACTGTTATCCTTAGGCATTGTTCTTATCCTCCTGTATCATATCTATAAATTTATCGAAAAGGAACGAAGTATCGAGCGGACCGCCGCAAGCTTCCGGATGGAACTGCACCGTAAAAGCAGGCATATTGGTATAGGTAACGCCCTCACAGGTCCCGTCATTTGCGTTGACAAAGCTCTCATAGGCATTTTCCGGAAGAGATGAAGCAACTACCGCATAGCCGTGATTCTGGCTTGTGATATATACACGGCCTGTCTTTGTATCCGTTGCAGGCTGATTTGCACCTCTATGGCCGTATTTGAGCTTTTCGGTCGTTGCTCCCTGTGACAATGCAAGAAGCTGATGACCAAGACAGATACCAAAGGTGGGTATCTTTTTCTCACAGAGAAGTCTGAGCTGAGCTATTATCTCCTGATTTTCCTGTGGGTCTCCGGGTCCGTTGGAAAGCATTATGCCGTCCGGATCCATAGCTATTATCTCCTCTGCGCTTGTGCTGCCGGGAACTACCGTAACATTGCATCCTCTCTTTACAAGCTCTCTGCAAATATTCAGCTTTGCGCCGAAGTCCATGAGGACCACATTATACTTACCGTTTTCTGCATTGTGCTGTTCCGGAGCTTCAAGAGTAACGGAGCTTACCGCATTCGTTACCTTGTAGGACTTCAATGCCTCTGCATCAGCTGCCTCAGGCTTTGTATATGTTATCTTTGCGTTCATAACGCCGTACTCTCTTACCGTTTTTGTAAGGCAGCGTGTATCTATTCCGTAAAGACCCGGAATGTCACTCTGCTTTAAAAAAGCGTCAAGCTGACCCTCACAACGGAAGTTGGAAGGCTGCTGACACCACTCTCTGACTATATATGCTCTGAGCGCAGGCTTCCTGCTCTCGAAATCGGACGGTATTACACCGTAGTTGCCGATAAGCGGAAATGTCTGACAAACTATCTGTCCATAATAGCTGGGGTCAGTCAGCGTCTCAAGATATCCGGTCATTGCAGTTGTAAAAACCAGCTCACCAACAGTCTCTTTTTCGGCACCAAAGGCATAGCCCTCATAAACATCTCCGTTCTCCAAAATAAGATAAGCCTTCTTCTCCATCTTTACCAACTCCTTCTGCGCAGAACCTGCGCTCCCAATTCACACGGCATAAGCCGTGCTTTGCTTTTTATTCTTACAGCTATACAATAAGTATCACAGCTGTTTTTAACATTCTACAGTACCCACTCGTCTCCCGTTATATACTGTTCTTGTCATATCAGTTCTCATAGGTACTCAGCAGCCGCTTTGCAACCTCTATCTTTGTAATGCGCAGATCCATTGCCTGCTTTTCAAGATATTTATGTGCCTGCGGCTCCGTCATCGACAGATATTCTATGAGTATATATTTTGCACGGTTGACGATCCTTATATCGTCTATCTTTTTTTGCAGCTTTACATTCTCATGCTTAATACCCTTGAGTCTGTTCCTTGTAGCCTCCAGCAAACGCATCGACTTATAAAACAGCACCTTGCTTATAGGCTTCCCAAGAACGAACACCCCGTATTGTGAGACACGGCTCTCTATCTCGGCTTCATGGTCGCTCTTGACAAAGATCACTATACCGGAATCTGTATTGCCTGCAACATCCATCGCAAGCGCATCGCCGAACTCATCTGTAAGGGGAGAATTGATAAGTATTATATCATAATCCCTTTCCGATATCCTGCGTCTGCCCTCAGCGCCGCTCTTTGCAGAATCAATAGTATGCAGCCGCTCGGCTTTAAGCATCTGCGAAAAGGAACTGATACTCTGTTCATTTGACGATATTATCAATACACTGTCCAAAAGCCCGACACCCTTCTTTTCCTTTGCAAATTTCTCAGTCCCATCAGACACCGACAAGAATATCAGATCATCTCAAAATATCTGTCCTCTATCTGCTGTCTGAACTCCGTCCCGTGAAGTGAACGGTTCACTATATCGGTCTTGATACCAATGTAATTTTCAAATATCATTCCCGGCAGGATATCTTTGACAAAGCTGCTGTTTTTTGCTGCTTCAAGCGCCTGTGCAAGAGAGCCGGGCAGCTTTTCGTTACTATCCTTTACATCCGCAGAGCTTTGAAGCTCATACTTGTTTTCTATACCGTCAAGTCCTGCGTGCAGAAGCAGCGCAAAAGCAAGGTAAGGGTTGCAGGAAGGGTCCGGAGAACGAAAATCCATCCTTGCCCTGTCTGTTCCGGCTTCAGGCAGTCTGATAAGAGTATTCAGATCGCTGTAGGACCAATCTATAGTATCTGGTGCCTTATACGCTCCGAAACGCGCATATGAGTTCAGCACGGGATCCATAAACGCTGTCATTTCCGAAGCACGCTTCAACACACCTGCAATAAAGTATCCTGCGTTATCGCTCAGTCCCTTTCCGCTGTCCTTGAAAATATTGAAGCCGTATTTTTTAAGCATCAGATTAATGTGCAGCCCGCTTCCGCTCTTATCCGGCAGCGGCTTCGGCATAAACGACGCATACAAGCCGTTCGCAGCAGCTGCGGTCTTTACAACAGTTTTAAAGGTAACAAAATCATCGGCAGCAGAAAGCAGGTCTGAATGCTTGAAATCTATCTCATTCTGTCCGGGACCGCTTTCATGATGTGAGGACAGCGGATACATATCCATTTCCTCCAGCGTAAGACAGATCTGTCTGCGGACATTTTCTCCTTTATCCAAAGGTGCCACATCGAGATAACCTGCATTATCATGCGGTGTCTTTGTGGGATTGCCCTGATCGTCCATTTTAAACAGGTAAAATTCGCATGACAGTCCTACCTTACACGTAAAGCCCGCCTGCTCGGTGCGTTCGACCGCCTTTTTCAGCACACGTCTCACATCACCCTCAAATGCAGAACCGTCAGGATTTTTGATATCGCACAGCAGCCTTACTACTCTGCCATGCTGCGGACGCCACGGAAGTACCCTGAGTGTTGCAGGATCGGGAAACAACAGAAGATCCGCGCTTCCCCCCTCAAAGCCGTCCACACTTGACGATACAACGTGTACGCCAAACTCAAACGCACGTTCCAACTCCTGAGACATTATGGAAACATTTTTCATTACCCCGAAGATATCAAAGAAAACAAGCCTTACGAATTTAACATCGTTTTCTTCAACAAACTGTAAAACCTCTTTCACAGTATATTTCAACTCAATATCCCCTTTTCGCTTGTTTGAACTAATCAAATAAAGCATCATCAATTTGTGCAAAACTGAAAAATTCCCGACCTGATTAGTATTATATTCAATTTATTATAATATCAGATTTTTGTCGTTTTGTCTATCGTATTTTTTTCACAATTCTTATTTTCCTGCCTGTACTGGTTTCATAGAATAATAAAAATAAAATGAACCGTTCTACACTTTGAAGATATTTAATACTATTATCCGATAAACAAGTAGAGAAGAAAAAATGGACGTCCAAAGCAAAGTCCCGATGTCATTATCATTAGTTTTTTCGTGCTGCCTTACGGCAGCAGGGAAACTTCGTTATGGCCGCTACAAGGGGAAGCCCTCTTCCAGGGCTTCCCCTCTTCAAAAACATTCCACAGGACTGTTTTTGAATTCACCCCATTCCGAGGGATTAAAAAGGGGATTTCGCCGTACCCCAAGGGCACTTCCTACGGGCGTCTGCGGACGGCGACCAAGGGCTCTGCCCCATGGACCCCGCAGCCTTTGAAAAGGCTGGCGAAACTTTATTTTTTCTACCCTTTTATTAGATATTAGTATAACAGAAGAAAAAACAGGTGCATTACCATCTGATATGATAATGCACCTGCCATATTCATCGTTTGATTTTGAAAAGTATGTATACCCTGCTGCTCAGGATCACTCTGTTCTGAGAGCCGCCACAGGATCTTTTTTAGCTGCTTTTCTTGACGGGATTATTCCTCCGATAAGAGTGAGTATTACACTGAGGACAATAAGAGTAACAGCATTATTCCATGGAAGCATTGCATTGACAACATCGGATTCAGCTATCATATGTATTATCCAGTTTATCGGTATCAGCAGCAGCAGCGTAATTCCGATACCCAGACAGCCAGAAAACAGACCGATGATGAACGTCTCCGCATTGAACACTCTGGAAATATTCCTCTTCGACGCTCCTATAGCACGGAGTATGCCTATCTCCTTCGTTCTTTCCAGCACAGAAATATATGTGATAATTCCTATCATTATAGAGGACACTATCAAAGATACAGCTACAAAAGCCATAAGCACATATGATATTACATTTACTATCGTTGTTACAGAAGACATAAGCAGAGCAACATAATCTACGTAGCTTATTTTGTCCTCTTCCTTTGCCTTTTTGTTGTAGGCTTCTATGCACTCGGATATTTTTTCCTTATCCTCAAAGCTGTCCGCATATATCGCAATAGACGACGGCGCATCTACACTTATTACACCAAACGCGGTCATGTTTTCATCATAGCTGCCTGAAGAAATATATTTATCATATACCCCTACAAGCATAGTTTTTACATATTCCTCATCGGATGCAAGGAACTGTTCAAACATCGCTTCCATCTCTTCAGCGCTCATAGAAGCCATATCCGGATATCCCTGCATCTGCTGCGGGTAACTTCCCTGTATAGCTGCCGCATCGGGTGCAGACGGCTGAACTGACTGCTCAGGCACTGCTGATGAAGTATCAGGTATTGCACCGGGCTCTATACCTGAGGGCATTTCACTGCCTGACTGGGGCATAGACATAGCAGCATTATTTTGAAGCTTCTGAAGAAGCTGCGGATCACTCTCTATCGCACTTTTAAAATACGCGCTGAATACCTCTGACTTTTCTTCGGTACTGAGAGAGCTTATATATTTTTCCGCATCCTCTGCCTTTTCATCATCGCTCTTTGCTGTGAAGGAAAGACCTGTGATAACATTTATGTTTTTGTTTTTCTTCTGTTCCTTAACGATCTCGCTTTCCTCAGCGTGTTCTATAAGATAGTCCGTAAGTTTTTTTGTATAGCCCACAGAAGAATTAATGAGACGGCTGTCGCTGTTCTCCTTTGGTCTGATTATTCCGGTGATCTTCAGCTTTACACAGTCATCAAGCTTCTTCTCAAGCTTTGCACTGTCATCTGAAATATTGATATATGTACCGTCAGACTGCTTCTCGTAATAGTCACAGGCAGGCATAAGATAGTATGTTTTGTCACAAACTGTTTTATAATCAAGCTTGTAGGAGTCTATGGTGAATTTTTCGTTTTCGTCTATCTTTTTTGCAAGCTCTCTGAAATCCTCTGTAGTAAGAAGTCCCAGCTCATACATATCGTAAAGAGTTACTTCATTGTTATCATCAAGTACAAGCACCATTTCGTCATAGGCATCCGGCATTGTACCATATACTACATCATAGCTTTCATATACTGCATTGCTCACACTCTTTCCGTCAGTGCCGGGAATGAGCTGTTCAAATACATTTGTTTCAGTTCTCACCATACTGCTCGGTGATATGGAAGTCATGGATCTGCTGTATGAAGCCATAAGACCAAGCTGTGTCTTGCTTGTAGCCTCATCCAATAGAGTGCTTCCGTCCGCATTGACAAGGTAGTCATTATCGTCATAAGTATAAACACTGAAATCCGTGTCATAAGAATAAACTATACCGTTATCTCCCACATATTTATGTATATCGCTTTTATCATCATCAAGATATTTTTTGAAGGCAGTCAGATTGTTTTCTGTCACTGAGCTTGACATATCAACAATTGCCTGAATCGACTTCGACTTTGAGTAAACTGCATCCTTATCGTGATCCACATCCTCATCATCGCTGTCATCAACTGACATAAAGCTTGAAAAATCCACTGTTTCAGCATCTATTGTAATAGGATACGATGACATAGTATCCTTCTGTATGCTGTCAATATACGCATTAACGCCAGAAGAGAGAGACTGTATAAGGGCTATACCGATTATACCTATAGAGCCGGCAAAGGATGTAAGTATCGTTCTGCCCTTTTTTGTCCTCAGATTATTGAAACTGAGCGAAAGAGACGTCCCGAAGGACATTGATGCCTTACCCATTCTTTTATGTTCGGGAGCGGGCTGTTCATCCTTTTTCAGAACATAAGGATCGGAGTCGTCAATGATCTTGCCATCGCTGAGCTTAACTATCCTTGTAGCGTATTTTTCAGCAAGCTCCGGATTATGAGTTACCATTATTACAAGTCTGTCGTTTGCAACTTCATTAAGAAGCTCCATTACCTGAACACTTGTCTCGGAATCAAGCGCGCCTGTCGGCTCATCCGCAAGAAGAATATCAGGGTCATTTACAAGTGCTCTTGCAATAGCGACTCTCTGCATCTGTCCACCGGACATCTGATTTGGACGCTTATGGAGCTGATCTCCCAGACCCACCTTTTCAAGTGCTTCTTTTGCACGCTTTTTCCTTTCAGATCTGGAGACTCCGGATATTGTAAGAGCAAGCTCCACATTTGCAAGAACCGACTGATGCGGTATAAGATTATAGCTCTGGAACACAAAGCCTATAGTATGGTTTCTATAGGAATCCCAATCTCTGTCACGATATTTTTTTGTAGATATACCGTTTATTATCAAATCACCGCTGTCATATCTGTCAAGTCCGCCAACCACATTGAGCAATGTAGTTTTACCGGAACCGCTGGGACCTAGAATAGCCACAAACTCATTATCACGAAAATTCAGACTCACATCGTCAAGGGCGGTCTGCACAAGGTCACCTGTCACATATTCTTTACTGATATTCTGTATCGACAGCAAAACATCATCCCCTTTTCCATTTTTCAATCTTACCAAGAATAAATATATTATATCATACTCCCCATAAAAATCAACATCCGAGCAAGGCTTGCGCTCCCAATTCGCCCGGCAAGCTGCCGGTGCCGATTCGCGGCGCAGAGCCTGCGCTCCCAATTCGCGCTGGCGTTCGCTTGCGCTCACTCTGATATCCTGACCGAACATTCATTGTCCGCGATTAACGGCGGCGCACTTGTCAGACAATATTCCCCATCCGCCGCCGCAGCCTTAAGGCTGCTATTTCGGCTGTTTCTTATGGATATAAAGTTTTTTCACCCATTCAACTTCATGCGCCTGTACAGTTTGAAGTTGTAGTTTTTAATATACTTACTATGATTTGTTTTTGTTTCAGCGAAAACTATTCACTATTCGTTATTCACCATTCACTATTCACTATTTCTGTTCCCTCCTCAACTTTATGTGCCTGCATATTTCAATGTGCAATGTACAACTTCCGGAATTTCAAATAAAAAGTGCATCATCATTTGACTGACGATGCACCTGCGATATCTCATTATGTTTTAGAAGGTAACTAAACTTAGCTCAGCAGAGCCTTGATTCTTCCTACAGCTTCAATTGTCTTATCTCTGTCACCAAAGGATGTTAGTCTGAAGAAACCCTCACCGTTCTTTCCGAAGCCTGCTCCGGGAGTACCGACAACATTTGCTTCTGTGAGAAGATAGTCGAAAAATTCCCATGAACCCATTCCCTTAGGGCACTCAAGCCATATGTAAGGTGAGTTCTTTCCGCCTGTGTAGAATATGCCAAGATCGTCAAGCGCAGATGCGATTATTCTTGCATTTTCTTTGTAGTATTCAAGGTTGACTTTTATCTGCTCTCTGCCCTCTGCTGAGAAAACAGCGGCGGCTCCGCACTGTACGGGATAGGATACACCATTGAACTTTGAACCCTGTCTGCGTCCCCATATCTGCGAAATATTCACCTTTGTGCCGTCGGATGCCTCTACTTCAAGATCTTCGGGAATTACGGTGTAGCCGCAGCGAAGTCCTGTAAAACCGGCTGTCTTTGAAAGGGAGCATATTTCTATAGCACACTTTCTTGCACCCTCTACTGCAAATATGCTTCTGGGAACATTGTCCTCTGTGATAAAAGCTTCATATGCAGCATCATATATAATGATAGCTTTTTCTGCTATAGCATAGTCTATCCAAGCTTTGAGCTGTTCAGTGGTAAATGCGGCTCCTGTGGGGTTGTTCGGGGAACAGAGATAAATCAGGTCAGCGTGGACATCCGGGTCAGGTACTGCACAAAAGCCGTTCTCTTTGGTGCAGTCCGCATATATGACCTTGCGTCCGCTCATAAGGTTAGAGTCTACATATACAGGATATGCAGGGTCAGTGATAAGTACTACATTGTTATCGCCGAAGATATCCACAATGTTTCCGCAGTCGGATTTTGCACCGTCACTGATACGGATCTCAGAAGGCTTGACTATTGTGCCAAAGGACGCATAATATTCTGAAATAGCCTCCTTCAGGAAATCATAGCCTGTACCGCTGTCCTCATAGCCCTTGAAGGTTTCCTTTACACCCATTTCCTCTGCACCTTTTTTAACTGCTTCTACTACACATGGAGCAAGAGGAAGGGTAACATCTCCTATACCCATACGGATAATATTGTCTTTCTTTTCGGGATTTGCTTCTATGAAAGCATTTATTTTTTTTGCAATGTTTATGAAAAGATAATTCTTTTCAAGCTTAAGAAAATTTTCGTTTAACTCAGGCATTGTCGTTCTCTCCCTTTTTTTATTTTTTTACAATACCATTTTATAACAATTTTGCATATTTGGCAATAACAAATTGCAAATAAAAAAATAAAAGCTTTGCGGTTTATAAGGCCGGATATCGATGTTAAAAATTTTTTAATTATAAATCAAAAAAAACACTTGACAAAATCGAACGATGCAGGTATAATAATAGACGTTGCAAAACTTAATATTTGCGAGTGTGCTGGAACTGGCAGACAGGCACGTTTGAGGGGCGTGTGTTTCACGACGTACGGGTTCAAGTCCCGTCACTCGCAGTGCGTGACCGCGCGGGACGATTCGCATTATCGTTCCCTTCGGTCACTTTGTTTATTCAGATTATAACTTCTATGCTGCGCCGCTGCTTTAATCAAACAACATAATCAAGGCTGTACCGAAATGGTACAGCTTTTTTGTTTTGCATATAGTTTTTCGGAAATCTAAGCAAATTCATTTATCTATTTCAAATAACCAGTACAAATCCACATTCAACACTTGTGAGAAACCAAGTAATTCATAATCGGCAACAAATCGTTCTCCTTTTTCTATACGGCTTACTACTTTTTGACCTATAATGATGTTTTTTAATTGAAGTTTTATTGCCAACTCTTCCTGAGACATATTTCTTTTTTTTCGTGCTTCTCTGATCCTTTTGCCTACGATATTAGCTGAACCATTATAGTCGTATATTTTCATGATAATTCAACACCTTTCACTAATTATTACCTCAAAGATAGGATTTATATGTTGACATTATCATATTTTTATGCTACACTTACCCTAAAGATGACTAATCAAAAACATTTATTGGAGGTTAGTTTTTATGAAAAATAAGCACTTTTCAAAAACGATTATTTGTTCGTTGGCTTTGTGTACAGCATTTTCTCTTGGTGGGTGTGGGGATACGAATACACAAGGCACACAGAATTCGTCAAGTGTCGTGAGCAGTACGGAGGAAAGCACGTCTGAAAATGTCAACGAAGAAGAATACATAGAACCTGAATATACACTTGGTACTATTGTTGACAGTGCTAACTGTGGTAAATACGGCGACAACGTAACGTGGCAGCTTGATGATAAAGGCTTGCTTGTAATCAGTGGTAACGGGGAAATGACAAATGGTGTTAGAAGTGTACCATGGGAGTCAAGACGAGAAATCATAAAAACTGTAATAGTCAAAAAAGGCGTGACAAACATTGGACATGGGGCGTTCGCTCTATGCGAGAGCCTTACAAGCATAACTATCCCTGACAGCGTTACAAGCATTGATGAAAATGCGTTTTATGGCTGCAAGAGCCTGACAAGCATAACCATCCCCGACAGCGTAACAAGCATTGGAAAGTCTGCGTTCTACAATACTGCATGGTATAATTCGCAGCCAGACGGAATTGTATACGCAGGTAATGTAGCGTACAAATACAAAGGAAAAATGCCCGCTAATACAAAAATTGTACTGAAAGACGGAACTAAAGAAATAGCATATGGGGCATTTTCAAACTGTGAAAGTCTTAAAAGCATAACTATCCCTAACAGTGTGACACGCATTGAACATGAAGCTTTCTATTATTGCACAGGACTTAGGGACATAACTATACCTGACAGCGTGAAAAGCATCGGACAGGGCGCTTTTTCTCACTGCACGAGCCTAATAAACATTACACTCCACAATGGCTTGGAAAATATAGGCGCCTATGGTTTTGCTGGTTGCACAGCCCTAACAAGCATAACTATTCCCGAGACCGTAAATCGAATTGGATATGGTGCATTCATGTTTTGCAAAAAACTGTCAAGCATAACTATCCCTAACAGTGTAACAATCATTGAACCTGAAGCGTTCGCGGGCTGCACAAGCCTTATCAGCATTACAATTCCTGGCAACGTAAAGGAAATCGAAAGGTCTGTGTTCGACGACTGTACAAACTTGAAAGAGATCGTCTTACCTGATACCATAACAAGCATTGAAGGACATGCGTTCGCGGGCTGTACGAGCCTTACAAGCATAAATATACCCAACAGCGTGACAAGCATTGGCAATTGTGCGTTTAGTCTTTGTGAGAGTCTTACAAACATAACCATCCCCGACACCGTGACTAATATTGGTGATATAGCATTCAATGGCTGGACTTCCTCACAGACTATATACATAAAAGGGAAAAGCAAGACACCGAATGAATGGGAGTCTGATTGGAACTATAAATGTAGCGCTAAAATAGTATGGAATGCCTGATAGAAAAGGAGGAATATTTGTGAACACATTTCTTTCAAGAGATGGCAATAGAATTGTATTTGCTTTTTTGCTTATTGTTCTGATAATTTTTGCTTTCACATTTACAATCAACGCTGAGAGCAATGGACCCGACGTTCCGATTGCCGTACAGTCTGAAGAAACAATATCGAATGATAGTAATTCTGAAAACAGCTCACAAATAAATACTTATGAACAGAATGACGGAACAATTGACTTTGATAAAAAAACGACCGCTGGTATAGTTGCTATGGTTGTTTCACAAATATTATCCATAGGTATGGTTGTGTTGATGATTATCATTATATACAAGGTGGTCTCAAAAGATTTTGTGAAAATGCTTGAGAGATTTCTTTCGGAGCATGAAACAATCGAAGTAATCATTTTTTTATCTGTAATATTATTTCCTACTGTATTATGGGGTATTTATATTTATATGTTTTTGTCCTCAGACAGATTACCGCCGTTGACTGTGATTTTTCAAAATTCATCATTTATCACAAATATGGCATACAAGTACCTACATAATGTTGTTGAATTGTTTTATTGGCTTACAACAACTACAGGAGTAACCCAAAAAGACGACGGAGGATTTTTGAACTCGTTAGAAATATTCTTTGTTATGTTTTTATTTTTAGTTTTGGTAATGGGTATGATTTTCTTTCTTGGCTTATGGGAAAAACATAGCAGAAGGTACTGCGGAAAAACAAAGTCCCTGTTTTTTATCATAGATATTTTTCTTTGCTCACTTGGAATTGTACTGTATAATATTTTTGCATTCAATAGATTTGCATGGTATTTCAATTTAATATTCATTGTTTTTATTTTAGCGTTTGAAATATTCACCTTTGTTACCTGCGTAAAATATCATGGATTAGGTTATGGAGTATTGTTTTTGTTATTGATAAACCTTTACTCAACTGTAATGTCAATAATCCTTATCTTACTTTTAGGATTGGTTGTCGTAATAGTAGGCGCAATATTTGTTTTTGGATTAATCAAATTGTTTTTTGACAGTGATATCAGTGCAGGAGATATTGCATATACAGACGTTAATGGACACGTACTGATAAACACAGGTTTGGTTTCATATAATGGTGGCGTACTGTTCAGGGATACTACCACTGGAGAAGAAACAACTATACGAAGAACCCGCTCAGGCGGTCTGAGGAGAGTTGACAATGAAGATATAGTTCACTGAGAATGCAGTTTTTTTTAAGAATCACACAAGTAAATCTGACAATATAAAAGGACACCTACTGTCACACAAACAGCAGGTGTCCTTTTACTATTTCAAACAGGCTCTGCGCGCATAATTGACATATCATTTTATTTTTCATATAATTTATAAGAATAAAAATACAGATGCACATAACGTCATTAAAGAATTCCAGCTGTAGTTCGTAATGACCAAAAGCTGATGAACAAAAGCTCGTAAAATAATATCCTGCACTTTTGTTCACAAAAGCAATAATGAAAGGATCAGGCGGAATGAATTTTATAAAAATAAGGAAAATAATGCTTGCTGCTGTACTATGTATATCAGCTGTGCTTTGCGGATGTTCCGAAACTGCCGGAGAAGCAGCTGCCACAAAAGATATAACCGACATAAAGCTTCAGACATCCGAAATACAAACCTCAGGGGCATCCGTCTCTGAACAGCTTTCCGAAAACTATGAGTCACAAATATCAGACAACAATAACTCCGCAGCCGATGAACAGTCCGGCAAAAGCAATAATACATCTGAAGCCGGAGCAGAGAATAATAACGACAGCATCTCTGTTATGGCCGAAAACAGTTCGGATACTATAGTGCAGAATATAGTAAAAAACAAACTCAAAAGAAAAAAATTCAATCTGAACGTGCCCTATATATCTCAATATCCCGAACTGCCTACGGGATGCGAAGTTGTATCGCTGACAATGTTGATCAATCGTCTCGGATACAGCGTTGACAAGGAATACATGGCTGATGAATGTCTTGTATATGGTGATAGCTATGTGACATCATATTCAGGCGATCCGTATACAGAAAACGGTTCAGGAATATATCCTCCGGGTATAGTAAGGACTGTACAGGAATTTGCGAAAAAAAGATCCGCAGACGTCGATGCCGTCGATCTTACAGGAACGTCTTTGGAGGATCTGTACAAGCTTATAGAGAACGGCTATCCTGTAATGATTTGGACCACTCTGAGAATGGAATACCCGAATTATGATGACGACTTTTATTTTGAAGAATATAATGGTATCAAGTATCCCTGGTACATAAACGAACATTGTGTTGTCATGACAGGGTACGACAAAGAGAATGGAACTGTAATTCTGAACGATCCTCTTTATGGTCAGATCACACGTGATATTGACATTTTTGAAGAAGTATATGACGATATCGGAAGGTTTTCTCTGACGGTAATAAGGAAGAATGGTTAACAACAAGCTGTGCTCACGAATGTGTGCCGCAAATCGGAAGCGCATGCGCCCGTAGGAAGTACCCTTGTGGTGCTGCTTAAAAATAAAAGCATTGACATCATGGGTGCTTTATTGTATAATGATTTAACAGTATATTTTTAATTTGGAGGTGTAATAATATGAAATATGTATGTGATGTATGCGGATATGTGTATGATCCTCTTGATGGTGATCCTGATAACGGTATTGCGGCAAACACTGCTTTTGAGGATATCCCTGATGATTGGACATGTCCACTTTGTGGTGTAGGTAAGGAGAATTTTTCTCCGGAAAACTGATATTTTTGCGGTGCTTCAAGGAGGAAACCGACAAGGTTTCCTCCTTGTTTTTAAAAAGGGCGAACACATTATTATGGACGATATGATAAAACTGTGGAACGGCAGAAGATATTATTCACTCGACTGCTACCTGAAACAAAACTTCGGTGAGAAGCTCTACAAGCTTTCTTTGAACGGAAATATGAGTTGTCCGAATCGTGACGGCACTTTGTCATACGGCGGATGTATTTTTTGCAGCAGCGGAGGTTCGGGCGATTTTACACCCGATGCAGTTCTTAGCATAGACCAGCAGATATTGAAGGCAAAGGAAGCTGTAAGCAGAAAATTCAACGGATCAAATTATATTGCATACTTTCAGGCTTTTACAAATACCTATGCCCCCGTAGAAAAACTCAGGTCACTTTATATGCCTGTTATACATCGCGATGATATTGCAGTGCTGTCTATTGCAACACGTCCTGACTGTCTGGAAGATGATAAGCTCCGGCTGATAAGTGAGCTTGTCAGAATAAAGCCCGTATGGGTAGAGCTTGGTCTGCAAACCATACACAAACGTACTGCTGAGCTTATAAATCGGGGCTACGAGCTTTCGGTCTACGATAAAGCTGTAAGAGCGCTAAAATCTGTGGGCGCTCAGGTGATAGTCCATATAATACTCGGACTGCCCTTTGAAACTGAAAGTGATATGCTGGATACCGCTTCTTATACAGGTCAGAGCGGTGCTGACGGCATAAAGATCCAGCTTCTGCACGTTCTCGAAAACACAAAGCTTGCTCAGATGTACAGGGATGGAACATTCGAAACTATGACAGAACAGGAATATATTTCAACGGTCGCTTCAGTGATATCAGTTTTGCCCCCAAATATGGTGATACACCGCCTTACGGGTGACGGTGATAAAAAAATACTTATCGCGCCAAAATGGAGCGGCGACAAACGTCATGTCCTTAATGCGCTGAACCATGAGCTGAAGATCAGAAATATTTATCAGGGCTGTGCCCTCTGAGTCACAGCTTTATGTATGTCATATCATACAGAATACATTTTGTGTACAATGCAGGTGCATTTACAATTTTTTATTTTATGTTATAATAGTATTATAAAAAACATTATACTGCAATTATTTTAGGAAAACGGAGATGATAAGATTGGCAAACAATGATTTCTTTCAGGTAACGCCGGAGCTTGAAGAGCTGAGTAAATTATGCGTGGAAAACGGAAAAATAGAAAAAGATCTGTATTCTAAATATGATGTTAAAAGAGGACTTCGTGACATAAACGGCAAGGGGGTACTTGCAGGACTGACAGAAATATCAGAGATCTGTTCAAGCAAGGTCGTTAACGGCGAAACACTGCCTTGTGACGGCAAGCTTTATTACAGAGGTGTTGACGTTGAAGATATCGTCAGAGGTTTTATCCATGACGATCGTTTCGGCTTTGAAGAGGTCGTTTATCTTCTTATGTTCGGCAATCTCCCGAATGAGGAGCAGTTCAGACAGATAAACCGTCTCCTTGCAAAATACCGTAATCTGCCGCACTATTTCACACGTGACGTTATACTGAAAGCACCCAGCAAGGATATGATGAATGCCCTTGCGCGAAGTGTACTGACACTGTATTCATATGACCGCAACGCAGATGATACATCGCTGCCGAATGTTCTCCGTCAGTGCCTGCAGCTTATCGCTCTCTTCCCCGTAATATCAGTTTACAGCTATCAGGCGTACAACCATTACCATAAGAACAAAAGCCTTATCATACATTCTCCTCAGCCGGAGCTTTCCACAGCAGAAAATATTCTCTATATGCTGCGCCCCGACTCGAAATACACAAAGCTCGAAGCAAAGCTTCTGGATATGTCATTGGTGCTTCATGCAGAGCATGGAGGCGGTAACAACTCGTCATTCACAACTCATGTGGTAACATCATCAGGTACAGATACATATTCAGCTATTGCCGCTGCTTTAGGTTCACTTAAGGGTCCTAAGCACGGCGGTGCAAACATCAAGGTCGTAAAGATGTTTGAGGATATGCAGCAGAATGTACACGACTTCAATGACGAAGAAGAAGTAAGTCAGTATCTTGTAAAGCTTCTGCATGGTGAAGCCTTTGACAAGGCAGGACTGATATACGGTATGGGTCATGCTGTTTACTCTATATCAGACCCAAGAGCAAGGGTATTCAAGGGCTTTGTCGAGAAGCTCTCAGAAGAAAAGGGCAGAATGGAAGAATTCAAGCTTTACTCAATGGTAGAAAAGCTTGCCCCGAAGGTAATTGCTCAGGAACGCAGGATATACAAGGGCGTAAGTGCAAACGTAGACTTTTACAGCGGATTTGTATACAGTATGCTCGACCTTCCCGACAAGCTGTTCACACCGATATTTGCTATTGCAAGAATAGCAGGATGGTCGGCTCACCGTATGGAGGAGCTTGTGAATTCCGGAAAGATAATCCGTCCGGCATACAAGAATGTACACGACAGAATAAAATACTTAGACATCAGCAAACGATGAACTCAGGAAAAGCTAAAAATAATAATTCACAAACTGAAAGCTCGTGCAGTAACGCACGGGCTTTCTTATTACAATTCAAAAAAATGACAAATACCATTACCAGCTTATAATGTTAATATAAAGTTGTCTGAAGTCAACACTAACCACTAATTATATTATAGTTCTCTCTTTCCTTTTGGGATAATGTGTTGTATAATGGTATTATTACAGATGGACACATTTGGAAGGGAGGGCAAATATGTCAGCAGATAAAACACTTCGAAAAGACGAACTGGTGCTGAAAATAGTATTTTTATGTGTATTCATCTTCAGCCTGATAATAGGTATAGTGTTAACAAATGTTGTGATGGCCAAATCAGATACTAACGATGAGGATATACAATATATAGAGAAATGGACAGTTATTGATGCTGATGGAAAATGCTTTGAGACCGGAAGAACCTACGATGATAACAGAGCATTCGATGAAAGCTTTACTCTTATCTCAAAGCTGCCGGACAAAATAGAGCTTAACAGTATTCTGTGCTTTCAGAACAGGAGCGATATCAGCGTTTTTATAAACGGTGAGCTGAGAAAGGATTTTGTAAGTTCAAGGGATACGGGGATACCGGGCGGTGCCATGAAGGAATTCTATATTACAATTCCGCTCAGCGAAAAGGATGCCGGTGCTGAACTTAAGCTCGTAAGAGGCAAGACCGACTGGAACCCATTTGTAGTATCCGAAACATTTGTCACATCCGAAACCGGCTTTTACAATTACATGGCAAACAAGTATGGATTGTCGTTCTTTTTGTCGGTGATACTGTTTGTTGCGTCTTTACTGGCTACACTGATAGGAATAATTATGCGTGTACGGCAGAAGCGAACAATAGATATGCTTTACGGTGCGCTTGGCGTTCTTGATGTTGCGTGCTGGCTTTTAGCCGTTTCACAATTTACACCATATGTTACAAAGATATACTATATAGACGGACTGATGGGTTATTTATTCTGTATGATGATGCCCTTTGCCCTGCTTATTTATATCAATTCCATACAAAATCAGCGTTACAAAAAATGCTGTATGCTAATGTTTGCGCTCTCACTTGCAAGCTTCATCTCATGTACTGTAATGCATTTTACCGGTATACAGACCTTCCAGAGATTGTTGATTGGCATAGACTCCGTTCTGGCAGTCGTGATACTGTGCCTTATCGTTACTGTAATATTGGATGCTAAGAAAGGCTATATCAAAGAATACCCTTACACGGCAGTTGGATTTACTACCTTTATGGTAATGTCTATCATACAGATAATAACGATAATATTCTTTGAGATCAGCAACAGTGAACTGCCAATGCTTATCGGTCTTTTGCTCCTGCTTGTATTTGTCATTATACAGCAGGTCGCTGACCTGAAAAAGATCAGCAAGAGCTTACAGGATGAGATCGACAGACAGACAGCAGAAAAAGAACAGATGCTTATGCATATCGTACAGACCCTTGCCGGAACTATAGATGCAAAGGACACCTACACAAACGGACATTCAAGCCGTGTCGCCGAATATTCACGGGAGATCGCAAAGCGTTACGGATACAGTGAAACGGAACAAAACGATATATATATGATAGGGCTTCTCCACGATATCGGCAAAATAGGGGTTCCGGATGCGGTCATCAACAAGCCGGACAAGCTCACCGATGAAGAATACAAGCTGATAAAGCAGCACCCTGTCATGGGAGCGAAGATCCTTGATAATATCAAAGAAAAGTCCGAGCTTGCGATGGGTGCAAGATGGCACCATGAAAGATATGACGGCAAAGGATATCCGGACGGTATTTCAGGCGAGCATATACCGGAGAAGGCAAGGATAATCGCTGTTGCAGACTCATATGATGCCATGACAAGCTACCGCAGCTACCGTGACCCCATGCCGCAGAAGGTAGTAAGCGAGGAGATAAGAAAGGGCAGCGGCACACAGTTTGACCCACGCTTTGCAGAGATAATGCTGCAAATGATCTCTGAGGACAAGGACTATGAAATGAAAGAAACAAAGAAATAAAAGTCCAAACGAATATAGCTGAGAAAAAACAGCGGCTTTTCTGTTAAGAATAAGCCGCTGTTTTTTTGGCTTTATAATTAGTGACTGCTTTTTTTCTCCCTAAGCACCTTGAAATGCTGATAAACAGT